>NZ_CP044125.1:3693908-4021878 GCF_016864575.1 Rhizobium sp. BG4
GAGATCACCGCAACCGTTCGCACCGCCTCCGAGCGGGCAACAGAAGCGCGCGAGATGGTGTCCGAGACGAAGACCAGCGCCGGCAAGTCCGGCGAGATCGTCCGCAATGCGGTCGCGGCAATGAGCCGGATCGAGGATTCCTCGAGCCGGATCGGCCAGATCATTGGCGTCATCGACGAAATCGCCTTCCAGACCAATCTTCTGGCGCTGAATGCCGGTGTCGAAGCGGCGCGTGCGGGTGAGGCGGGACGCGGTTTCGCTGTCGTTGCGCAGGAAGTGCGCGAGCTGGCACAGCGCTCGGCGAATGCCGCCAAGGAGATCAAGACGCTGATCAGCAATTCGGCGGCCGAAGTCGAAACCGGCGTGTCGCTGGTTCGCTCGACCGGCGATGCGCTGGTCGAGATCGAGGCTCTGGTCAACAAGGTCAACGACCACGTGAATTCCATCGCGACGGCTGCCCGCGAACAGGCGACCGGACTGCAGGAGATCAATACCTCGGTTAACCACATGGACCAGATGACGCAGCAGAATGCCGCGATGGTGGAAGAGACCACGGCCGCCAGCCAGACGCTCGCCACCGAGAGCAACCAGCTGCGCACGCTGCTTTCCAACTTCCGCCTCGGCCAGGGCGAGGCGACGGCTCAGCGCTCCTATAACCGGGCGGCTTGAAGGTATCAGGAGAAGGCGGGAAACTGCCTTCTCCATCACGGGTAAGCTTTCCTTCACCAGTTTTATTTAAATTTGAGGGGAATTCTTCAGGTTGCAAGCAGGGCTGCGGGGCGATGGAGGGTATTGTGTCTGTCTCTCTTTTGCGGCGTATCGTGCTGACCACGCTGGTTTCCACGGCGCTCACGACCTGTTCCGTCAGTGACGGCCTCGTGCCGCCTGCAAGTGTCGATACAGGCACGAAAGTCAGCTCCATTTCTCCGCCAAGACAGTCGGCCATGCGCATGGCGCCGATGGAAACGGCGCAGTCCTATCCGGGATCGGCGCCCGTCTCGCGCGCCGGTGGATCGGTCGATTATCTCGATACGCCGAACCTTGCAGGCGAGGGCCATGCTGCAGGCGATGCCGCTCCGGCGTCCGGCCACAAGCTGCCGATGATTGATAGTGACGAGGCGCTCGCCCAGCAGCAGGTGCCGCGCTCCCAGAACGCGCCCGGCAACTGGGGCGGCACACAGCAGCTTTCTGTGCCCGACGGCGGCGTCAACATGGATTCCGAGCTCGGCGCCGAACCGGTGGTCGGGCTCGCGCAGGAGCAGCAACAGCAGATCGCCGAGGGCGAGACCGCCGAGCCGGTCGTCGATGGCATCGGCACCGATGCGCCGACGCAGCGCAACGCCATGCCGCGACCCGCCGCACAGGCGCAGATGAGCCAGGCCCGCGTCTGGAACGATGGCAGCGCCGTTGTCGCGCCGCAGCGCGTTCCCGAAGAGGACGAGAGCCAGGAAGTGGCGATGCTGCGGCCCTCGAACCCGATGATGAGCACGCCGGCAATGCCTGCCGATCTCGGCATGATGCCCGCCTCCGAGCGCGCCTGCCGCCAGGAGCTGAAGCGTCTCGGCGTGATCTATTCCGACAAGCCGGCGATCTCCAACGGTCCGGCCTGCCAGGTTCCTTATCCGATTTCGTTGCAGGGCCTTTCCGGCAATATCGGCGTGAAGCCAGCGGTGACGCTGAACTGCCAGGTGACGCTTGCCTTTGCCAAGTGGGTGAAGAACGAGCTGGCGCCCTCGGCGCGCTTCCGCTACTGGTCGGGCATCCAGACCATCGAGCCGCTCGGTGGCTATTCCTGCCGGCGCATGAACAACAGCCGCCAGAAATACAATCCGATGTCCGAGCATGCACATGGCAACGCGATCGATGTCGGCAAGTTCGTGCTGAAGAACGGCCACGAGATCGATATCCGCAAGAAGGGTCTTTTCTCCTTCCGGGAGGGGCGCCTGCTGAAGGCGGTGCGCAGCGATAGCTGCCGCTATTTCAATACCGTGCTTGGCCCGGGCAGCAATCCGGAGCACTGGAATCATTTCCATTTCGATCTCAGAGAGCGCAAGAGCGGCCGGGTCTATTGCAGCTAGGCTGATGGCTTGGCCTCGACAGGGGAATCTGATCTGACGGGCTCTTTCTGAGAGGAGAGTCCGGATGGCCGAACGCAAGCGCCCGAATTTCATCATGCTCATTCTTGTCGTTGTCATTGCTGCCGCCGCCGTGTTCGGCGGGCGTTGGTATGCCTATGTCGCCTATGCGAGCGACCCGTTCGATGAGGTCGGCATCAGCCTCAACACCATGATGCCGGCGCCGATTCGCGACATCGGCTGCGGCATGCTGAAGAGCCGTTTCGAGGGCAAGACGCTGCCGCCCTTCGGCTGCGGCGTGAACGGACAGTGGTGAGCGGACAAAAAGAAAGCCGGCGAAACGCCGGCTCAGACTGACCGGCCTTCAGGGGAGATCGACCGGATATTCAAAGTGTTCGTGCTTACAGCGGCATTTCGATACAAATAGAGACAGCGGAAATAAGGGGCGTAACGAGCGCCCGATGACGGTTCCGCAAAGGGATGGGCGGCGGCGCGGGAACCGTTGCTTGCCTCTGTGGCGGTTATCCCCCGCAAAGATCACCGGTTGATGACAAAGGCAGTGGAAAGACGATTTTCGATGAGCCGCTTTGCTTGGCGCCACTATGGGCTGCCCTCTGAATAGTGTGTTCACGGGCTGCGGGATGTCAAAGTGTCATAAAGGGACTATATAGCGGCACAATAAGAGGAAACGTCCAAAAAATCGCATGGCTCCCATCATTTCCATCCGCAATCTCACCAAGCACTACGCCAACGGCTTCGAGGCCCTGAAGGGCATCGATCTCGATGTGGAGAAGGGCGAGATCCTGGCACTGCTCGGCCCGAACGGCGCCGGCAAGACGACGATGATCTCGATCGTCTGCGGCATCGTCAATCCGAGCGGCGGCGAAGTGCTCGTCGGCGGCCATGACGTCGTGAAGGATTTCCGTGCGACCCGCACGATGATCGGTCTTGTGCCGCAGGAGCTGACGACGGACCAGTTCGAAACGGTCTGGAACACCGTCAGCTTCTCGCGCGGGCTGCATGGCAAGAAGCCGAACCCGGCGCATATCGAGAAAGTGCTGCGCGACCTGTCTCTCTGGGACAAGAAGGACAATACGCTGCGCCAGCTTTCGGGCGGCATGAAGCGGCGCGTGCTGATTGCCAAGGCGCTGAGCCATGAACCGGAGATCCTGTTCCTCGACGAGCCGACCGCCGGTGTCGACGTGACGCTGCGCAAGGACATGTGGCGCGTCGTCGAGCAGCTGCGCGAATCCGGCGTGACGATCATCCTGACCACGCATTATATCGAAGAGGCCGAGGAGATCGCCGATCGCGTCGGCGTCATCAATGGCGGTAAGCTGCTATTGGTCGAAGAGAAGGCGGCGCTGATGGCCAAGCTCGGCCGCAAGCAGCTGATCCTCGAACTCGCCGAGCCGCTCGACAAACTGCCGGAGCATTTTGCCGGAAACGGCCTTTCACTCGAACAGGGCGGTGCGCGGCTGGTCTATAACTTCGACGCGCATAACGAACAGGAAAGCATCGCAGCGCTCCTGACCCGGCTTTCGGCCGACAACATCCATTTCAAGGATCTCTCGACGCGGCAGAGCTCGCTCGAAGATATCTTCGTGGCACTCGTGGGAGGCGCCAAGTGAATATCGAAGCCATCAAGTCCATCTATTTCTTTGAGATGGCCCGCACGCGCCGCACGCTGCTGCAGAGCGTGGTGTCTCCCGTCATATCCACTTCGCTCTATTTCATCGTCTTCGGTGCGGCCGTCGGCTCGCGGATCCAGACGGTGGAGGGCGTCTCCTACGGCGCTTTCATCACGCCCGGCCTGATCATGCTGACGCTGCTCGGCCAGTGCATCAGCAACGGCTCCTTCGGCATTTATTTCCCGAAATTCACCGGGACGATCTACGAAGTGCTGTCGGCGCCGGTGGCAATGACCGAGATCCTGCTCGGCTATGTCGGCGCTGCCGCGACCAAGGGATTGCTGATCGGGCTCATCATTTTGCTGACGGCCAACGCTTTCGTGGAGGTGCGCATCGAGCATCCCTTCATGATGATCCTGTTCTTCCTGCTGACGGCGATCACCTTCAGCCTGTTCGGCTTCATGATCGGCATCTGGGCGGGCAATTTCGAGCAGCTGAACCTGATCCCGATGCTGGTCGTGCCGCCGCTGACCTTCCTCGGCGGCAGCTTCTACTCGATCAACATGCTGCCGCCCTTCTGGCAGGCGGTCAGCCATTTCAATCCGGTCCTCTATCTCGTCAGCGGCTTCCGCTGGAGTTTCTACGGGATCGCCGACGTCAATCCGCTGATCAGCCTGTCGATGATCACGCTGTTCCTGGCGATCTGCCTTGGCACGCTTGGGTGGATGTTCAAGACCGGTTACCGGCTTCGCAACTGAGGTGCAATTGCACGCAGGTGTTGAATTCGTCCATCGGCACGTATCGCCGTGATGTAAATGTGCAATGCATGGCTGTGCAATAGCTGAAATCTCAAGGAAGATTTTACCTATGGTGGCGTGATTTCGCGTTTACGTGTGGAAATCTTGCCTTGTCACGCTTCCGTCACGCGACAACCTTATCGTTAGTGTGCTTAATTAGCTTTGCGAAGCGAGGGGATCGCTAGCGTCTCCTTCACTTCTGTCTTCGGACGGCGGTGAAGATTCTACCGCCACTAGAATACGGACGCCGAGAATGATCAGACTGCAAATTTTGTTCGCTGTCGCGTTCATGGTCGCGATGTGCTCGCTGGCCTTTGCCGTCAGCTACAACCATTCGAAGGTGAGCGACAGCCACACGGGAAGCACCGGCTTCCTCTGGCTTTCGGCCTCGAGCTGATGCTTGCCGCCTGCTAACGTGCATATCTCTCGAGGATCGCGCCACCGAAGGCCGGCAGCAATCCGAAGATCAGAAGCTGCAGCGTGCCTTCGATCACGACAAGCCAGTTCAGCAGGAAGGCTGCCGCAAGACCCGCGGCGCAGCCGATGATGAACCTGCCATATCCCCGCATGTCGCTGTCCTCACCGGCTGCCTGATATAGCCAACAAAACTCAGTTCTGCGTCGGGCGGATATTGCCGACGCCGATTTCGCCTTCGAGCACGCCGCGCTGCAGATCGCTGCGGCCATGCTCGATCTCGATGACGCTGTAGAGCTTGTCGTTGCGGAAGGCGCTGGCATTGATCGTCGTGACATCCTCGGCGGGCGCGGAATCGATCTCCATGAAATCGAGCTCCCGGCTTGCCGCCACGATCCGCGCATCGCCTGCCGTGCGGGCCGCGACGATCACTTCGCCCTGTGACGGCGCGTTCTGCCAGTTGGTGTCGGTGGGGGCTGCGATCGGCACCAGCCGATAGACGTTCAGCTCCTCGTCGCCTGTTGCATGCCCGTGCTCTCGGGCGGCATCTTCCATTTGCGCCTGGCTTTCGACGGATTGTCCGAAATGGGTGCGGCTGACGCCATTGAAGGCATCCTTGCCGCCGGTTCTGACGGTATTCGACATGGTGATCTCCTATTCTTCGCGCTGGCAGCCGCTCACTTGGCGTTGATGGTCGGCAGAAAGAGCTCGACCTGCCTGCGACTATCCGTGTCGAGCGTTTCGACGCGCGCCTTCCAGAAAGCCGCCGCCTCCGGGGTGTCGGCTTCCCAGCTGCGGGTGGATACGATGTTATCGTCCACCACCGCCCAGCGATGCCCGCCGAGACGCATATATTCGTCGGCAATGTCCTTGGTCCGGTTGTCCATGACAGCCTCCTTTCAAGGTTTGAACCCTGTTGGAGCGTGCAAGTTCCATGGATATGCCGATAAAGGCGGGGCTCAATCCCGCAGGCGCAGTTCGTCCGTCTGCATCTGCATCGAGCCCAGCGTCTCCAGGAAGCTCATGCCGAGGAGGCTCTGGTCGAGTTTGCCGTCTTCGGCGACGCTGGCGGCGACGCCGGTGCGGGTGATCGGGCCGATGGAGACGCGGTCGAGGGTGACGGGTGCGGCGCGGGTGCGGCCGTTAGCGGTCATCACGGTCATCGAGTATTCGAGGTTCTCGGGAATGATGCCGATGCGTTCGGCGTCGGCATGTGAGAGTGCCACCATGCTGGCGCCGGTATCGACCAGCATCTGGATGGTCTGGCCGTTGACGGCGACATCGGCTTCGAAATGGCCGTTCAGGAGCTTGTGGAGGATGACCTCGCTGCCGCCCTCGCTGGTGGTGACGACAACGGCGCGGCCGGGCACGAGGCCGGCGAGCAACCGGTTGCCGACGCCCTGCAGATCCTGCCGGTAGAGATAGACGGTGGCGAGCGCCAGGATGATGACCAGCCAGATCATCAGGTTGCGCATCGTTTCACCGATATTGCGCCGGCTTGCCCAGACGCCGGCGGACAGCATCAGCGCGATCGGCAGCAGATAGATCATGCGGCCGAAATCATCGGCTTCCATGCCCATGATCCGGTCATTGCCGTTGTTGAAGAGAAGGATTGCAAGACCGATGCCGATGATCAGCAGGAAGACCGTCAGCCGGGTCATGCAGAGTGCCTCGCGTTGGTATTTTGCCGGCTATCGTTCTGCGTGGGGCCATCGAAGATGCGGGCGGGGAGGATCGCCATGAGCCGCGCGCGCTCCGCATCGGAATAGCTCATCCAACCGCCGATTTCCTGGATCGTGCGGCCGCAGCCCATGCAAAAGCCGGTTGCGGGGTCCATCGAGCATACGTTGATGCAGGGTGTTTGCATGAGCGATATATCGTTGTTTCACAAGGCCATGGCAAGGGCGCAGAAGGCGGCGATCTCGGAAATCTGTTCGGCGGCGCCGAGCGTATCGCCGGTATGGCCGTTCAGCTTGCGGCGGATGTAGAGGGTGAAGACGAGAACCGAAATGCCGGCCGCCAGCAGGCTGCAGACGAGCGGCAGCAGGCCCATGGCCGGCCAGACGATCAGCGCTGCGAACAGGCAGGCTGAGACGACGGCGATATGCATGGCGCTTTCGCCGGGTTTGCCTGAAGATGCGGCGAGCCCGTCCGCCTTCGCCGGGGGCAGGCGGTGCCAATGCCAGACGAGGGCGGATCGCCCAAGGCAGGCGGCGACGGGGATCGCGAGTGCGGCTTCCATAGACGGGACTTCGCGGGCGATGGCGGCGAGTGCGGCGGCGCGGAGTGCCACGGAGAGGATGAGGGCGAGGGCGCCGTAGCTGCCGATCCGGCTGTCCTTCATGATCAGAAGGGCATGATCCCGGTCGCGCCCGCCACCAACACCATCGGCGGTGTCCGCCAGTCCATCCTCGTGGAGCGCGCCGCTGATGATAGCGAGCACGGCGATTGCCACGAGCGCTGCCATCAGGCGGTCGGCGCGCAGGCCGAGCAGCAGCAGAAAGATTGCGGCGGGGACGATGCCGATCAGCAGGCCGGCCAGCGGGAAAGCGCGTGCGGTACGGCTGAGCTTGCCGTCATCGCCTGCGAAGACGAAAGAGGGCATGGGGATGCGGCTCAGGAACGCGACGGCGCGGGCGGTGTCGAGCGCATAGGCCTTGATGATCATGTCCCCACTTCATGCATGGAAGCTGCGGCGCTTTTGGAGTTGTTCGCCTCTGCCGCTGGCTTTAAGAGAGTCGCGACGAAAGAAGCCGATTTGCTGCGAAAAGACAAGTTGGCCCCGGCAAGCCGGGAGAAAACAGAATACAAGGAAGTCCCTTCATGAGCGTTTCAGGCCTGCCGTTCGACGATTTCCGCGCGTTGCTGCGCGATCTGCCGGGTCCGGATGCCCGGGCGCTGGTGGCGGCGCGCGAGCGCGACGCGCAGCTGACCAAGCCGCCGGGCGCGCTCGGCCGCCTGGAAGAAATCGCCTTCTGGCTCGCCGCATGGACGGGCAGGGCGCCCGCTGTCAACCGGCCGCTGGTGGCGATCTTCGCCGGCAATCACGGCGTCGCGCGCCAGGGCATCACGCCCTTCCCGCCGTCGGTGACGCAGCAGATGGTCGAGAATTTCGCGGCCGGTGGTGCGGCGATCAACCAGATCTGCGTGGCCTACGATCTCGGCCTCAAGGTCTTCGATCTGGCGCTCGATTACCCGACCGGTGACATCACCCAGGAAGCGGCGCTTTCCGAGCGTGACTGCGCCGCCACCATGGCCTTCGGCATGGAAGCGATTGCAGGTGGTACGGATCTGCTCTGCATCGGCGAGATGGGCATCGGCAACACGACGATCGCAGCGGCGATCAACTACGCGCTTTACGGCGGTTCGGCACGCGATTGGGTCGGCCCCGGCACGGGCTCGGAAGGCGAGATGCTGGAGCGCAAGGTGGCCGCCGTCGAGCGCGCCGTCGAGCTGCACCGCGATCACCTCAACGATCCGCTCGAAATCATGCGCCGCCTTGGCGGCCGTGAGATCGCGGCAATGGCAGGGGCAATCCTGGCCGCCCGCGTCGAGAAGATCCCCGTTCTCATCGATGGCTATGTGGCGACGGCGGCGGGTGCTATCCTGCAGGCTGCCAATCCGTCGGCGCTCGATCACTGCCTGATCGGCCATGTCTCCGGCGAGCCCGGCCATCTGCGCGCCATCGAGATGCTCGGCAAGACGCCGCTTCTGGCGCTTGGCATGCGCCTCGGCGAGGGCACGGGTGCTGCGCTCGCCGCCGGTATCGTCAAGGCCGCGGCCGCCTGCCATTCGGGCATGGCGACCTTCGCGCAGGCCGGCGTCACCAACAAGCATTGAGCGGACGCGTCGCGTTCAGCTTTGTGACAGGTTGATGACAGACGCTTGCGGCGCGGACCGGGAAACGGTATTCGCATTTTCACTGATGGACGGCGGCAAGACGCCGTCCGCGACCGCAAGACGAGGACGCCTTGGAGAAACCTGCCGTTCGTAAGCTGACAGGCGTCAGCCATTTCTTCGCCGCCGCGAGCTATTCCTGGGCCGGGTTCCAGCGCCTGATCAAGGAATCGGCCTTCCGGCAGGAGCTGCTGTTTGCCGCCGTGTCGCTGATCCTGCTGATATCGGTGGGAGCGACGCTTTCCGAGCTGGTCATCGCCGTCATCCTGTTTCTGGCGCTGTTTGCCGTCGAGGCACTGAACACGGCGATCGAGGAAGTCATCGACCGGATCTCCCCCGAAATTTCGATGGTCGGCAAACATGCCAAGGATCTCGGCTCCTTTGCCGTTCTCTGCATGCTCGGTGCCTGCGGGCTTTTCCTGCTGTTCACGATCGGCAAGCATCTGATCGCGATCGTCTTCGGCTGACCTTAGGCGAAGCTCTTCCGCTTACGGGAGACCGCGTGCGCTTCCTCGACGGCAGGAAGGCTCTGCAGGACGCGCTTGCCCGGCAGGATGGCGATGACTTCGGTGCCTTCGCGGAGCTTTGATTTCAGCACGAACTGACCGTCGTGCTTGGCAAGGATCGCCTGGACGATCGGCAGGCCGAGGCCGGTGCCCTGTTCGGCGCTCTTGATGGCGATGGAGCCCTGGCCGAAGGCGGAAAGCACGATCGGGATTTCCTCTTCGGGAATGCCGGGGCCGTTGTCCTTGATCGAGATGTATTGGCCGCCGCCCGCCGTCCAGCCGACCTTGACGTGGATCTCGCCGCCCTGCGGCGTGAATTTCACGGCGTTGGAGAGCAGGTTCAGGACGACCTGGCGCATCGACTTCTCGTCTGCCCAGACCGAGGGAAGCTCGGGCTCGAACTGCTGGCTGATGGTGATGTTCTTGCCGCTGGCGCGCAGCTGCACCATGCCGATGCAGTCCTCGGAAATATCCAGCAGCGAAATCGCCTCTTCGGCGAGCTCATACTTGCCGGCCTCAATGCGCGAGAGGTCGAGGATCTCGTTGATGAGGTTCAGAAGATGCTGGCCGGAGCGATGGATGTCGCCGGTATATTCCTTGTAGGTCGGGTTGTTCAGCGGCCCCATGACCTCGGCCGACATCACTTCGGAGAAGCCGAGGATGGCATTCAGCGGCGTGCGCAGCTCATGCGACATGGAGGCGAGGAAGCGCGACTTGGCAAGGTTTGCCTCCTCGGCGCGGCGGCGCGCCTCGTCGGACATCGATTTTGCCACTTCCAGCTCGGCGATCAGGTCGTCCTTTTCCGACTGGAAGGACAGGATGCGCAGGTTCTGCTTGAACAGGCGGTCGCTGATATAGCTGAAGAAGATGACGGTCGTGGTGAAGAGCGCCGTGAGGCTGACTTCGAGCACGTCGCGGGAAATGCCGGCCTTGACGGCCAGCGCCAGCACGACGGGGCTGAAGGTGATGAGCACCGACGGCGTCAGCATGAAATTCGACATTGCCGTGACCGACAGGGCAATGAGCAGCGTCGCACCCTTGTAGAGGATGAAGCGGGAGGGCTCGCAGGTGGCGCAGCTCTGCAGCGCGAAGAAGGCCCAGCTGAGGCCGATCAGCAGTTGGCCGATCAACAGAGCGCGGCGCCATTTGCGGGCGGATTCCGCCGTCATTTCCTGCTTGCGGGCGCGGCGGACGAGATAGACGTTGGCGGCATAGGCGACCAGCGTCGCGACCGCCCAGAAGAAAATCTCGGTGTCGCCGGTGAAATAGATGCCGAGGGCGGAAATGATGATGACGAACAGCGGCATCAGGGCTGCGCCCTGCGTGAATGCCGTCATATACATGCGAAGGACGTCGCGATCGAAAGCGGCCGTCGAGGAATGGCCCGACTGCAAGCGCTCGCGTGTCTGCCGAACAGCCTTGGAGACAGGCTTGTTGCGGTGACTGCGGGACTTGTCGACGATAATCTTATCTGTCGATGTGCTTACGCCGTTACTCATCTGCACTTGATACTTGATCCGCGGATGGTTCCACCGTAACCGGCAAATCTTAAGAAGGTGTTTGCCATTTCTCTCAACGGTTTGTTTTTGAAGGAGGCGGAAGCGTGACGCGCGGTTTGAGGACGATTCGCGACAGCGTGACCGCCTTTGCGATGCTGGCGCTGATCTGGCTGATCGCCGCCAAGCTCAACAGCGATGCGGAGACCGTGCATAGCGGCGCATTCCATGCGGCCGATGGCGACAGCCTGACGATCGGCGGCGAACGGATGCGGCTGAAGGGCATCGATGCGCCGGAGCTGGTGCAGAACTGCGAGCGTGGCGGGAAGTCATGGGCCTGCGGGCGGGAGGCGCGCGATGCGCTGCAGCGGCTGGTCTCAAATGCCGCAACGCAATGCGGCGGCACGGAGCGCGATCAATATCAGCGGCTGCTGGTGATCTGCCGCAGCGGCACGCTCGATATTAATGGCGAGATGGTCAGAACGGGCTATGCCCTGTCCTATGGCGACTACCGCCGCGAGGAGGACGAGGCCAGGGGCGTGCGCTCGGGTCTGTGGGCCGGAACGTTCGAACGGCCGCGGGATTTTCGCGATGACGAGCGGCTGCATTCCGGCGGTGGCATCGTCAGGATGATCGGGCAGGCGGTCGGATGGAACTGACGCTCGAAGCCTTGCACGAAGAGATTGCCGCCTGCCGCATCTGCCGGGATGCGCCACTCAATCCGGCAAAGCCCTTGCTACATGAGCCGCGTCCTGTCGTCATCCTGTCGCGCACGGCGCGGGTGCTGATCGCCGGGCAGGCGCCGGGGCTGAGGGTGCATGAGAGCGGCATTCCGTTCAACGATGCTTCGGGAGACCGACTGCGCGACTGGCTGCAGGTCGACCGCGAGACCTTCTACGATGCAAGCCGTCTGGCGATCGCGCCAATGGGCTTCTGTTTTCCGGGCTATGACGACAAGGGCAGCGACCTGCCGCCGCGCAGGGAATGCGCGCCGATCTGGCGGGATAGGGCCATGGCCGTCATGCCGCAGATCGAGCTGATCCTGACCGTCGGCCAATATGCGCAGAGCTGGCATATGGGGGCGGCGGCGAAGGGCAATATGACCGACACGGTCAAGGCATGGCGCGAGACGCTGTTTGCAAACCGCTCACCCGCCGTCCTGCCGCTGCCGCATCCGAGCTGGCGCAATAGCGGCTGGCTGAAACGCAATCCATGGTTTGAGGAAGAGCTGCTGCCGGTCCTTAGAAGCAGAATAAAACTGCTTATAAACTGAAACAAAATTCTTTTCGCGCGCCGGAATCGCGGTATACAGAGAATATAATTCGAAAGGGCTTTCGCATATGGACCGTCTCGACCGTAAGATACTGCGCCTGCTGCAAGAAGATTCGACCCTTGCGGTCGCCGATCTCGCCAAGAAGGTCGGCCTTTCGACAACTCCTTGCTGGCGCCGTATCCAGAAGATGGAAGAAGACGGTGTCATCAAGCGCCGCGTTGCCATCCTCGACCCCGAGAAGGTGAATACCAAGGTCACGGTTTTCGTCTCGATCCGCACGGCGACCCATTCGATCGAGTGGCTGAAGCGCTTCTCGGAAGTCGTCGTGGAATTCCCCGAAGTGGTCGAGTTCTACCGCATGAGTGGCGATGTCGATTATCTGCTGCGTGTTGTCGTGCCCGATATCGCCGCCTATGACGCCTTCTACAAGCGGATGATCGCCAAGATCGAAATCCGCGACGTCTCCTCGGCCTTTGCTATGGAGCAAATCAAGTACTCGACGCAGCTGCCGCTCGACTACATGTTGCTCGACAGCGCTAAGTCCAACGAGGACTGAGCTATTTCAGGCGGGCGATGACCGCATCGCTGGTCAGCTCGCGCACCGCATCCTTGCCGATCCATCTCGCCGTCTTGCCGGAACTCTCCGCAAGGCGGCGAGCGAGTTTCAGGGCAGGCGCATGGCACGCCTTGTTGCGCTTGCCGATATTGCGCAGCGCCCAGTTGACGGCCTTGCGGACGAAGCTCCTCTCGTCGCCAGCGTGAGCCTCGATCAGCGGCAACCAGACGAGAATTGTCTCGTCAGGATCCTTCTTGCGATGCACAGCCATAGCGGCGATCATTGCGAAGGCCGTGCGGCGCACGAATTCCTGCTCATCGGCGGCAAAGCTTTCAATGAGAGCGTCCAGCCGTGCCTCGACGAAGAGGTCGGCGGCGGTATCGACGATTTCCCAGGAATTGAAGTCTTCGGCGAAGGCCTTGGCTTCATCCGCCGTCAGCCGTTTCGGCTCAGACGTCATCAAGGCCAGCAGCCGCGCTTCCCTGATGCCGCTTTGCCAGAGCGCCAGGGCGCGCGGATGATCCTTCCTGGCGAGCCTCGCGATGCTCCGCAGTTGCGGATTGGAAATGCCGAGTGCTTGGCCGGTGACGATCCCGAAGCGGGCCATGCCGGCAATGCCGTCCTCGGAGCGCAGCGTCTGCAGATGCGCGATCAGGTCTGCTGCGCTCGAGGACGGGCCGATCATTTTTCCAGGCGGGCTAGGAGCGAGGACGTGTCCCAGCGATTGCCGCCCATGGCCTGGACGTCGCCATAGAACTGATCGACGAGGGCGGTGACGGGGAGCTTGGCGCCGTTGCGGCGGGCTTCGGTCAGGACGATGTCGAGGTCCTTGCGCATCCAGTCGATGGCGAAGCCGAAATCGTATTTGCCCTGGTTCATCGTCTTGTGGCGGTTTTCCATCTGCCAGGAGCCCGCGGCACCCTTGGAGATGACGTCGACGACCTTCTCGATGTCGAGGCCGGCGCGCTTGCCAAAGTGGATGCCTTCGGCGAGGCCCTGGACGAGACCGGCGATGCAGATCTGGTTGATCATCTTGGTGAGCTGGCCGGCACCGGCCGACCCCATCAGGCCGACCATGCGCGCATAGGCGTCGATCACGGGCTTTGCCTTTTCGAAGACCGCTTCATCGCCGCCGCACATCACGGTCAGCACGCCGTTTTCGGCGCCCGCCTGGCCGCCGGACACCGGTGCATCGATGAAATGGCAGCCCTTGGCCCGGGCGGCTTCGTCGAGTTCGCGAGCCACTTCGGCGCTTGCCGTGGTGTTGTCGATCAGGACGGCACCCTTCTTCATGCCTTCGAGAACGCCACCTTTGCCTGTTGTCACCGAGCGGAGATCGTCGTCATTGCCCACGCAGGTGAAGACGAAATCGGCGTCTGCGGCAGCTTCTGCCGGGGTCGGGGCGGATTTGCCGCCGAACTTTGCCGCCCAATCGGCGGCCTTGGCGGCGGTGCGGTTATAGACCGTGACGTCATGGCCGCCCTTCGTCTTCAAATGGCCCGCCATCGGGAAACCCATGACGCCGAGACCGATAAAAGCGACTTTTGCCATATGCCAGATCCTTCTCCTGATGCTGCGGCATGATTAGCGGAAAGTGGGAAGGCTGGAAAGGCACCGCCGGCTGGCGGCGGTACGCCAACGCGGCACCCGGAGAATAAAATTCTGCGGGAGCCCGGCAATCCGGTCAGGAAAATTTCCGCCGCGCCAAAACTCACAAATATAATTGTCGATCTAATTTATAGAGTTTCTCATTATCAGGTCATCGCAACGCAACGGTGATGCGCTTCGTATCGCCGATAAAGGGGAAAGCCATGATCTCACGCCGTCAGACCCTTGGTCTCTTTGGGGCCGCAGCAGCTGCCGCCGTCCTGCCATCCATCAAGCCGGCGCGGGCGGCTGCTGCCACCGAGTTCCGCATCGGCTGGCAGAAGAACGGCGTGCTGGCGCTCGCCAAGCGGCGCGGCGCGCTGGAGGCGCGGCTTGCGGACAAGGGCATTTCGGTCAGCTGGTCGGAATTCACCTCGGGGCCGCCGCTGCTCGAAGCGCTCGGGGCAGGCGCTCTTGATTTCGGCGCGACCGGTGACGTGCCGCCGCTCTTCGCGCAGGCTGCGGGTGGCCATCTCTATTATGTCGGAACCTATCGCGGCAGCCCGGCGGCGTCGGCGATCCTGGTGCACAAGGATTCTCCGATCCAGAAACTCGAAGACCTGAAGGGTGCCAAGCTAGCCTTCAAGCGCGGCTCCAGCGCCCATAACGTCGCCGTCAAGGCGCTGCGCAAGGGTGGGTTGACTATCGATGACGTCCAGGCGCTCGATCTGGCGCCGCCGGATGCTGCTGCCGCCTTCAAGACCG
This sequence comes from Rhizobium sp. BG4, assembly GCF_016864575.1. Taxonomy (NCBI): domain Bacteria; kingdom Pseudomonadati; phylum Pseudomonadota; class Alphaproteobacteria; order Hyphomicrobiales; family Rhizobiaceae; genus Rhizobium; species Rhizobium sp. BG4. The sequence continues at coordinate 3,708,906 of NZ_CP044125.1, forward strand.
GCAGCATCGATGCCTGGTCGATCTGGGATCCCTACCTCGCCATCGCCCAAGCCGATCCCGATACCCGGGTGCTGACGACCGCCGAAGGGCTCGTCGATTCCTACAGCTTCTTCCTCGCCAATCAGGACTTCACCGACAACAACGGCCAGGTGGTCGTCGATGTGATCGACGAGCTCGCCAAAGTCGGCAAGTCGGCGCAGGGCAAGCTCGATGAGACCGTCAAGGAGCTTTCCGAGATCACCGGTGTTCCCGCCGATGTGACGCGCATCACCCTCAGCCGCCCGGGCGCCGATCTTGGTGCCGTGACGACGATCACCGATGGCGCAGCCGCCTACCAGCAAGCCTTGGCCGACGAGTTCTACGCGCTTGGTATCGTGCCGAAGAAACTGACGACCGGCGATATCGTCTGGCGCCCGAAGGCCAGCTGAGCCGTATTTCACGAAAGGACAATTTGATGAGTTCCAAACCAATCGATTTTCTCTGGTTCATCCCGACCTCCGGCGACGGCGCCTATCTCGGTTCGTCCGACCAGACGCGTGCGCCTGAGATCGGCTACATGACGCAGATCGCCCAGGCAGCCGATCGCCTCGGCTTTTCCGGCGTGTTGCTGCCGACAGGCGTTGCCTGCGAGGAATCCTTCGTCACGGCGGCCGCACTTTCGCAACATACGGAGAAGCTCAAGTTCCTGGTGGCGATCCGTCCCGGCACGGCGTCTCCAGCCTATTACGCACGTCTGGCGACGACGCTCGACCGTGTCTCGAACGGCCGCGTTCTCCTGAACATCGTCGTCGGCGGCAGCCCGGCCGAACTTGCCGGCGACGGCATCTTCCTGCCGCATGACGAGCGCTACGACCATGCCAACGAGTTCTTCGATGTCTGGGAAGAGCTGCTGGAAAAGGGCGTTGCCAGCATCGATGGCAAGCACATCAAGGCGACCAATGCACGCCTCGGCTTCCCGTCCTACCAGAATCCGCGCCCGCCGCTCTATTTCGGCGGTTCTTCGGATGCCGGCATCGACTTTGCCGTCGGCCGCGTCGACAAGTACCTGACCTGGGGCGAACCGCCGGCGCAGGTCGGCGAAAAGATCGGGCGCGTACGCGCCGCTGCCGCCAAGAAGGGCCGCGAAGTCAGCTTCGGCATCCGCCTGCATTTCATCGTCCGCGAGACGGACGACGAGGCATGGGCGGCCGCCGACCGGCTGATCTCGAAGCTCGACGACGCGACCATCGAGGAAGCGCAGCTTCGCTTTGCCAAGGAGTCCGACTCCGTCGGTCAGGCGCGCATGGCAGCGCTTCACGGCGGGCGCCGTGAAAAGCTGGAAGTGTCTCCGAATCTCTGGGCCGGTGTGGGTCTGGTGCGCGCCGGTGCCGGCACGGCGCTCGTGGGTTCGCCGAAGACGGTCGCGGCGCGGCTGCGCGAATATCAGGAACTCGGCATCGAGACGGTGATCGGCTCTGGCTATCCGCATCTGGAAGAGGCCTATCGCGTTGCCGAACTGCTGTTCCCCGAGCTCGGTCTCGGCCAGCCGGAGCAGCGTCATGGTCTGCGCAACGATTTCGGAAACAAGCAGGTGTTCGGTGGCGGTAGCCATGGCGGTAACTTGAAAGTCGTTTCAGGGTCCTGATCCGCGGAAGCGAGGAGATGAGCATGTCGGTATTCGAAACGCCATTCACACGCGTTGCCTCGGGGCAAGCAAAGCGCAAGCGCCGGGCGTTGCCCCGGCTGCCTGACGGCTCTGCCCTGTTACCTTATCTCCTGCCGGTGACAATCGTCATCTGCTGGCAGATCGCCTCGTCGGCCGGGTTCATCTCCTCGCGGATCATGCCGTCTCCAGCCGATGTCGCCGTCGCCTTCTGGTCGACGACGATCTCCGGCCAGCTGCCGCATGACGTCTTGGTCAGCGCCGGGCGCGCCTTTGCGGGCCTGCTGGTCGGCGGCGCGATCGGCTTCCTGCTCGGCATTGCCAACGGCGTTTCGAAGGTCTCGGAGCAGCTGACCGATACGACGCTGCAGATGCTGCGCACCATTCCGCATCTGGCGATGATCCCGCTGGTTATCCTGTGGTTCGGAATCGGCGAGGAATCGAAACTGTTTCTCACCTCGCTTGGCGTGCTCTTCCCCGTCTATCTCAACACCTATCACGGCGTGCGCAATGTCGATCGCGATCTCATCGAAATGGGCCGCGTTTACGGCATGGGCAGCTGGACGCTGTTCCGCAAGGTGATCTTTCCGGGTGCGCTGCCGTCGATCTTCGTCGGTCTGCGCTATGCGCTGGGTATCATGTGGCTGACGCTGATCGTCTCGGAATCGATCGCGGCATCCTCCGGCATCGGCCATATGGCGAACAACGCGCGTGAATTCATGATGACCGATGTCGTGGTGCTGGCGCTGGTGATCTATGCCGTGCTCGGCAAGCTTGCCGATGTCGTCGCCCGGGCGCTGGAGCGGCGGGCGCTGACGTGGAACCCGATCTATCAGAAGTAGGAGCTGGCGATGAGCGTGATCACCCATGAACGTTTCCACGGCTCCATCGAGCCGGATTATGTGGCGCACGGCGAAAAGCCTGCGACACCGCCAGCCGGGGCGGCATCCATCACCCTGACCGGACTGGAGAAGAGCTTTGGCGGCAACCGCGTACTGCGCGGCATCAATCTGCATATTCCGGCCGGTCAGTTCGTCGCCGTCATCGGCAAGAGCGGCTGCGGCAAGAGCACGCTGCTGCGGGTACTGATGGGCCTCGATCAGCCGAGCGCGGGCAGCATCCGCTTCGAGACCGGGGATAGCGGCGGCGAGCGGCCGAATGCGCGCATCGTCTTTCAGGAGCCGCGGCTTTTGCCCTGGCTCAGCGTGGCGGAGAATGTCGCGGTCGGTCTCGGCGACGGGATCGACAAGCGTCTGGCGCTTGCAGAGGCAGCAGCCGTGCTTTCCGAAGTGCAGCTGGTGGAGAAGGCGAAGGAGTGGCCGTCGCGGCTTTCAGGCGGGCAGCGGCAGCGTGTGGCGCTGGCCCGCGCGCTGGTCAGCAAGCCCGGCGTTCTCGCGCTTGACGAGCCGCTCGGCGCGCTCGATGCGCTGACGCGGATCAGCATGCAGGAACTGATCAACCGCGTCTGGCGCGAGCTCGGTTTCACGACGGTTCTCGTCACCCACGACGTCAGCGAAGCGGTGCATCTGGCGGACCGGGTGATCGTGCTGGAAGAAGGGCGGATCGCGCTTGATCTCGACATTCCCCAGCCGCATCCGCGCCGGCATGGCAATCCGGAACTTGCCGAGCTCGAGGGCCGGCTGCTCGGTGCCATTCTCGGCGCCGGACGCTGAGGATATCAGTGGACGCCGCCGGCCTCGCGCTCGAGGAATGCCTCGAAACTGTCAAGGCCGAGCTCGGTGCCTTGGCGGCGCATTCCGTCATCGGGGTAGCCATCGAGGAAGACGACCTGCTCGGTGAAGAGCATGCGGGTGCCTGCCGCTGACGGCTCGAAGGTGACGGTGGCCAGCGACACGGAAATCCTGGTTTCGCCGAGCCGCATCTCGTAGGCGTAGACGATCCTGATGTCCTCGACGACATCGAGATAGTGGGCGTCATAGGCATGCAGCAGGCCGTCGCCATCGGCCGTGTAATTGCGCTCGCTGCCGCCGGCGCGGAAGTCCAGGCGGTATTCCAGCGTCGTCCAGTCGCCGTGGCAGGCAAACCATTTTTGCTTCGAGGCCGGATCGGCCCAGGCGCGGAAGGCGCGCTTCGGGTCGGCCTTAAGCTGCCGCTCGATGGTGAAGGTCGTGTGGACGGCGGAGCCGGGGCTTGCTGGTGTCACGGTCAAGGCTTGGGTTCCTCTTCGGCAAGAAGCAGGTCGAGACGGTCGAAGGCGGAGTTCCAGCCGGCCTTGCGCTCACCGATCCATCGCTCGAGCTCGGCGAGCCGCTCCTGGCGCAGCTGATAGGTGCGCACACGGCCGGCCTTGGCGGATCGCACAAGGCCGCTCGTCTCAAGCACGTTCAGATGTTTCATCACCGTCGGCAGCGCCATCGGGAAGGGGGCGGCAAGCTCCATCACCGAGGCGGGGCCAAGGCCGAGACGGTCGATCATGCCGCGGCGGCTGCTATCCGACAGCGCGTGGAACATCCGGTCGAGAGAGATGGCATCGATCGTCATTCGGCAGGCATCGCCTTGCGGATCGCCTCAGGCAGCTGGTGCTTGTAGGGATAGTACTTGAAATAGGGCAGTGCTTCCTTCAGCACGCGGGCGAAGGAGGGGCGGTGGACGAGCCGCTCGTAATAGGCCGACAGCTTCGGCCGTTCCGCGCCGAAGGGAACCAGCGTTTCGCTGTAGAACAAGGCGGGGGCTGCGGCGCAATCGGCCATGGTGAAGCTGTCGCCGGTGATCCAGAGGCTGTTTGCCAGCTGCCGCTCGATCATGTCATAGGCCATGGCAAGCGTGGCGCGCGCCTCGCTCTCGCCCTGCGGATCCTTGGCATCGGCGGCGCGCATCTTGTCGGCGACGATCTTCTGCATCGGCGTCTGGATATAGAGATCGAAGAAGCGGTCCCACAGCCGCACCTGCAGGGCGCGGTCCGCATCGAGCGGCAGCAGATGCGCTTCGCCCGGATAATGCCGGTCCAGATATTCGATGATGATGCTGGTTTCCGGAATGGTGCTGTCGCGCGCCTCATCCCGCAGGATCGGCATCTTGCCGACCGGCCAGTAGCGGAACAACTCGGCCCGCGAACCCTCATCCGAGAGATCGACCAGCCGGTCCTCGAACGGCGTGCCGTTCTCATAAAGCGCGATCAGAACCTTGTGGCAGAAGGAAGCGAGCGGATGTCCGTAAAGCACGAGCGGCATGGGGCATGGCCTTTCAGCTGTTGGAAACTTTGCTGAAAGGCTAAGTATCAGGGTGTGGCGTTTGTGGCAAGGGATAGTCTGCTGAATGGGTAACTATTGGGTTGGCTCGTCATCTCGATGCTTGGGCTGCGGGTGTTCTGTCGAATCGAGAGTTTTCGAGGCAGGGCCCAAATCCTTGGACATTGACAGATCGCCCATTGAAAAAGCCCCCGGTTTCCCACCGGGAGCTTCCTGTCATCAGCCGATATTGTCTACTAACGACATAAACTCATAGGTTGTTTTCGAAAGACTCAATCAACCCGCCAGCTTCGCGATCACCAGATGCCCGGGGCTCGGTTCGCCTTCCTGCATGCGCACGTTGATGCCGGTCATTTCCACGAGCTCGAAGCCGGTCGCGGTCAGGCGTTCGCGGATGTAGCTTTCTGCGTGGAGGAAGCGCTGGTGGGGGCCGACGGCGTAGGGGCGGGCGTCGGCTTGCGGCAGGCTTTCGGAGGAGAAGATGAACAGGCCGCCGGGCGTCAGGTTTTCGGCGGCGCCGAAGAACAGCGGCTCGAGGGCGCCGAGATAGGGCAGGACGTCGGTGGCGGTGATCAGGTCGAAGGCGTCCTCGTCGTTGTCGTCGAGGAAGTCCTCGACTTCGGCAACGAACAGCGTCTCGTAAACGTCCTTCTCGTGGGCGATCTCGACCATGTTTTCGGAGATGTCGATGCCGGTCATGTCCTCGCAGAGATCGCGCAGCGTGCCGCCGGTGAGGCCTGTGCCGCAGCCGAGGTCGAGCATGCGCTTGAACGGGCCGAGCTTCAGCTCCTGCAGGCGCTGGCGCACCATCATCGGCACGTGATAGCCGAGCTGCTCGACGAGCACGTCCTCGAAGACCTCTGCATGCTGGTCGAAGAGGGTTTCGACATAGGCGTCGGGGGCGCGCACCGGCGTCTCGCCGCGGCCCATCGAGGCGATGCGGACGGCGGCGCCGCCATGATCCTCGGGGTCGATCGCCAGCACTTCCTCATAGGCCTTCACGGCCGCATCGACGTCGCCAGCCTTTTCCAGCGCAAGCGCGCGGTTATAGGCCTCGGCCAATGCCTCTTCGTCGATCTTCTTTGCCATGCCGGTCCACCTTTTCGCTGTCACGCAAGCCTCTAAGGCGGTGAGGCCGCTTTGGCAATGGCGGGCGTTGCCGGCCGGCCTTTCAGTGAATGACGAATTCGCCGCGCAGCGCGCGCCATTCCGTTGCCGAGATCAGCTTGCGGTGGATGTAGCGGACGGAGTGCAGCGGGCCGTCGAGCTTTTCCTGCCAGAATTTCAGGAAGCCGCGCATTTCGGGGAAATCGGGAGCGAGGTCGTATTCCTGCCAGATATAGGTCTGCAGGATCGCGGGATGATCCGGCATGCGATAGAGGATCTGCGCCGTCGTCAGTCCATAGCCCTGCAGCTGCTTTTCCATGTCCTTGTTCATGTGCATCTCGCTTTCGTTCCCACTGTCGCTTATTAGCGGCAGATAAAATGGAAACACGACGCGGTTAACCGAAGCTTGACATGCAGCGGGCAAAAGAACCATTCATTTTTGTTTGATTTCAATAGTTTGGCAGCATCCCGCAGGGAGTGCTGCCAAACCTGTCAGCGCTGCAGGTGACGCGTCAGGCGCCGCTCGATCCAGTTCCAGAAATGGCGGAGCGCTTCAACCATCGTCAGGTAGAAGATCGCAGCCCACAGATAGGTCTGGTAATCGAAAGTACGCGAGAAGGCGTAGCGGGTTTCGCCCATCAGGTCGAAGACCGTGATGATGGCGACGACGGCCGAGCCCTTGATCAGCAGGATGATCTCGTTGCCGTAGGGACGCAGCGCCACGATCAGCGCCTGCGGCAGGATGATCTTGCGGAAGGCGACGGTCTTGGAAACGCCGAGCGAGTCCGCGGCCTCATGTTGGCCCTTCGGCACGCTCTCGATGGCGCCGCGCAGGATTTCGGCCTGATAGGCGGCGGTGTTGATGGTCATCGAGAACAGGCCGCAATACCAGGCGTCGCGGAAGAACCACCAGAGACCGACGGATTCCAGCTGCGGGCGGAAGCCGCCGAGGCCGTAATAGACGAGGAAGAGCTGCGCCAGAAGCGGCGTGCCGCGGAAGACGTAGACGTAGCAATAGGCGAAGCCACTGAGGAACCTGTTCGTCGACATTCTGGCGAATGCCAGCGGCAGGGACAGGACGGCGCCGCAGATGACCGAGATCGTCACCAGGATGATCGTCGTCATCAGGCCGTGCAGATAGCGCGGTCCGTAACGGGTGAACTTTTCGGGATCCCAGCCGGCGACGACCATGTAGATCAGCGTTGCGGCAAGAGCGAGCCAGATCAGCACGAGAACCGAGCCGGTGACGCGCGCCGCCGAGAGAGGCTTGGCGATATGCTTCGGCGCCGGCTGCGGCGGGATAAGGGTTTCTGCAACGCTCACCGGCGGACCTCCGAGCGCTTGGCCCAGCGTTCGATATAGCTGAGGCCGTAGGAAGAAATGACAGCGAGCACCAGATAGATGATACAGGCGAGCAGATAGAAGAAGAAGGCCTGCTTGGTGACGCGCACGGCGACGGCGGTCTGGCGCAGGATGTCGGCTAAGCCGATGATCGAGACGTAAGACGTATCCTTCAGCAGGATCATCCAGAGATTGGTGAGGCCGGGCAGGGCGATGCGCACCAGCTGCGGCAGGATGATGAGGCGGAGCGTACGGCCGCGGTGAAAGCCGAGCGCGTCTCCGGCCTCGTACTGGCCCTTCGGAATGGCGCGAAATGCCGAGAGCAGCACTTCCGAACAATAGGCGGAGAAGACGACGGCAAGGGCGATCATGCCGGCCACGAAGGCGTTGATCTCGATCCGCTCGTCATAGCCGAAGGAGGCGAGCGCCGACTGAATGAGGATCTGCATGCCGTAATAGATGATGAACAGCGTCAGAAGCTCGGGCAGGCCGCGGAAGATCGTGGTGTAGATGCCGGCGGCGAGCCGCACCGACTTTTCTTCGGATTGCTGGCCGAGTGCCACGAGGAAGCCGATGACCAGGCCGACCGGCAAGGTCAGCAGCGCGACGGCGACGGTGGTTTTCAGGCCGACGGCGATTTCATCGCCCCAGCCGGTATCGCCGCAGGCGAGGATCGTCGACTGGCCGAACCAGGTGAAAAGACCGGCAGGTCCGCATAGCGGATCGAAAACATACCCTATCCAGGCCCAGAGCGAGCCCAGCGCGGAAAATAATCCGCCCATCCAACTTTCCCCTCACGGCTTATGCCGTTTTGATCTTTAGCATGTTGTCAGACAAAAATGGCGGAAGAGCAAGCCTTCCGCCATCATCTTTACAGGTCAGTTACAGTTTTTCTCAATCGCCGTAAACGTTGAAATCGAAGTACTTGTCCTGAATTTCCTTGTACTTGCCGTTGGCGCGGATCGCAGCGATCGCGGTGTTCAGCTTGTCCTTCAGCGGATCGCCCTGGCGGACGGCGATACCGGCGCCAACGCCGTTGATTTCCTTGTCGACCGGCAGGGTCGTGAGGATCTTGCAGCAAGCGCCGGCGTCCGACTTGACCCACTGCGAGAGAACGACGACGTCGTCGATTACGGCGTCGATACGGCCGTTCGAAACGTCGAGCTTGTACTCGTCGGCAGTCGGGTAGAGCTTCAGCTCGGTGTCGGCCAGGTGCTTTTCAGCATAGTTGGCGTGGGTGGTCGACGTCTGGGCGCCGATCGTCTTGCCCTTCAGGCCGGCGACGTCGGTGATCGTCGAATCCTTCGGCACGGCGATTGCCGGCGGGGTGTTGTAGTACTTGTTGGTGAAGTCGACGAGCTTCGAGCGCTCCGGCGTGATCGACATGGACGAAACGATCATGTCGAACTTCTTGGCCTGGAGAGCCGGAATGATGCCATCCCAGTCGTTGCTGACGAAGGAGCATTCAGCCTTCATCTCGGCGCAGAGTGCCTTGGCGATGTCGATGTCGAAGCCCTTGATTTCGCCGCTGGCATCGACGAATTCGAAGGGCGGGTAGGTCGAGTCGGTGCCGATCACATACTTTTCGCCATCGGCCATTGCCGAACCGGCGAAGAGGGACAGCGCTGCAAGCGAAGCTGCGGCGAGGAGGTTGGAGATACGCATGAGGATCCTCTCTGTTGGTGACCGCTGCGTCTTTTTCTTATTCGGCAGCGGCCATAATGCGGCGGGCATCAGCACCGCCTTGGCGCGATAATCAAACCTTTTTTTTGCAAATTGCAACTGGAATCGCGCGCCATTGTTGCGTCGCAAACTATGACCAAGATGAACGAAGGCGGACCGGGACGTTCATAGCGGGTTAATCCAGGCGTTTCTAAAAAATGCATGGAACAAATCCGGGCCTCGGAAATTTCGGTCCCGACCCAACATGCGGGTGTCAAAACTGAACACCCCCAATAGCCAATAGGAACGAGGAAACCCAATGGGCATGAAATCAAGATTGTTTGCCAGCGCTGCTTTTCCGCTGCTGTCGCTGACACTGGCCGTTACGCCGGTGCATGCGTCGGCACTCGGGGGAACGAGCGCGGCATCGTCGCCCCAGGTGGTCAGCGGTTCGTATGAGGTCGCGCAGGATGCACCGTCGGATGAAGAGATCCTGAAGAAGCGCCACAAGCAGCCGCAGGCCGAAGAGCAACAGCAGCAGGAAGCGCAGCCGCAGGCCGAGCAGCAGCAGGAACAGCCGCGCCGCAAGCAGCGCGAAGCTCAGCCGCAGGCAGAAGAGGCGGCTCCGCAGGCCGAGCAGGCTCAGCCTTCCGAAGAACAGCAGCCGCGCCGCAAGAAGCGCGAGGCAGCCCCCGAGCCGGAGCAGGCCGCTCCGCAGGTGGAGCAGGCACAGCCGGCCGAAAACCAGGAACAGCCGCGCCGCAAGAAGCGCGAAGCCGCCCCTGAGCCGCAGCAGCAGGCAGCCCCGCAGGCCGAACCCGCCGAGCAGCCGGCCGAAAAGCCGCGCCGCAAGCGCGACCAGCAGCCTGCCCAGCAGGAGGCTGCGCCCGCCCAGAACGAGGCCCAGCCGCAGGGCGAGCAGGCCGCTCCTCAGGTGGAGCAGGCCAAGCCCCAGACCGAAGAGGCCCAGCCCGAGCAGCAGCGTCCGCGCAAGGGCGACAAAAAGCAGCAGCAGGCAACCGAAGGCGAACAGCAGCAGGAACCTGCCGCCAAGCCCGGCCGCAAGAACGCCCAGCAGCAGGGTGAGCAGCCCGCCGAAGGCAAGACGCCGGTTCCGTCGGAATCGCCGGCTCCCGATCAGGCGCCTGTCCCGGCCGAATCTCCGGCGCCCGCAAAGCCGCCGGTTCCGGCAGAGCCTGACCAGGCACAGAAGCCTGCGCCTGAGGGCGAGCAGCAGCTCAAGCCCGGCCTGCAGCCTGGCGCCAACACTGCCGAGCAGCCTGCAGCCAATGGTCAGCAGCCTGTCGTCGAGCAGGCGATCCCGGCACCTGAGAAGGTAACGCCGCAGGAGATGGAGCGCCGCAAGCAGATCGCCGCGGATCCGAGCAAGAGCACGGAAACCGTGGTTCTGCCGGTCGAAAACGGTGCAGCCGTGCTCGACAGCGACAAGGACGCAGACCGCTCCGGTGGCCGCGATGGCCGGCGCCAGCGCGACCGCCAGCGTGCGGCCGAGACACAGCAGGAGATCTTCGTGCCGAAATCGGATGCCGATGCGCAGCGTGCAGCCGGTGGCGAAGCACGTCCGCCGGTCAAGATCGAGGCTGTCACGGCCGAGGAAGGCCGCCGGCTCGACCGCCGTCCGCAGTTCCAGCGCCCTGACGGTGCGCAGGTCGAAGGACGTGTCGGCGACGATAACCGCGTGATCCTGCAGATCAACAACAACATCGTGGTTCGCAGCGACGACGACCGCCGCTTCATCCGCGATGGCGAACGGCCGATCTACGAGCAGCTGCCGCGCGACCGTTACCGCGAAACGATCGACCGCCCGGATGGCTATCGCATCGTGACGATCCGCAACCGCTATGGCGACATCATCCAGCGGTCGCGCGTCGACAGCCGTGGCCGTGAGTATGTGCTCTATTACTCGCCGGAGCTCTACGACAATCCGGACCAGGATTACTTCGAGGATCCGGGTGCCGATCTGCCGCCGATGCGCCTGCGCATCCCGGTTCGCGACTACATCATCGACACCAGCAGCGACCCGGATCGCGACTACTACGACTTCCTGCGCGAACCGCCGGTCGAGCCCGTCGAGCGCGTCTACTCACTGAACGAGGTAAAGTATTCGGCCCGTATCCGCGACAAGGTGCGCCGTATCGACCTCGATACGATCACCTTCGCTACCGGCAGTGCCGAAATCCCGATGAGCCAGGCGCGCAGCCTGCGCAAGGTCGCGGATGCCTTGAACGAGGTGCTGCAGAAGGATCCGAGCGAAACCTTCCTGATCGAGGGCCATACGGATGCCGTCGGTTCCGACCAGAGCAACCTGGTTCTCTCGGACCAGCGCGCGGAGTCGGTCGCCAACGTGCTCTCCGATGTCTACGGCATCCCGCCTGAAAACATGGCGACGCAGGGCTATGGCGAGCGCTACCTGAAGGTCAACACGGCTGGTCCGAACCAGGAAAACCGCCGCGTTACCATCCGCCGCGTCACGCCGCTCGTGCGTCCGGTCGCCTCCAACAACTGAGGCAGGCAAATCTGAGAACAAGAAAGCCGCCGGGCGACCGGCGGCTTTTTCTATGCCGTGATGGCGGGAAGACCGAGCTTCGCCGCGATGAAATCGGCGATCGCCATCGTGTCGTCGAGATCGAAGACGGGCAGGGTACTCTCTGTCACCGGATGGTCGGCGGCGATGGCGCAGATATGCGGATCGGTTGGCGCCAGCGGTTCGCGCTTGGCGGCCTCCAGGCGGCGGGCCTCGATCTTCGGGATCGGCTCGCGCTTGTAGCCCTCGATCAGCACGAGATCGCAAGGGGCGAGGCGAGAGAGGATGTCCTCGAAGGCGGGTTCGGGTTCGCCGCGCAGCTCGTGCATGATGGCAAAGCGGGTGCCGGAGACGATCGTCACCTCATGGGCGCCGGCCTGCCGGTGGCGGTAGCTGTCGGCCCCGACCTTGTCGATGTCGAAATCGTGGTGCGCGTGCTTGATCGTCGAGATGCGGTAGCCGCGGCGGGTGAACTCCTCGACGAGGCGCACGGCAAGGCCTGTCTTGCCCGAATTCTTCCAGCCGGCAATTCCGAAGACGCGCGGCGTGCTCATGGCGAGAGCGCCCGCAGCCAGCGCTCGGCTTCGACGAGGTCGTCGGGAGTGTTGATGTTGAAGAACGGGTCGAGAAGCGCGGCGCGCGTCGGGTGCAGCGGAAACTGAACTTCCGCAACGTCATGCCGTAACAGGAAGTCGCGGACGCGACGCTTTTCGTCAGTGGCAATCCAGGCTTCGAGGTCTGCAGCGAGCGCCACGGGCCAAAGGCCGAAGACCGGGTGGCTGCGGCCCTCGGAAGCGGCGATCGCGATCTTTTCCGGATGGTCGGCGGCGGCGATGAAGTCGGATACGAGCTCGGCCGGGAAGAAGGGGCTGTCGATCGAGACCGTCACGACATGGCTGACGCCGTCGAGCCTGGCGGCATAGGCCATCGCAGCATGGATGCCCGCCATCGGCCCGGCCTTGCCGGGAATGATATCGGGGATGAAGACGAGGCCGCATTGCGGCTCGCTGCCGGCATTGACGGCGACGGTGGAGACCTGTGGGGAGAGCCGTGCGATCGCATGGTCGAGAAGCGGCCGGCCGCCGAGCATTGCCGCAGCCTTGTCCGTCCCCATGCGCGAGGAGCGGCCACCGGCCAGGATGACGCCCGGGATTGCGGTATTTGCGAGTGAAAAATCTGCCATTGCTTATCTCAGACGGGGCTTCTCGGCTCGGATTCCTGGGCCAGGGGAGCGACGCGGCGCTTGGCCTCACGATAGAAGGTATAGAGGCCGGAAGCTATGACGATCGCCGCACCCGCCAGCGTCCAGGCGTCGGGGACTTCGGCGAAGAAGATGAAGCCGAGCAGGCCCGAGAAGATCAGGCTCGTATAGCGGAAGGGCGCGACGAAGGAGACTTCGCCGGTGCGCATGGCGGTGATCACGGACTGGTAGCCGATCAGCACGAGGACCGATGCCATCAGCAGGTGAGACAGCGCCGTCAGCGACGGTGTATGCCATCCACCGAGCGCTGGCATCAGCAGGGCACCGAAGAAGGCGACGGTGATCGCGGTGACCACGGTCACCATCAGCGAGGGGATTTCAGGATCGATCGAGCGGGTCGCGAGGTCACGGCCGGCTGTCGTCAGCACGCTGGCGACGCAGAGGAGGGCGGCCGGGGTGAAGCCTTCCGGGCCGGGGCGGATGATGATCATCACGCCGATCAGGCCGACAAGGATCGCCGACCAGCGGCGCCAGCCGACCGGCTCACGGAAGAACAGGGCCGCACCGAAGGTGACCACCAGCGGCAGCGACTGCAGGATCGCCGAGGCATTGGCGATCGGCATCATGCCGAGCGCGGTGATGTAGGTGACGGCAGCCAGCATCTCGCAGAGGACGCGCAGGATGATGATCGGCTTCAGGATGATCGTCCAGGAGCGGAGCGCGCCCATCTTACGGGCAATCAGGTAGATCAGGATGCTGGTGAACAGGCCGCGGATGAACATGATCTCGCCAGCGTTCATATCGCCGATGACGGATTTTGAGAGCGCGTCGCTGGCCGAAAAACCGGCCATGGCCATGCTCATGTAGATTGCGCCCTGGGTATTGCGAGACCGCGGCATGCGAAGAGATTCCCGATAGTTCTGAGGCCCTTGTAGAAGGGAACCGGCGGGAATGAAATCGATTGCAAGCCACAGTCTGCATAAATCGATTGCGCAGCGCACAAATTAGCGGCAGCCATTTCAAACTGTTCGAGAACGAACAGATGGGCGTTGCCGGACGGATCTTTTGAACAAACGCGATCGCGTGGCGTTCACCACAGTAAGTAAGCTGCGCCGTGCGCGGCTGGTGAACCCGAAGGGAGATCCCCATGCCGACAGAAATTCCCAATCCCGCCGAAACGCCCCGCGGCCCCACACCTGCTCCCGGTGTTCCCGATCGCGTGCAGGAAAAGCCGCCGCTGACGCCGGCTCAGGACCCTGCAGACAACAAGAACCCCAACGACCCGACACCGCCCGATCCGGCACTATTGCCGATCGGCGATCCGGCCGGTGCGGCCTGAACGGTTGATCTAATTGGAAAGGGAAGTCACCCGCCGGTGACGCTCATATGGCGAGCGACGGCGGGTTTCTTGTGCGTGCGGTCGATGATGAAATCGTGGCCCTTGGGCTTGCGAGTGATGGCTTCGTCGATCGCGGCATAGAGGAGGCCGTCGTCTTCGGTGGCGCGCAGCGCGGAGCGCAGGTCTGCGGCGTCATTCTGGCCGAGGCACATGTAGAGCGTGCCGGTGCAGGTGAGGCGGACGCGGTTGCAGCTCTCGCAGAAATTATGGGTCATCGGGGTGATGAAGCCGAGGCGACCGCCAGTCTCGGCGACCTCGACATAGCGCGCCGGGCCGCCGGTCTTGTAGCCGATATCCTCAAGCGTGAACTGCTTTTCGAGCGAGGCGCGAAGCTCCGACAGGGGCAGATACTGATCGGTGCGGTCTTCATCGATCTCGCCCATCGGCATCGTCTCGATGACGGTCAGGTCCATGCCGCGGCCGTGGGCGAAGCGCAGCATGCCGGGAATCTCGTCCTCGTTGAAGCCTTTCAGCGCCACCGCATTCAGCTTGATCTTCAGCCCCGCCTTCTGCGCGGCATCGATGCCTTCCATGACCTTTGAAAGCTCACCCCAGCGCGTCACCTTGCGGAACTTGTCGGGGTCGAGCGTGTCGAGCGAGACGTTGATGCGGCGTACGCCGCAATCATAGAGCTCTTCGGCATGGCGGGCGAGCTGCGAGCCGTTGGTGGTCAGGGTCAGCTCCTCAAGACCGGTGCCAACCTGTTTTCCGAGCTCGCGGATCAGGAACATGATGTTCTTGCGCACCAGCGGCTCCCCGCCTGTCAGGCGGATCTTGCGCACGCCCTTGGCAATGAAGGCGGAACAGAGCCGGTTCAGCTCTTCCAGCGTCAACAGATCCTTCTTCGGCAGAAAGGTCATGTTTTCGGCCATGCAATAGGTGCAGCGGAAATCGCAGCGATCGGTCACGGAGACGCGCAGATAGGAGACGGCCCGTCCGAACGGGTCGATCATCGGGCTTGCATCCGCCACGAGCGGTGCAGCGCTTCCTATCGTACCGACATTGCTGTTCACGAATACCTCCGCAGTCATGCTAATGTGGTCATATGTGACTGTGCCGTCAAGGTAAACGGCACAGATGCACGGCAAATTGAGCTTGCCAGAAAATGCGGCTTTGCCTACTCAACAAAGGCGAACGGAGAGCATCAATGAGCGACATTTGGCCCACCGAACTCAGGGTTTCCAAAGACCGGCAGCGGCTTGCCGTGACTTTTAACGACGGTCAGAGCTTCGATCTGTCTGCAGAAATGCTGCGCGTGCTCTCGCCTTCGGCCGAAGTGCAGGGGCATGGGCCGGGGCAGAAGGTCACCGTGCCGGGCAAGCGCAACGTCGCGATCATCTCGATGACGCCGACCGGAAACTATGCCGTGCGCATCGGCTTCGACGACATGCATGATACCGGCATCTTCACCTGGACCTATCTGCGGGAACTCGGCGAGCGGGGCGTTGAGCTGTTTGCCGGTTACGAAAAGGAACTGGCCGAGAAGGGCATGAGCAGGGACGTCTCGGCGCAGCCGCGCTGATTGAGCAACAGCCATAGGGGGCATTGATGGCAGGGACGACAGTGAGAAACTGGCTGCGGGCAAAAGGCAGCCCGGGCAGCAGCAAGGTGACCTTCCTCGAGCTGTTCTTCGACCTTGTCTTCGTCTTCTCGATCTCGCAGCTTTCCCATGCGCTCGCCGCTCACTATTCGCTGCTCGGCGCGGCGGAAGCGGCGCTGATGACCTTTGCCGTCTGGTGGATGTGGATATTTACCGCCTGGGTGACCAACTGGCTCGATCCTGAAAAGATGCCGGTTCGCGCCATGCTGATCGTACTGATGCTGCTCGGCCTGGTCCTGTCGTCCTCGATCCCTGAAGCCTTCGGCGACAAGGGGCTGCTGTTTGCCGGCGCTTACGTTCTGATGCAGGTAGGCCGGTCGGTCTTCACCGCCTATGCCGTCCGCCATTCGAGCCATTCGAACTATCTCAACTTCACCCGCATCAGTATCTGGCTCGCCGTAGCCGGTGTGTTCTGGATCGCCGGTGGTCTGCTGGAGCATGAGGCGCGGCTGATTGCCTGGGTGATTGCGCTGGCGATCGAATATGCCGGTCCGGCCTCGGGCTTCTTCGTGCCGGGGCTCGGTAAGTCGTCGACCGCCGACTGGGACGTCTCGGGCGCCCATATGGCAGAGCGTTGTGCGCTGTTCATCATCATCTGCCTCGGGGAGGCAGTGCTGGTGTCCGGCCGGACCTTCTCGGAAATGCCGTTCTCGCCGATGACCGGGCTGGTGCTCGTCACCAGCTTCGCGTCGACGGTGGCGATGTGGTGGCTCTATTTCCGCTTCGGCCACGAGCGGGCCGCTCACCGCATCGAGCACGAGGCGAAGCCGGGCAGTATGGCGCGGCAGGCCTTCACCTACGCGCATATCCCGATCCTGGCCGGTATCATCGTCGATGCCGTTGCCGTCGAGTTCATCTTCTCGCATCCGCATGAGGTCGGCGATCTCGGCATTGCCGCTGTCATCCTCGGCGGATCCGGCCTGTTTCTGGCGGGCAATCTCTGGTTCAAGGGCGCCACCAGCGGCAAGGCGCCGCTCTCGCATCTCGCAGGCATCGTGCTTCTGATCCTGCTGACCTTCCTGGTGCCGGCTGTGGAGATCTATGTCTTGGGTATTCTGGCGGCGCTGGTTCTCGTCATCGTCGTAGCCTGGGAGTACCGGTCGCTCGGTTCTGCGGCACCGGCCCCCACACTGCATTAGCGCCGGTCAGTCCTCGTCCTTCAGGTCATTCTGCAGGAGCGCGATGATGCGCTCCATCGAATCGGCCATCGCCATGCATTGCTCCAGCGGCTCGTCCGTCAGCATGCGGTCGATGAGGCCGGTCTGGATCACCATGGCCTTTTCGGTCAGCACGCGGCCCTCGGCGGTCAGATAGAGCCGCAGTACGCGCTTGTCGCGGTCGTCGCCCCGGCGCTCGATCAGGCCGCGCTTTTCCATCTGCGGCAGCAGCATGCTCATGTTGGAGCGGCCGACCAGCAGCTTACGCGCCAGATCCTGCTGCGTCAGGCCTTCGAAGCGGTAGAGATTGATCAGAATATCGAGATGCGGCGTCTTGATATCGAGCTCTGCAAGCGAGCGACCGAGCGATTGCTGCATCAGCTGACAGGCGCGGGCGACGGCGATCCAGCTGCGAAAACGCGGATGATCCCAGGGTAGGGATTGATTTTTGTTCATCGTTGTACTTTATTGTTCAGTGTTGAACATTATCGGATTCCCACTATGGCAAAGTTTGCGCTTGGCGTCACCCGCCTCGGATTTACCGCGCTGCAGGCACTTTCACCCCGCCTTGCAGGCGAGGCGGCATTCCGCCTCTTCTGCAGGACGCCGCCTCAGCGCCCGCAGGGCGCCAAGGCGAAGGCGGCGCATGCGGTGGGTATGGACTGGCTGAAGAATGCCGAATGGATCGAACTGCCGCTTGCTGGCGGCAAGCGTGCGGCGGTCTTCCGGATCAACGGCGGCGCTCTCGGCAAGCGAAACCGTTACCTCGTGACCCATGGCTGGGGATCCGGCATGGCCTATATGGCCGATCTGATTGCGCATCTCGCGAAGGATGGAGCCGAAGTCATCGGCCTCGACTTCCCGGGACACGGTCTCTCCAGGGGGCGCTTCCTGCATATGGGGCTCGCCGTCGAGGCGATCGCGGCTGCGCAGGAGCGCTTTGGTGCCTTCGACGCGGCGATCGGCCATTCCTTCGGCGGCGCGGCACTGATGGTCTCGGCAACCGGGATCCTGCCGCATATGCGGCCGATCGAGGTGGAGAAAATCGTCACGATCGGTTCGCCGAGCGAAATGGCGTGGCTCTTCACCGATTTCGGCAGGATGATCGGGCTCGGCAAGGCGGCTCAGGCGGTGCTGGAAGGCAAGGTCGGCAGGATCACCGGGCGGCAGCTTGCGGATTTCGATGTCGCGAAACCGGCGGGACGGTTGAGAGCGCAGGTGCTGACGATCCATGCGGAAGACGACAAGGAAGTTGGAGCGCATCATGCACGGCGCTATCAGGCGGCTGGGGACGCGGTCCGGGTCTTCTGGGCCAACGGTTTCGGCCACCGGCGCATCATCGGCGCCAAGCCGGTGCTTGACGAGATCGAGGCTTTCCTCGGCGATCGACAGGGCGAGGGCGCCGAGATTGTTTCCTTTGTCGAGCTTCCTGTCCGGCGCGCGTCATTGTAGCGTCATGTTAGGCGGCTAATTGCCGTCCGGTAGAGATGGCGGGACGATCATGAAAATCATCAGCACGGTGGAAGAGCTCAGCGAAATCTACGCCGGTGGCCTGTCGCAGGCTTCCGTCGCGAAGGTGACGAAGGCGCTGACGCCGCTTTATCGCCAGATGATCGAGGCCTCGCCGTTCATGGCGCTCGCCACCGTCGGCCCCGAAGGGCTCGATTGCTCTCCGCGCGGTGACATCGGCGGCGTTGTCCGGATTATCGACGACAAGACGATCCACCTGCCCGACTGGCGCGGCAACAACCGCGTCGATTCCCTCTTGAATATCGTGCGCGATCCGCGGCTGGCGCTGATGTTCCTGGTGCCGGGATCGAACACGACGATGCGGATCAACGGGCACGGCGTGGTGTCCAACGACGACAGCCTGCTTTCGAGCTTCGAGATGGACGGCAAGCATCCGCGCACCGTCGTCGTCATCACCATCGATGAGGTCTATTTCCAGTGTGCACGGGCGCTGATGCGCTCGCAGCTGTGGAACCCGGAGAATTTCGTCGATCCGGCCAGCCTGCCGACGCCCGGCATGATGTTGAAGGTGGCGACAGAAGATTTCGACCACGAGACATACGACCGCGAATGGGCGGGACGTGCGGCGAAGACGATGTGGTAATGAGCGTCACCAGATGGTGACGCGTCAGGCCTTGTAGATCAGCCAGCTCTTGGTGAAGTCCTTCTGCATGCCATCCTCATAGACGACGCTGCAGTTGCGGCCGGCATGCTTGGCGCCGTAGAGGGCGATGTCAGTCTTGTAATAGAGCTCGCCGGCATCCTCGGCGTGGGACGCCATGCAGACGCCCATCGACACCGTGACCGGGCCATAATTGACCCGCGTGCGGGAGTTCTTGAAGGGGGTTGCTTCCAGCGTCCGGCGGATGCGCTCGGACATGGCGACGACCTCTTCCTGGGTATTGCCGTCAATGATCAGCGCGAATTCCTCGCCGCCGGTGCGCGCGACGAAGACATCGCGGCGGACATTGGCGCGGATGACCGATGCAACGGTCGCCAGGATCTTATCACCAACCGGATGGCCGTAGGTGTCGTTGATCTTCTTGAAGTTATCGATGTCGGCAAGCACCAGGGCAGTCACCGGCTTGAGCGCCGCGTTGTCGAAAACGGCGGCGAGGCGGTCGTCGAAGGCGCGGCGGTTGGAAAGGCGGGTCAGCGAGTCGGTGTTGGCGATGCGCTTGTACTCGTCGAGCTCCTTGCGGACCTGGTCCATTTCCTGCGAGCGCTGGGCGACATTCTCGACGGTGCGTTCGCCGTGGGCCATCGTATCGCCGGTTGCCTGGGTCAGGAGGTTGATGGCGTTTTCGAGGAGGTCGACGCTGGTCGTGTTCTTGGTGTTGATGCGGCGGTAGGTTTCGCCGAGCAGCTTGTTGTAGCTTTCGAGAGAGGTCTGCTCCTGGCGGAGAACCCTCAGCAGGCCCTCGAGTTCGGCGGCGATGCGGGTGTGGACATCATCGAAGACGCGCGCCGGGGAGTGGCAGAAATATTGTGCGCCGAGCTCATCCAGTTCTTCCTGCGTCGCCTGATTGCCGAGCGCTGCGAGGTCGCGGGTGAGGGCGGGATTGGAGCCGATATAGGCTTCGTAGAAGAGTTCGTAATTGCGCGGGATTGGCGCGACGCCCATCGAACGCATGGCAAAAGTGATCTGGCCTGCGACATCCGGGATCTGCGCTTTCTGCGCTGCAGCCGTATTCATCCGGCATACTCCTCAAGGAATTAGAAAAGCAATCTTCTATTGGCTAGCTTAAATTCGTTGGGAAACAATTAAGACGATATATACCAACGATTACATGTGATTATTCTGGTTGTATATTCCGGAAATACTATGGCATTGAAAATGCTAGAAAATCTGAGAAATATTCACACCCATGGGTGTCTTCCGCGTGACGGCGGTTGAAATTTTCGTGGAAAATCTCTGAAAAAATTTGCATAACCGTGTTCTTATTTCATTGACGGCGGCCATCGAAATGGCCGCGCTTCTGTGAACACGGTTCTGCCTAAAGCGTCAGTGACGCGCAGCCATCGGCTTCCGAAGGCGCGTCGGAAGCCGATGATTGGCATTGTCTTAACCCAGATTGAGTTCCTGGAAGAAGTCGTTGCCCTTGTCGTCGATGACGATGAAGGCGGGGAAGTCTTCGACCTCGATCTTCCAGACGGCTTCCATGCCAAGCTCCGGATATTCGAGAACCTCGACCTTCTTGATGCAATCCTGCGCCAGACGGGCGGCCGGGCCGCCGATCGAGCCGAGATAGAAGCCGTTGTGCTTCTTGCAGGCTTCGCGGACGGCGCGCGAGCGGTTGCCCTTGGCGAGCATCACCATCGAGCCGCCGAAGGACTGGAACTGATCGACGTAGGAGTCCATGCGGCCGGCGGTGGTCGGGCCGAAGGAGCCGGAGGCATAGCCTGCCGGGGTCTTTGCCGGGCCGGCGTAATAGACCGGGTGGTTTTTCATGTAATCCGGCATGCCTTCGCCATTTTCCAGGCGTTCGCGGATCTTCGAATGCGCGAGGTCGCGGGCGACGATGATCGTGCCGGTCAGCGACAGCCGGGTCTTGACCGGGTGCTTGGAAAGTTCGGCGAGGATATCGGCCATCGGCTGGTTCAGGTCGATGCGGACCATCGATTCCGACAGCTTGGATTCGTCGATCTCAGGCATGTATTTCGACGGATCGGTTTCGAGCTGCTCGACGAAGATGCCGTCGCGGGTGATCTTGCCCTTCGCCTGGCGGTCGGCGGAACAGGAGACACCGAGGCCGATCGGCAGCGAGGCGCCGTGGCGGGGCAGGCGGATGACGCGCACGTCATGACAGAAATACTTGCCGCCGAACTGGGCGCCGACGCCCATCTGCTGCGTCAGCTTGTGGATTTCCTTTTCCATCTCGATGTCGCGGAAGGCATGGCCGCTTTCGGAGCCTTCGGTCGGCAGGTCGTCGAGATAGCGGGTGGAAGCGAGCTTCACCGTCTTGAGATTCATCTCGGCGGAAGTGCCGCCGATGACGATCGCAAGATGGTAGGGGGGACAGGCTGCCGTACCGAGTGTGAGGATCTTCTCCTTAAGGAAGTCGATCATCCGGTCATGTGTCAGGAGCGAGGGCGTGCCCTGATAAAGGAAGGTCTTGTTCGCCGAGCCGCCACCCTTGGCGACGAACAGGAAGTCGTAGCTGTCGGTGCCTTCCTCGTAGATGTCGATCTGGGCCGGGAGATTGTTCTTGGTGTTCTTTTCCTCGAACATCTTGATCGGCGCCAGCTGCGAATAGCGCAGGTTCTTCTTCTCATAGGCGTCGAGAACACCCCTTGAGAGTGCTGCGGTGTCACCGCCTTCCGTCCAGACGCGGCGGCCCTTCTTGCCCATGATGATCGCCGTGCCGGTATCCTGGCACATCGGCAGGACGCCGCCCGCAGCGATATTGGCGTTCTTCAATAGGTCATAGGCGACGAAGCGGTCGTTGTCGGTCGCCTCAGGGTCGTCGAGGATGGAAGCCAGCTGCTTTAGGTGGCCCGGGCGCAGCAGATGGTTGATATCGGCAAAGGCAGTCTCCGCCAGCAGCCGGATGCCCTCCGGCTCGACCGTCAGGATGTCCTGACCCTTGAAGCTGTCGACAGAGACATGGTCGCTGCTGATCTTGCGGTATTGCGTGGTGTCTTTGCCGAGCGGAAAGAGATCGTCAGCCATCGGAGACCTTTCAAATGGGCTAGTTTGGAAGCGATCTAAATCCGGGCGCATGGAAATGCAATGCGGTCCGGGCGCCCATCGGTTCGGTCGCGGCAAAAAGCCCGCCCGGCAGAGCCGGACGGGCCTCGATCCGAAGGAGTCAGATCAGATTAGAATGCACGCTGCAGGCGGAAGAAGCCCTGGACGAAGTCCGTGTCTTCAGCTGCATCGTGGTCACGCTTGACGTAGGTCGCAGCGAACTTGGACGAGAGGTTTTCTGCGATCTGGTAGTCAATGGTCACGCCAGCGCGCCATTCGTTGCCCGACTCGTACTCGCCATTCACCGCGTCGATGTTCTTCGTGTACTGAACACCGGGGGTGAACGTCAGCTTGTCCGTAGCCTTAACAGCATACTGGGCTGCAACCGACCATTCACCCTTGGTGAAGTAGTTGCTTACACCGCTCGACCAGATGCCAGCGATGCCGAAGGTGCCAGGACCAATCGGGGCGCCGAGCTTGACGCGAACTGCGCCGTCCTTGTTGTCGACATCGTAGCCTGCGAGTACTTCGTAGGTTACGTCGCCAACCTTGCCACCAACTGCGGCGTCGATGCCGAGATTGTTGCCGCCGTGGACGTCGGTTTCACCCGGGTCGTTGAAGTCGCCGTCGCCGTTGAAGTCAACCTGGGTCGTAACCGGGGTAAGTTCTTCGAGAGCGATACCAGCGTAGAAGCTGCCATCTTCGTACTGGTAACGGATCGTGTTGAAGCTCGTCGTGCCCGAGTTGGTCACGTCGAACTCGCCCGAGAAGTCGTTATCCCACCAGTTGAGGATCTTACCGACGCGCAGGCCAGCGATGTCGATATAGGCCTGGTCCATAGACATGGCGTTCTGGGCGCCGCCCAGGCTGGCGCTATCAACGCCGCCGATGCCGTTCGGACGGTAGTTGTACTGGTATACGATGACACCCGTCAGCGTGCCGTACTCGGTGTCGCTCTTGGCGTTGAACTGAACCTGACCGCGGGTACGGACGTTCCAGTCTTCGAGGCCGCCGTTTTCGAAGCCTTCGCCGAAGCCGTAGTTGACGTCGAAACGGATGTAGCCGTTGATCTTGAGGCAGGTTTCGGTGCCCGGGATGTAGAAGTAGCCGGTGCCGTAAGCGTCGCAGACGCGAACGTATTCGACGGCTTCCGGTTCAGCGGCGACGATGGCGTCTGCGGCGTGAGCGCCGGAAACTGCTGCGAGAGCCGCAGCGGAGCCAAGGAGAAGGCTCTTGATGTTCATGGATAACCTCCAATTCAAAGTTTCGATTGGACCGGGATTTTTTGCCAACGGCATTCCCTCTCCCGGACCTTGTTTTTGAGAAGAAGGTGGCATGCCCCCGACTTCGAGGCGGTGGGTACAGGGCAAACCAAACGTCAAAATTACAAGTTTGTCACAAGGCGTTGTAAAGTATCGATGTTGCGTATTTATCACGCGTTCATATATATAAACGTCAACGTACAGTAATATACTTAACTATAGGTGGTATATCATAAGTTTATAATGAATCTTTATGTTGAGTTTGTATTTCGTTATATATTGTTATACTGCGCGAGAATGCGAATCTTAATCTTATTTTTTAAAGTTGGCGCGGTTTTATACATACGTCATGGTGTCGCGTTAGACACGCCGCCGGGCAAACCCAAGGCCCGTTTATGCCGGGAAAAACGGCGAAAGGCTCGCGAAGTGACCTCCGCGAGCCTTTCTTGTCTGGGCGTTCAGCCGTGTTGCTGCGTCAGCGAATCGCGCCTGCGCTTATTTCGGACCGATCATCTGTTCGGGGCGGACGACGGCGTCGTATTGCTCGGCGGTGACCAGGCCGCTGGCGAGAGCCTCCTCCTTTAGCGTCGTGCCGTTCTTGTGGGCGGTCTTGGCGATCTTGGCGGCGTTGTCGTAGCCGATGGTTGGGGCGAGTGCGGTCACCAGCATCAGCGAGCGTTCCAGTCCGGCCTTGATATTGTCTTCGCGCGCCTCGATGCCGACGACGCAATTGTCGGTGAAGGAGACCGCGGCGTCACCGAGCAGCTGAACCGACTGCAGGAAATTATAGGCCATCATCGGATTGTAGACGTTGAGCTCGAAATGGCCCTGGCTGTCGGCGAAGGTCAGTGCCGCGTGATTGCCGAAGACGTGGATGCAGACCTGGGTCAGCGCTTCGCACTGGGTAGGATTGACCTTGCCCGGCATGATCGACGAACCCGGTTCGTTTTCCGGCAGCGCCAGTTCGCCGAGACCGGCGCGCGGGCCGGAACCGAGCAGGCGGATGTCGTTGGCGATCTTGAAGAGTGCGGCGGCAGCGGCGTTGATGGCGCCATGGCTGAAGACCATGCTGTCATGCGAGGCCAGCGCCTCGAACTTGTTCGGCGCGGTCACAAAGGGCAGGTGGGTGATTCCCGCAATTTCCCCGGCCACCTTTTCGGCGAAGCCAACCGGCGCGTTAAGGCCGGTGCCGACGGCAGTGCCGCCCTGGGCGAGTTCGCAGAGGCCAGGAAGGGTCATCTCGATGCGCTTGATCGCCGATCCTACCTGCGCCGCGTAGCCCGAAAATTCCTGGCCGAGCGTCAGCGGGGTCGCGTCCTGCGTATGCGTGCGGCCGATCTTGATGATGTGGTTGAATTCGACGACCTTCATGTCGAGCGCCGCATGAAGGTGCTTCAGCGAGGGCAGCAGATGGTGGGCGATCTGCTCCGCGCAGGCGATGTGCATTGCCGTCGGATAGGTGTCGTTCGATGACTGACTCATATTGACGTGATCGTTCGGATGGACGGGCTTCTTCGAGCCCATCTCGCCGCCGAGCATTTCGATTGCCCGGTTGGAGATCACTTCATTGGCATTCATGTTGGATTGCGTGCCCGAACCGGTCTGCCAGACGACGAGCGGGAAGTGGTCGTTGAGCTTGCCGTCGATAACTTCCTGCGCCGCATCGGTGATCGCCTTGCCGATCGCGGGGTCGAGCTGGCCGAGCTCGACATTGACGCGGGCGGCCGCCTGCTTGACGATGCCGAGCGCCCGGACGATCGACAGCGGCTGCTTTTCCCAGCCGATCTTGAAGTTTCCGAGCGAGCGCTGTGCCTGCGCGCCCCAGTAACGGTCGCTCGCCACTTCGATCGGGCCAAAGGTGTCTGTTTCGGTACGGGTCGCGCTCATGGCTGTCGCCTTCCTCTCGCTGACTTAAGGATGCGCGTCTTATATGCCTGCCAACGGCGCAAGAAAACTGGTTGCGGTGCTAAAACATGAAGGTGTTTTTCATGTTTTAGACCCTTCGTGACGTGGCATTTGGGACACGGCCGGAATTTTATACCAAACGGCGGGAAAAACGGCCTTTGGCGCCGGTGCGAAATTGAGTAAAAAATTAACTAATAATTTCATAATTTTGTGTGAACTGCCTGGCGTCGCTGCTTCGGGTTACGTCACGCAAAGTTGAGTCGTCCGGCGCTGGCGGCGCAGGCCGGATTCTGCCAATGAGCAGATAGCCAGGCGGTACGAATTTGAATGGGCTTTGCCCCGCCAAGACAGCATGACACTGGGACTGGAAAAAGCATGACATCGTTTTTCAAGGGTGCGGTCTCCGCACTGGCACTTTCCTGCGGCTTTGCGGCTCTCGCTGCACCCGCGCATGCCTATACGCTGATGGACATGATCCGTGGCGACCGGCAGCGCACCCAGAGCACGATCATCGATCCTTCCAATCCGGCGCAGATGCCGACGATGCAGCCGCCGGTCAACGCGCCGCTGCCGAAGGTGACCGCACCGACCTATTATACCTATAAGCCGGACCCGATGCGTCTGGTGAACACGGCAAAGTTTGCGGATCCGGTCGTAACCGGTGCCGTCGTCGATGCGTCCGCAACGTCAGGCGACCAGTCGGGCGTTCAGCGGCGCTATCTCGCCGATGCCAAGGTTCGCGCTGACGCCAATGTCGCGAAGTCGCTGGAAACCTATTACGGCGATACCAAGAACCCGCTGGTCTGGGTGACCGGCACCGAAGTCAACGATCGCGCCAAGGCAGCCATGGGCTTCCTGGCAAACGCCGGCACCGTCGGCCTCGACCCGGCCGATTACGCTGTCAACCTTCCGGCTGCCGATCCGGCCAATCCGGACCCGACGGTTCGCGATCACGCGCTGACGCAGTTCGAGCTCGAGCTTTCGTCTAAGGTTCTGGCCTATGTTCAGGACACCGTGCGCGGCCGCATCGATCCGAACAAGCTGTCCGGCTATCACGATTTCAAGCGCAAGGTCGTCAATCTCGATCCGGTACTGAAGCTTGCCCGGATGAGCCCGGATGTCGGCGCCTATCTCGCCAGCCGCAGCCCGGATGGACGCGAGTTCGACATCCTGAAGAAGGAACTTGCCAAGCTGAAGGCTGAAGGCGGCGATCAGGAGCAGATCACCATCTCGCTCAGCGGTCTGCTGCGCCCGGGCGACAGCTCGCCTGAAGTTGCCAACATCGTCAAGGCTGTCGGCAAGCATGGTTCTGAAGCGCTGAAGACCCAGCATGCGGCGATGCTTGCCGCTTACACCGGCGCTCCCGAATATTCGCCCGACGTCGTGTCGCTGGTCGAAGACTTCCAGAAGGAGCATGGCCTGAAGCCTGACGGCGTCATCGGCCAGGCGACCGTCCGCGTCATGACCGGCGGCGACAGCAATACGGCAAAGATCAACAAGCTCGTCGTGGCCATGGAACAGGCCCGCTGGCTGCCGGAAGATCTCGGCCCGCGCTACGTGATGATCAACCAGCCGGCCTTCATGGTCTATTACCACAACGACAACAAGGAACAGCTGTCGATGCGGGTGGTGGTCGGCCAGCCGTCGCACCAGACGTTCTTCTTCGAAGACCAGATCCAGACGGTCGAGTTCAACCCGTTCTGGGGCGTTCCGCAGTCGATCATCATCAACGAGATGCTGCCGAAGCTGCGCGCCGACCCGAACTATCTCGACCGCATGGGCTATGAAGTCGCCGTCAACGGCCGCGCCGTTCCGTCGTCCAGCGTCGACTGGTACGGCTCGACGTCCAACGTTTCCGTGCGCCAGCCACCGAGCGGTGACAATGCTCTCGGCGAACTGAAGATCCTGTTCCCGAACGTCCATGCGATCTACATGCATGACACGCCGCAGCGCAGCTTCTTCAAGCGTGACATGCGCGCGCTCAGCCACGGCTGCGTCCGTCTTGCCGATCCGCGTGCGATGGCGGCTGCCGTGCTGAACACGACGGTCGACGATGTCGCCAAGCAGATCGCCGGCGGCCAGAACAAGGCCGTGTCCGTGCCGCAGCGGATCCCGATCTATATCGCCTACTTCACGGCCTGGCCGAACAAGGACGGCAATGTTGAATATTTCAACGACGTCTATGATCGCGATACCTACACGATGAAGGCCTTCGACATCACCAGCAAAGCGCGTGGCGCTCAGATCTGAGCCGCCAGGTAATTATGAAAAAGGCGGCCGGTGGCCGCCTTTTTTGTTTGCTCTGATCGCCGGCTCAGACAGCCTGTGCAGCCTTGTTGCTTGCCGCGTAATCGCGGATCAACGCGTCGGCGAAATCGGGTGTCAGCTCATCGAAATGCTGGATGATCCGGGTGGGCTCCAGGCTTTCGATCGGCACATCCGAATAACCGAAGGGGACGCCGATCGAGGCGACAGCGGCGTTCTTGGCAACGGCGATGTCGTTGAAGCTGTCGCCGACCATGATGCTGCGCTCGGGCGTGCCGCCGGCCTTTTCGATCGTCCCGAGCAGGTGGCGGGCGTCGGGCTTGCGGACCGGGAAGGTATCGCCGCCGGTGATCGCTGCGAAATAATGCGTGAGGCCGAGCGCGTCGATCAGCGTGCGCGCCAGTGATTCCAGCTTGTTGGTGCAGACGGCGAGCGTGAAGCCGTTTGCCTTAAGAGTGTCCATCGCGGCGATCAGGCCCGGATAGGGTTTGGTGTGGCCGGGCATGGTCGAGCTGTAATGCGCGATGAAGCGCTGCAGCAGCGGCCCGGACTCGTCTTCGGTCAGCGGATGGCCGTGCAGCTTGCAGGCGCGCTCGATCATCACCTTGGCGCCGTGGCCGACGAGATGGGTGAGGTCGTCATAGCTGACCGGCGCAAGGCCGATGGAGGCAATCGTGTGGTTCAGGCTGTTAATGAGATCGGCATGCGTGTCGAGCAGCGTGCCGTCGAGATCGAATACGACAAGGGCAGGGGTCAAAGTCTATTGCCTCTTCATGAAATGCTGATGGTCCGGAGTAGGGTAAGGAGGCCGGAAAAGCAACGCCAAGACTAGCTTTTGGCGGGTGGGCGCGGATGCTTCTGCTTTTCAGTTTGCTACGGTTATTTTGGCTTTCGTTTGGCAAACGAGCCGTGTAAACAGCACATCCAACGAAACAATCGGAGTAAGCGGCGCATGGATGCCCGCGAAATGAAGATCAAGGCCGCCGAGGTGGCGCTGACCCATGTGGAAAGCGGCATGCGCCTCGGAATCGGTACGGGGAGCACTGCGGAGGAATTCGTCCGGCTGCTGGCGGAAAAGGTCGCCGGCGGCTTCAAGGTCGAAGGCGTTCCGACATCCGAACGCACGGCGCGGCTCTGCGTCGAACTCGGCGTTCCCCTGAAATCGCTCGACGAACTGCCGGAGCTCGACCTGACGATCGATGGCGCCGACGAGGTCGATGGTGCCTTGCGGCTTATCAAGGGCGGCGGCGGTGCGCTGCTGCGCGAAAAGATCGTCGCTGCCGCGTCCGGGCGTATGGTCGTCATTGCCGACGAGAGCAAGCTGGTCGAGACGCTCGGTTGCTTCCCGCTGCCGATCGAAGTCAATCCTTTCGGCCTCGTTTCGACGCGCATGGCGATCGAAAAGGTTGCAAGCAAGCTCGGTCTGACGGGTGGTCTGTCGCTGCGCCGTTCCGGCGACGGCGATTTCATGACGGATGGCGGCCATCACATCATCGATGCATCATTTGGCCGTATTCCTGATGCAGAGGCGCTCTCGAGCGAGCTGAACTCGATACCCGGTGTCGTTGAGCACGGGCTTTTTCTCAATATGGCGGCACTTGCGATCATTGCTGGTCCTTCCGGTGCACGCACGCTGCAGGCGAACAGATAACAGGAGCACTGAAACTCATGAAGAAATTTGCAGGTCTTGGCCGTATCGCCGCTGCGACCGTTATTCTCTCCAGCTTCGCTTTCGGTACCGCCGTCAAGGCTCAGGAAGTTACGGACGAGCAGCTGAAGGCAGCGCGCGCGGCAATCGCTGCGATCGGCGCCACCGCTCAGTTCGACAACATCCTGCCGGGCCTCGCCGAACGCCTGAAGGCCGGTCTGATCCAGGATTCGCCGAACTACGAAGACCAGATCTCGCAGACGGTCGATGCGACGGCGCTTGCTCTGGCGCCGCGCCGCGCCGATCTCGAAAAGGAAGCCGCAACCAACTACGCCAAGGCCTTCACGGTTGAAGAGCTGAAGGCAATTGCCGATTTCTACAGCTCCGACGTCGGCAAGAAGCTGCTCAAGGACGGCCCGATCGCTTCGCGCGAAACCAACCGCGCCGCAGACATCTGGGCACAGGGCATTGCCCGCGATCTGCAGAAAAATGCCAGCGACGAGCTGAGCAAGGTCATCAAGGTCGAGCCGGTCCAGCTCGATACGCCGGCTGCAGCACCGGCCGATGCCCCGGCCGCCCAGGCGCCTGCAAAGGCTCCGGCCAAGGCTCCTGCAAAGGCTCCGGCACCGGCCCTGAACCTGCAGACCCCGCAATAAGCATCTTCACAATCCGCATGATGAAAGCCCGGCTCGCGCCGGGCTTTTGTTTTGGCGGCGACCGATACTATATGCAGGGTCATTGTCCCTCCCGATTCCCAAACGGAGCATTCCCCCATGTCCTCATATGATTACGACCTCTTCGTCATTGGTGGCGGTTCGGGAGGCGTAAGAGGCGCGCGCGTCGCCGCCTCGCTCGGCAAGAAGGTGGCGATCGCCGAGGAATATCGCTACGGCGGCACCTGCGTCATCCGCGGCTGCGTGCCGAAGAAGCTGTTCGTCTATGCCTCGCAGTATCATGAGCATTTCGAGGATGCGGCCGGTTTTGGCTGGACGGTCGGCGAGAGCAGCTTCGACTGGAAGAAGCTGATCGCCGCCAAGGACGTCGAGATCGCCCGGCTTGAAGGTCTCTACAAGAAGGGCCTCTCGAATGCGAATGCCGAGATCCTCGAAACGCGCGCCGAACTGATCGATCGCCATACGGTGCGACTCGTCAAGACTGGGCAGACGGTGACGGCGAAGACGATCGTGATTGCGACCGGTGGCCGCCCGAATGAACACAAGGCGCTTCCCGGGTACGAGCTCTGCATTTCCTCCAACGAGGCCTTCCATCTCGAAGAGCTGCCGAAGTCGATCGTCATTGCCGGCGGCGGCTATATCGCTGTCGAATTCGCCAATGTCTTCCATGGCCTCGGCGTCGAGACGACGCTGATCTATCGCGGCGCGGAGATCCTGTCGCGCTTCGACCATGACCTGCGCCGCGGCCTGCATGAGGCGATGGTCGCCAAGGGGATCCGCATTCTCTGCCATGACGTGATCGAGAAGGTTTCGAAGGGCGCCGACGGCCTTGTCGTCGAAACGAAGAACAACGGTACGCTGAATGCCGGCGTGGTGATGCTGGCGCTTGGCCGCGATCCGAACACTGAGGGCCTTGGTCTCGAAGCAGCGGGCGTCAAGACCGATGCGCGCGGCGCCATCGTTGTCGACGAATATTCGCGCACCAGCGTCGACAACATCTACGCGCTCGGCGATGTCACCGACCGGGTACAGCTGACGCCGGTGGCGATCCACGAGGCAATGTGCTTCATCGAGACCGAATACAAGAACAACCCGACCAAGCCGGATCACGAGACGATCGCGACCGCCGTCTTCTCGCAGCCCGAAATCGGCACCGTCGGCCTGACGGAAGAGGCGGCGGCCAAGACCTACAAGGAAATCGAGGTCTACCGCGCGCAGTTCCGGCCGCTGAAGGCGACGTTGTCAGGCCGCGGCGAGAAGATGCTGATGAAGCTGATCGTCGATGCAGCCAGCCGCAAGGTGATCGGGGCGCACATCCTCGGTCACGACGCCGGCGAAATGGCGCAGATCCTCGGTATCACGTTGAAGGCTGGATGCACCAAGGACGATTTCGACCGCACAATGGCGGTTCATCCGACAGCGGCGGAAGAGCTCGTCACCATGTATGCGCCGAGCTACCGCATCGTCGACGGCCAGAAGGTCTGACGGTCAGCTGGTGATCCGCGGCATGCGGATCACCTTCAGGAAAAGCGCGTTCATCGCCTGGGCGATACCATCGGTTGGCGTCACCTCGAAATAGAGGCCGGGCGAGGCGCATTCTGCCATCTTGGTCGGGATCTGGCTCTGGAAGGGCTTGATCCAGCTATTGTACCAGCTGTTGTTCGGCAGGGGCAGGTAGGTGGTGTAGAGCACGGCGATCTTGATGCCCTTGTCCTTCAGCGGCTTGCAGAAGGAAGTGTCGATCGGCTCTTGGCAGCGGCCGCCCGTCGTCGCCTTGGTGCAGGTGCTTGGCTTGTAGCTGTCGCCGACGCCATCGGAAACGAAGAACAGGATCTTCTGCGGCTGGGTCTGCGTGTTGCCATCGCCCTGATCGCCGATGATCGTCTTCATCTGCGTCAGCGCATTGTCGAAGCTGGTCTGCTGGTCGTTGTTGTAGCCCTGGTAGGGGATCGACATCAGGTCGACCGCATTGGTGTAGTTCGCCACTTTGTCGAGATCGGTGATCGGGCTGGAGATCGTCGTCAGGTTGGCGTCCTGGGCGCGCTGGCCGAACGTATAGACACCCATGGAAAACTGATTGTCGCTGACGCGCTGGGTCTTGGCGGTCTGGGTAAGCTGCTGCGTTGCCTGGCGCACGACGTCGATGCGCAGCGTCACGTTGTTCTTCTTGGCGAGATTGTAGTAGCTGTTGGGGTCCTCGACGCCGGCATCGGAGACGACATGGCAGGCGAAGGCGCAGGTATCGGGCGTCTTCTTTTCCATCGTCGCGACATCGGTCGGCGTGGCGCCGACGCCCATCGATGGGGTGTTGTCGAGCAGGATGTAGAAGTTCATGAAGGCGGCGGTCTGGAAGACCGCATTCGCCGTGCCGCTGATGTCGATGGTGTTACGGCCGAAGATCTGCATGAAGGTCGTCGGGACTGAGGCGCTGAAGGTCACCTGCGAGTTCAGCTGATTGGAGACCTTGTTGACCTGGATGTCGACATTGACATTGCTGGCCGTCAGTTCGCCCTGCATCTGCGACATGAAGATGCTGCGGGCATCCGTCTGGCCGACTGTGAGCGTGCCGTCGCCGCTCATGGTCATCGCCTGGGTCACGGCATTGGATTTCTGCGAGATGGCGCCGACGGCGGCGGCGTCTGCAGCGGCGTAGAGCTGCGTGCGCAGGCTCATCGCGTGGCCGTAGTCGATCGCCATGCCGGCCGAGCCAATCAGCGGCACCATGAGCAGCGCCGTCAACATCCCGAAATTGCCAGAGCGATCAGCGAGCAAGCGGCGGGTAAACATGGGGCGCAGCATCCCTCTATAGGCGCGTCGAGGGCCGGCACCGCGCCGGTCCCCTGGATATCGAGGGGTGTTGTAACAGTGAAAGCTAAATCAGCCGCAAAATGATGTGGTATAGTTTGTCTTAACGGCCGGGATTGAAGAGTGGCTGCGGCATTCCTTTATATGCTGCAAAACGTCGTTCTTTGCGCCTGAAACTGTCTGAAACGCCGCTAGGCAAGTCGGACCTAAAGGTTTATAAGCCGCCGTTATTCTCTAGGGACAAAGACGCCGGATGGTGTCCGGCGCAATAAAGGTGAGTAAGATGGCACAGACTTGGACCCCGAGCAGTTGGCGGCAAAAACCGATCCAGCAGGTTCCGGAATATCCGGACGCAGCCGCGTTGGCGGCAACGGAAGCCCAGCTTGCCACCTATCCGCCGCTGGTTTTTGCCGGTGAGGCCCGCCGCCTCAAGAAGCAGCTCGCAAGCGTTGCCAATGGCGATGCGTTCCTGCTGCAGGGCGGCGATTGCGCCGAGAGCTTCGCCGAACACGGCGCCGACAACATCCGCGACTTCTTCCGCGCCTTCCTGCAGATGGCCGTCGTGCTGACCTATGGCGCGCAGCTGCCTGTCGTTAAGGTCGGCCGTATCGCCGGTCAGTTCGCCAAGCCGCGTTCGTCGAACATCGAAACGATGAACGGCGTGTCGCTGCCGAGCTACCGCGGTGACGTCATCAACGGCATCGAATTCACCGAGGAAGCCCGCATTCCGAACCCGGAACGCCAGCTCGACGCCTACCGCCAGTCGGCGGCGACGCTGAACCTGCTGCGCGCCTTCGCGATGGGCGGTTACGCCAATCTCGAAAACGTTCACCAGTGGATGCTCGGCTTCATCAAGGATAGCCCGCAGGCAGACCGCTACCGCAAGCTCGCCGACCGCATTTCCGAAACCATGGACTTCATGAAGGCCATCGGTATCACCGCGGAAAACCAGCCGAGCCTGCGCGAAACGGATTTCTTCACCAGCCACGAAGCGCTGCTGCTTGGCTATGAAGAAGCGCTGACCCGCGTCGACTCCACCTCGGGCGACTGGTACGCGACCTCCGGCCACATGATCTGGATCGGCGACCGCACGCGTCAGCTCGACCATGCGCATGTCGAGTATTTCCGCGGCATCAAGAACCCGATCGGCCTGAAGTGCGGTCCGTCGCTGACGCCTGACAACCTGATCGAGCTCATCGATGCGCTGAACCCGGCCAACGAAGCCGGCCGTCTGACGCTGATCTGCCGTTTCGGCCACGACAAGGTTGCCGACAACCTGCCGAAGCTGATCCGCGCCGTCGAGAAGGAAGGCCGCAAGGTCGTCTGGTCCTGCGACCCGATGCATGGCAACACGATCACGCTCAACCACTACAAGACGCGTCCGTTCGAGCGGATCCTGTCGGAAGTCGAAAGCTTCTTCCAAATTCACCGCGCCGAAGGCACGCATCCGGGTGGCATCCATATCGAGATGACCGGCAAGGACGTCACCGAATGCACCGGCGGCGCCCGCGCCGTGACGGCAGATTCGCTGTCCGACCGCTACCACACGCATTGCGACCCGCGTCTCAATGCCGACCAGGCTCTCGAGCTGGCATTCCTGCTGGCAGAGCGCATGAAGGGCGGCCGCGACGAGAAGCGCATGGCAGCCAGCGCCTGATCTGCTGATATCGTGAATGACGAAAAGCCCGGCTTCGCGCCGGGCTTTTTTATTGCACCAGCACCGATTGCTGGCAGCGGGCGTCGGTGACGCGAATGTCGGCTTCGCCGATCTTGATGCCGAGCATCGACAGCGTGTTGTAGAGCAGCTCATCTAAGGGCTTGGTCAGCCCGGTCAGCGTCTGCGATACCGCCGCTGTCACCGCCTTCGGCGTGCCGAGCGTCAGGGTCAGCAGCTGGACGTCGACTTCAGTATTGCCGAGCAGGCTCTGGACCGTCGAAGTCAGCGTATCCTTGGTCGAGATGTTCTTGATCGCCTTGGCGGCGATATCGGAGGGCTGGAAGGTCAGTTTGCTCTTGTCGAGATTGGTGACGTTGACGTCGGCGATGGCGCTCGCCCTCAGGAGACCGAGGACATCGAGAAGCGTCGCCTTGTTGACGCGCGGCTTGCTGCCGAAATTGGCGAAGGCGCTGGTATCGACGTCGCCGAGGGCGATCTCGGCAACGCCCGGCACCGCCTCGACGCCGACATTGACGTTCTTCGCCCCGCCGCCGAGACACGAGATGCTCGAGAGCCTGGCTTCCGCATAGGCGACCTCGACATAGAGCGGGACGCGCAGTTTCATGCCGCCGATGATGCCGATACCGGGGACGCTGGTTTCGATCGCCAGGCGAATCTGCGGGGTGCGCACGGCCGATCCCGATGTGCCGACCGCATTTGCGGCATAGCCGACGGGCTTTTCGCCGACCGCAAGCGTCAGCTTGACGTTCAGCAGGCCGGGAATGGCGCTGTTGACGTTGGCGGCGACCTGCTTCTTCTGATTGGCCGCGAGCGCCGTTGCGGAGAGGAGCTCCATGACTGTTGCATCGACCTGCAGGTTCGATCCGCTGCCGATTGCCCGTTCGCCGGTACTGCCGAGATTGAGGATATCCTCGAGCTTCACCTTGATCTGCGACGTGCCGAGTGTCTTTTCCAGCGAGCTCAGCGTCTTGTCGATAGCAGCAGGCAGGCCCGGCGTCTTGCCGAGCGTGTTCAGCAGGCGCGGATAGGAGATGTCGGTGGCCAATAGCTCGTCATAGGTGGCGGCGCTGGCATTGATGTTGGTCGCCAGCAGATCGAGGAAGGAGAGCAGGTTGATATCTGTCGATGCGAGGCTTTCGTAGTCGACGGCCTTCAGGCTGATGCTCGTGCCGAGCAGGGCGCCGAGCAGCGCATTGAGAACGCCGTCGTTGATGCTGGCAAGGCGCGAGCCGACGGAAAAGGCGGCGACTTTGGCCGCCGATGCGGTGCCGGCGGCGCTGAGGGTCGGGGCGCTGGCGAAGATATTGGCGAAGGCGAGCTCGCCCTTCTGTGACACTGCAACTTTGACGGCATCGTATGGCTGCTTGCCGGCGACGAAGCGCTGATCGGGTGCAATGGCGAGATCGGCGACGTAGGCGCCGGGCGCATAGCTCACAACAGCCTGGAATTGTGACAGGTCGGCGCCCTTCGGGAGCGTTCCTTTACCGGTCAGGTAGCCGTTCTCGATGGTGACGGCGGCGTCGATGCCGTTGTGCTTAAAATTGGCGAGCAGTTGTTCCGGCGCATGGTTGATATCGGACGCCGCGGCAATGGCGCCGATATCGCTCAACTGCTGCAGGCGGCGCTGCTGCAGCGTCAGCATGCCGTAGTCAATACCCATGCCGAGGGAGTAGACGATCAGGGGCGCGCAGATGGCAGCGCTGATGGCGATGTTGCCGCGGGTGTCGCGGCAAAAGCGCAGGGCATTGAACGGCATTCAGATGCCTCCCATCCGGATGGTCGCGAAGCGCCGGATCATGTGTTCGGGGAGAGGAAAAGTGTAAAGATTCCAGATCGGTAGGTTGTTTGCATCATATTCCGTCGTCACCGTGAACTGGTTGACGTTGCTGGGATCGGTGGTGACGGTGATGTGGATCTTGTCTTTCTGGAGCAGGGGATGATTGAGCGTTGACGAGGTGATGAAATTATCGACCAGCGTTTCGCGCTCCTTCGCCGATAGGCCGGCGACAGCGGTGCGGGCTGCGTCTGCGGTGATCTGCTGAACGGAATGGGCGGCGGTCAAATAGATGGCGTAGGCGATGAGCGTCAGGATGACGAGGAGGAAGATGGGCGCGACAATCGCAAATTCGATGGCGGCGGCGCCTCTTTCATTCGACCGGAAACGGTTGAACACGATCATGTTGGACCTCATGTCAGCTCGGTTGAGCTTCGTCTTATATAAGGCCGCATCTCTTAATTTTAGATTAGCTAATGAACGTGATGCGTGTGTTTTGGCTTTGCGAGCCTGCCCCATTTCGGGAAATGTGCGGCCGGCGGTCAGTTTTCATCTGCAACTTTTGCTGGTTTGTGCGCGACGCTGTCCCGGCGTGGGGCGGGCGCAAGTCATCAATAATGCTGACCTTTTCCATCAAGAGATTGGATTTGACCGGGCGCGCGACTGCAGCCAATTTCCCCTGCAGATGACGGCGGAGGATCGGACGATGGAGAGGGAATATACGGGAGGCTGCGCCTGCGGTGCCGTCCGGTTTCGGAGCAGGAACAAGCCCGGGCCGGTGGTCGCCTGCCATTGCTCGCAGTGCCGGCGCCAGACTGGCCTCTACTTCACCTCAGCCGATGTGCCGCTCGACGGGCTGGTGATCGATGGCCGCGAAACCCTGCACTGGTACCAGTCGAGCGAGGCGGCAGAGCGCGGCTTCTGCCGCAATTGCGGCTCCGCGCTGTTCTGGCAGCGGATCGGCTCCGATGCCGTGTCGATCCTCGCCGGTGCCTTCGACAAGCCGAGCGATCTTGCCATCGGTTATCACATCTATTGCGCCGACAAGGGTGATTTCTACGAGATCAACGACGGCCTGCCGCAATATCCGGGCGCTTGCTAGATTTTCTTGGCTTCCAGGGCGGCGCTGAGGCGGGCGACATCCTCGCGAAGCGCCGTCAGTTCGGTCAGCACCCGCATATCGATCTTCTGGTGCAGCGACAGGACCTCAAGCTCCGACTTCAGATTGACCTCATAGTCCTTGGCGGCCTCGAAGCGGTCGCGTTCGGCCTGGCGGTTCTGCGACATCATGATGATCGGCGCCTGGATGGCGGCCAGCATCGAGAGGATCAGGTTGAGGAAGACAAAGGGGTAGGGGTCGAAGGCACCGGTGGCGAGGATGATGGTGTTGACGACCGTCCAGATGGCCAGGAAGGCGAGGAAAGCGATGATGAAGGACCAGGAGCCGCCGACGCGTGCAATGCCGTCGGCAACCCGCTGGCCGAAGGAGGATTCCGCCGAGAGTGCAGCGTTGACGTCGGTCGAGATGATCCTGCGCTCGTGAGCCTTCGCGAGGACGCGCTTCTCGATATCGCCGAGTTCGTCGGCGCTCTTGCCGAAATGCGTGTGGATGAAATTGGGAAGATTATACATGCCTGGCTCCGAAGCGTTATCGCGTCGGAGCCAGTATTCCCGCCGACCGGCGGAATGCAATGCAAATTAAAGTCTTAGGCTCAGTAGCTGGCTTCGTTGACCATCACGTGCTGCGGGAAGAAGCGGTCGAGCGTCTGCGCCTTGCCGAACATCACGTCATGCTGGAGATAGCGGTAGTCGCGCACCAGCGGGTCGAGCTTCTTGGGGTCGAGAACCCAATCCGGCGTGACTTCGTTCTTGCGGGTCGCCAGCTGGTAGCGGTCGATGATGTCGTACTTCTTCTGAACGCGGCCGAGGAAGCCCGTGTAGTAGGGATGCTCGAAGCCGGCGAATTTCAGCAGGTTATAGGAGATCAGCGACGGGCTGATCGTCCCGACATCCTGCTTCACGCCCTTCTTGCTCGACCAGATGACCAGCGGCGTCTCGTGCTGTTGCTTCATGACGTCGAGCGGCGCCTTGCGGGTGGCCACCTGGTCCGGCATGTAGCCGGCGCTCATGTAGACATTCCCGAGCGGCGGCAGGTGGTCGCCCCAGAGCACGATGATCGTCTCGCGGTCGCGGTGCGAAGCCCAGTCCATCAGCATTTTCAGGCTGTCGTCAGCTTCCTTGACGCCCTGCGTATAGGTGGCGAGCGTGGCGCGGTCGGCTTCCGGGATGTTGCCCTGGATCTCGATCGAGTTGTGCGCGTAGCGATTGGCCTCGTAGGGGCCATGTCCCTGCAGGGTGACAGCGAAGAAGAAGAAGGGTTTGTCGAGGCCGTCGCCCTCGCGCATGATCTCCTTCATCAGCGAGTCATCGGAGGCGAAGATGCCGCGCTTTTCCATCGGCGGAAGGGTTTCCTCGGTGCGGAATTCCTCGAAGCCGAAATCCTTGTAGACCTCGTTGCGGTTCCAGAACCAGCCGCTGAAGGGATGCAGCGCGCGCGCCGCATAGCCTTCGCCGCGGAAGAAGGTGGCGAGCGAGGGAATGTCGCGGCGGATATACTGCTGATAGGGAATGCTGCCATAGGGCAGGAAAGCATTCGAGAAGCCGGTCAGCGCCTCGAACTCGACATTCGCTGTCATGCCGCCGAATTCCGGCGAGAAGACATAGCCGGATTGCGCCGCACGGATCGTCGGCATCGGGTCGGCGCTGAAATTCAGGTTCTTCAGCCGCGTCGGATCCCAGAAGGATTCGCTCATTAGCATGATGACATCAGGCTTTTCGCGCGGGCCGGCGAGATATCCGTAGTTGCGGGCAGGGATCGCATCCAGCGCTTCGGTATTCAGCCCGGCCGGAGCCGCGACATCGGCCATCGGCACGTTGAAGATGAAGGCCAGGATGAAACCGTTGCTGCGGTAGTTTTCCTTCTGGTCCCACATCATCGGCACGACCTGCAGGCGGTCGCGGATATAGGAATATTGCGAATAATCCATCAGCGAGCCGAAGGCGGCGATAACGGGCAGGCCGAGGCAGAGGCGGCGCAGACGCGCCTGGCCCGAGAGCTTCGGGAAGGTGCGCCAGGCATAGCGCCAGCCGAAGACGATGCCGGCACCGAGAAGCGCGATACCGATGACGAGGGCGACCGCGGTGAAGGGCCGGTCACGGACCATCACCGGCAGAAGTTCCATGATCTGGCGGGCAAACAGGATATCCGACGGATAGAACGGGTCGGAGAGATAGTGCTGCTTCTGGTTCGAGACGAAAGCCGGGATCAACACCAGCGGCACGACGATCAGTGCGGATTGATGGCGGCGGCCGAAAGCGGCGTCCAACGTCAGCATCAGGATGGTCAGCATCGCCACCGTGGTCATGCCGGGGCGGGCCGTCGAGGTCAGGAAATCGCCGACATCGGCAAGCGTGCTGCGGGCGATCCATTCGACGGCGATGACGCTGAGCAGCGCGATCGACAAGGTCAGCGCGACGCTGAGGACACCGCGGGCAGCCGGAGAGCGGACATTGGAGCCGAGACCAGTGGAAAGCAGCACCATTCTTCTGGCCTGCGCGGACTTCATGACCGATGCGATCAAGGCGGACTCCAATGTCATTCCCGCCGATTTCGCGGCGTCATAAAAACTTCATCGAACTGTCACATGCCCGCCATGAACGCTAGATGAACCATTAATGTTTCCTTGCTTTTCCCTGGGATTTGAATTTTCCGCGTATCAGACACTGCCGCTTTTCATGGCGGAGCACGTTGCGGGGCGAGGACGCGCGCGCTAAATAAATGACATGACACAGGAAAACGCTCCCTTGAACACGCTCCGTATCGCCGTCGCGCAGCTGAACCCCACCGTAGGCGATGTTGCAGGAAATCTTGCGAAAGCCCGCGAGGCACGCGCCGATGCGGCACGCCAGGGCGCGGACCTTCTGCTTTTGACGGAGCTCTTCATTTCGGGCTATCCGCCAGAAGACCTGGTGCTGAAGCCGGCCTTCCTGAAAGCCTGCCAGAAGGCGGTCGACGATCTTGCTGCCGATACGGCCGATGGCGGCCCGGGCGTCATCGTCGGCTTCCCCCGCCAGGGCGAAACCGGGCGGCACAATTCGGTTGCGGTCATCGATGGCGGCAAGATCCTGGTGCTACGCGACAAGATCGACTTGCCGAATTACGGCGAGTTCGACGAGAAGCGCGTCTTCGACGAAGGCTCGATGCCGGGGCCGGTGAATTTCCGTGGCGTCAGGATCGGCGTGCCGATCTGCGAGGAGATCTGGAACGATCTCGGCGTCTGCGAGACACTGGCCGAAAGCGGCGCTGAAATCCTGCTGGTGCCGAACGGCTCGCCCTATTATCGCGGCAAGGTGGACGTGCGCCACCAGGTGGCGCTGCGCCAGGTCATCGAGACCGGCCTGCCGCTGATCTTCGCAAACCAGCTCGGCGGCCAGGACGAACTGGTCTTCGATGGCGCCAGCTTCGCCTTTAACGGCGACAAGTCGCTAGCCTTCCAGATGAGCCAGTTCGAGCCGGCGCTTGCGGTCACGACCTGGAAGCGCGGCGAGAACGGCTGGCGCTGCAGCGAAGGGCCGATGTCGCATGTTCCGGAGAAGGAAGAGGCCGACTACCGCGCCTGCCTGCTCGGCTTCCGCGACTACGTCAACAAGAACGGCTTCAAGAATGTGGTGCTCGGCCT
This sequence comes from Rhizobium sp. BG4, assembly GCF_016864575.1. Lineage (NCBI taxonomy): Bacteria > Pseudomonadati > Pseudomonadota > Alphaproteobacteria > Hyphomicrobiales > Rhizobiaceae > Rhizobium > Rhizobium sp. BG4. The sequence goes on from NZ_CP044125.1 coordinate 3,749,719, forward strand.
TTCGGGCGGTATCGACTCGGCGATCTGCGCGGCGATTGCCGTCGATGCGCTCGGCGAGGAGCGGGTGCGCACCGTCATGCTGCCCTACCGCTACACATCGGAGGATTCGCTGAAGGACGCCGCCGATTGCGCCAGGGCGCTCGGCTGCCGCTACGATATCGTGCCCATCGAGGAGCCGGTGAAGGGCTTCACTTCGGCGCTGTCGGACCTCTTCGAAGGCACAGATAGCGGCATCACCGAAGAGAACCTGCAGAGCCGCGCCCGCGGCGTCATCCTGATGGCGATCTCCAACAAGTTCGGCTCGATGGTGGTCACGACAGGCAACAAGTCGGAAATGTCTGTCGGTTACGCCACGCTCTACGGCGACATGAACGGTGGCTTCAATCCGATCAAGGACCTCTACAAGATGCAGGTCTATGCAATCTCGCGCTGGCGCAACGCACATGTGCCGCCGGATGCGCTGGGTCCATCGGGCGTCGTCATCCCGCAGAATATCATCGACAAGGCACCCTCCGCCGAGCTTCGCCCGGACCAGAAGGACCAGGATTCGCTGCCGCCTTATCCAGTGCTCGACGACATCCTCGAATGCCTCGTCGAGAAGGAAATGGGCGTCGACGAGATCGTGGCGCGCGGTCATGACGTCGCTACCGTCCACCGCGTCGAGCATCTGCTCTACCTCGCCGAATACAAGCGCCGCCAGTCGGCGCCGGGCGTGAAGATCACCAAGAAGAATTTCGGCCGTGATCGCCGCTACCCGATTACCAACCGGTTTAGGGATCGCAGTTAGCGATCGTTAACCCGATCAACCGAAAGCTGCTGACTTCCGCATTCTCCCGCGTTTCTATCGTCAGAAACGCGGGAGGTCGTGATCGTGCGTGATACGAAAGTCGCCGTCTTCATCGATACCGAAAACCTGCCGGCGCGCTCGGCGGGTGAGATCATCGACATAGCCTCGGGCTACGGGCGCCTGATCGAGCGGCGCGCCTATGGCGACTTCACGCGGGAGGCTGCGCAGCCGTGGGTCGCGGCCGCCGGAAAGCATGCGCTCAGTCTACAGACGGCGGTCAGCTCCCAGTCGGGCAAGAACGGCGCGGATATCCTGCTTGCCGTCGATGCGATGGAATATCTAGGAGCTTCGGCAATCGATCTTTTCTGCATCGCCAGCAGTGATCGTGACATCGGCCATCTGGCGACGCGTATCCGAATGCGCGGCAAGCAGGCGATTGGGCTTGGTGCGCCGAATGCTTCCAGGCTGCTGCGCGAGTCGTTCGACGATTTTTTCGAGCTGCGTCTGCTAGAGGCGCCGGCGAACCTTCCGGCTCTGGCCAAGGTCGTGGCGCTGCAGCCATCGCCCAGCATCCGGCCCTATATCGCGCAGGCGCTGCAGACTGCCAAGCTGAGGGAGGAAGGCTGGCTCGATATCGCCGAGCTCGGCACCCTGCTGCGGCAGGTCTATCCCGACTTCAAGGCGCAGCATTTCGGCGCTCCGAACCTCAGTTCGCTTTTGAAGCGATGCGACTTTATCGAGACACAGATGCATGGCACAAACCGCATGCAAATCAGAATGAAGCGGAACGGCGGATAGCCGGACCGCCGTACAATGCGGGAGGCATGCATGCGCAGTTCGGTCGAGATCTACAATATCCGCACTGGCCAGAGCCGGGTGGTTTTCCAGACGGAGCAGCTGATCGAGGCACCGAACTTTTCGCCTGACGGGCGCTATCTGCTGCTGAACGGCGACGGGTTGCTCTACCGCTTGTCACCGGATGGTGAGGGCGGGCTGAAGCAGGTCGACACCGGCTTTGCCGCCGCCTGCAACAACGATCACGGCATTTCGCCCGATGGAAAGCGGTATGTGATTTCCGATAAGACGGAATACGGCAAATCCTGCATCTATACGCTTCCAGCGGAAGGCGGGGCGCCGAAGCAGGTGACCACCAATCTTCCGTCCTACTGGCACGGCTGGTCGCCCGACGGCAAGGAATTGGCCTATTGCGGTATCCGCGACGATATCTTCGACATCTACACGATAGCGGTCGATGGCGGCGCGGAGCGGCGGTTGACGCATGGCGAGGGGCGCAATGACGGGCCGGACTATTCCTTCGACGGGCAGTGGATCTATTTCAATTCCAGCCGCACCGGGCTGATGCAGATCTGGCGCATCCATCCTGACGGTACCGGGCTGGAGCAGGTGACCCACGACAATTACGGCAACTGGTTTGCGCATCCGGCACCTGCTAACGACAAGGTGCTGATCCTCTCCTACGATCCAGATGTCTTCGATCACCCGCGCGACCTGCATGTCAGGCTGCGGCTGATGGACATGGATGGCGGCAACCTGACGACGCTGTTCGAACTGTTCGGCGGGCAGGGCACGATCAATGTTCCCTGCTGGTCACCGGATGGTGATGAGTTTGCCTATGTGCGCTATTTCCCGGCCTCTTGATAGGCTGCTGAAAAGCGGGCATGACGGTCGTGTCAGGTGCCCGCCATGGCGGGAGAATCGGGAATCCGGTGGAAGACCGGAACGTGCCCAACGCTGTAAGGCTGACGCCTGCCGCATCATGCCACTGGGTGATCCCGGGAAGGCTGCGGCGGGCGGATGACGCCAAGTCAGAAGACCGGCCTGGCATCATAGACTGATCCCGCGCGGACGGCGGGTCGGTTGCGTTGTTGGGGATTTGACGATGCGACCCTTGAGCGGGGATGCGCTGCAGCGCGCATCCGCTTTTTCCGGTGACGAGCGCGATGCCGTCTACCGGGCGATCAAGACCAGGCGCGATGTGCGCGACCAGTTTTTGCCGGATCCGGTACCCGAGGATGTGCTGATGCGGCTGCTTTCGGCCGCGCATCACGCGCCGTCGGTCGGCTTCATGCAGCCGTGGAATTTCATCGTCGTCGACGATGCCGCTGTGAGGCGGCGGGTGTGGGAGGCGTTCGATCGGGCCAACCATGAGGCGGCCGGGATGTTCGATGGCGAGCGGCAGGCGACCTACCGGTCGCTGAAGCTCGAAGGCATCCTCAAGGCGCCGCTCGGCCTCTGCATCACCTGCGATCCGACGCGCAGCGGCGAGGTGGTGCTGGGGCGTACGCATAATCCGCGGATGGACAGCTATTCGACCGTTTGCGCAGTGCAGAACCTGTGGCTCGCAGCGCGGGCCGAAGGCGTCGGCGTCGGCTGGGTCAGCATCTTCCATGAGAACGAACTCAAGGAGATCCTCGGCGTGCCCGCGCATATCGAGATCGTTGCCTGGCTCTGCGTCGGCTATGTCGACGAGCTCTACCGGGAGCCGGAACTCGCCGTCAAAGGCTGGCGGCAGCGGCTGCCGCTCGAGGAGCTGGTCTTCCGCGATGGCTGGGGCCGCCGCTAGGACCGGTCGACGTTCAGTCTATGCCGGTTAGTTCTGCTGTTGCTGCTGCGGCTGTGGGCCTGATGTTGCCGGGTTCTTCAGATCGATGCTGCCTTGGTCGCCTGCGAGGAATTGCGGGCCGACCTGGCGGACCTTGCTATTTTGCGGCTCATAGGGCCGGTCGGGGACCTGCACCTGTGGCGCGGCGGGCGCAGGAGCCGCCGTTGCCGGCGGTTTGGTGGTGATCGTCGTGATCGAGCCCTTCGGCGGCGGCGCGCTGGCGGTCTGGTTTTTGCGCATCTGCTCGTAATAGGCAGTCAGATTGCAAGTGCAGGACGACTTTTCGCCGGGAGCGCGGTTCTTGTAGGCGAAGGCGTTCGGCATGGCGCCGTAGCGGGCGCCCGTTGCGGCCGAGACCATGTTGGCGGCGTCGGTGTTCGAAACGTCCTGATAGAAAAGCTCGGTCTCGATGCCGGGGCACATTTTCGAGCAGGTCGAGGCATCGCGGCTGAAATCGATCGAGGTGGCGTTGGTGCTGATCGGGAAGAAGCCGCCGTCGCAGGTGCGCACGCACATGGTGCTGACATGCGACATCATCTCGCCGCGCGGCACGCCATATTGCGTGTTGCCTTCCTCGCCATTGCCGAGCGGGATGAAGGTATCGCCGCGCATCGCCTGTTCTTCAGTGCTTGGCGCCGGTTCATAGGCGCGCTCGTCCGGTTGATAGCCCGGATCGTCGTTGCAGCCGTTGTCGTCGAGGGCGGCCATCAGCTGGCGGCGTTCGTTGATATCGCTGCCGCCGGATTCGCGCAGCTGGTTGCGGCGGTCCTGGAGGTAGTGGATGTTGTCGATCATCCGCGCTTCGGATTCCTGCAGGTCGCTGCAGTAGCCGGCATTCTCGCCGCCGATGACGACCATGCTGTCGACGGTGCAGCCGTTGCTGCGCAGGTCGTTGCGCAGCTTGCGAAGCTCAAGGTTCTGCTCGGCTATGGCGCTTGCATATTGGCGGATTTCCGGGCCGTTGCCGATCACCTGCGGCAGGTCGGCAAGACGGCCGCGCAGATCCTCGCAGATCGCACTCGTTTGGGCCGCCGCGGGCGCGGCAGCCGCAAGGAAAAGGGCAAGGGTCAGGCTTCGGCGTTTCACGGTATCATCCCGCAGCATAGTCAAACCGGAAGCGGCAGGGCATTTGCCGCATCCATCCTGTCTAGCTGCCTTCCGTTAACAAGCTAACGAAGGAATTCTAACGCATTTTTCCGATCGACCGCAAATTCACGCCGGCTGCTGTGCCTCGACGACGGCCAGAGCCGCCATGTTGACGACGCCGCGCGAGGTGACCGAAGGCGCCAGGATATGAGCCGGGAGCGCCGTGCCGAGCAGGATCGGGCCGACATGTAGGCCGTCGGTCATCGACTTGACGACGCCGAGTGTGATGTTGGCCGCATCGAGGTTCGGGAAGACCAGAAGATTGGCTTCGCCGTGCAATGTCGTGGATGGCATGACGCGCTTGCGGATCTCATCGGCAATCGCGCTTTCGCCATGCATTTCGCCATCGACTTCGAGATCAGGCGCTGCATCGCGGATCAGCTGCAGGGCGCCGCGCATCTTCGTGGCGCTCTCGCTTTCGCGCGAGCCGAAGTTGGAATGCGAGACGAGGGCGGCGCGCGGCGTGATGCCGAAGCGCTTGATTTCCTCGGCGGCAAGAACCGCCGATTCCGCCACTTCTTCGGCGCTCGGATTGAACGTCACGTAGGTGTCGGTGAAGAACGTCGCGCCGCGCTGCGAGATCAGCAGGCTGAGCGCCGAGAAATCACGGACATCCTTGCGCTTGCCGATGATCTGGCGAACGTCGCGCAGATGCTTCTCGTAGCGTCCCTCAAGACCGCAGATCAGCGCATCGGCCTCGCCGCGGCGAAGCGCCAGCGCACCGATGACGGTGGTGTTGGTACGCACGATGGTGCGCGCCGCTTCCGGAATGACGCCGCGGCGGCCGACCAGCGACAGATAGAGATCGACATATTCGCGGAAGCGCGGATCGTCTTCCGGGTTGATGACGGCGAAATCGGCGAGCGGACGGATACGCAGACCGTAGCGCTGCAGACGGGTCTCGATGACCTGCGGACGGCCGATCAGGATCGGTTCGGCAATGCCTTCTTCGATCAGCACCTGGGCGGCGCGCAGCACGCGCTCGTCTTCACCTTCCGAGAAGATGACCCGCTTTTTCTCGGCAGCCTTGGCGGCGGTGAAGATCGGCTTCATGACGAAGCCGGAGCGGAAGACGAAGCGGTTCAGCTGGTCGAGATAGGCGTCGAAATCGGTGATCGGACGGCGCGCGACGCCGCTTTCGGCCGCAGCCTTGGCGACGGCGGGCGCAATGCGCAGGATAAGGCGCGGATCGAAGGGCGACGGGATCAGGTAGTTCGGCCCGAAGACCGGCGTCTCGCCGGAATAGGCGCGGGCGGCGACATCCGACGGCTCTTCGCGGGCGAGACCGGCGATGGCGCGCACGGCTGCCATCTTCATGGCTTCGTTGATCTCCTCGGCGCCGCAATCCAGCGCGCCGCGGAAGATGAAGGGGAAGCAGAGAACGTTGTTGACCTGGTTCGGGAAGTCCGAACGTCCGGTGCAGATCATCGCGTCCGGGCGGGCGGCGCGGGCGAGTTCCGGCATGATCTCCGGTGTCGGGTTGGCGAGCGCCATGATCAGCGGCTTTTCTGCCATCTGCTCCAGCAGTTCCGGCTTCAGGACGCCGGCGGCGGAGAGGCCCAGGAAGACATCGGCGCCGCCGATATTTTCGGCGAGCGTGCGGGTGTCGCTCTTCTGCGCATAGACGGCCTTCCACTGGTCCATCAGGACATTGCGGTCCTGATAGACGAGGCCTTCGATGTCGTGGACCCAGATGTTCTCGCGCTTGGCGCCGAGTTCGACCAGGAGGTTGAGACAGGCAAGGGCGGCGGCACCGGCGCCCGACGTGACGATCTTGACGTTGCTGATCGACTTGCCGGCCAGTTCCAGGCCGTTCAGGATCGCGGCGGCGACGATGATCGCGGTGCCGTGCTGGTCGTCATGAAAGACAGGGATGCGCATCTTCGCGCGCAGCTGCTGCTCGATCTCGAAACATTCAGGCGCCTTGATGTCTTCGAGGTTGATGCCGCCGAAGGTCGGCTCCAGCGAGGCGACGGTCGAGACCATCTGCTCGACGGTCGAGGCATCGACCTCGATATCGAAGACGTCGATATTGGCGAATTTCTTGAAGAGGACGGCCTTGCCTTCCATGACCGGCTTGGACGCGAGCGGGCCGATATTGCCGAGGCCAAGGACGGCGGTGCCGTTGGAAATGACGGCGACCAGATTGGCGCGCGACGTATAGTCGGCAGCGGTTTCCGGATCATCGCGGATTGCCAGGCAGGGGGCGGCGACGCCCGGCGAATAGGCGAGCGCCAGGTCGCGCTGGTTGCCGAGCGGCTTGGTTGCCTGGATTTCGAGCTTGCCGGGGCGGGGATAGCGGTGGAAGAACAGCGCCTGTTCGTCGAGAGTTCCGCCTGTCAGGTTCTTCTCCGTCTTGGATTTGTCCTGATTATCCATTGCCTTCTCCAATGCCGCAGTCATGTCGTTTGAAGACTTCTCCATACAACAATCGGCGTGGCTGGACAGTGAGAATTTGAGCTCAAAAGCGGAAAACTCTTATGCCCGCGCCATGCGTCAAACAACCGCGCTGTCATCTTCCTGAAACACGAGTCTGGTTTTGGAAGGCCAGATGAACGATGGGGCATGGGCAGGAAGCCTGTGAAGGATAATATGGATACGCGCCACTTCCGTACGCTCTTCATTTCCGATGTGCATCTTGGTTCGAAGGCTGCCAAGGCCGATTTTCTGATCGATTTTCTGCGTTACCACGAGGCCGATACGATCGTGCTCGTCGGCGATATCGTTGATGGCTGGCGGCTCAAGCGCAGCTGGTACTGGCCGCAGGTCTGCAACGACGTGGTCCAGAAGCTGCTGCGCCAGGCGCGCAAGGGCACGCGTGTGGTCTATATCCCCGGCAATCATGACGAGTTCCTGCGCGACTTCCCCGGCATGCATTTCGGCGGCATCGAAGTCGCCGAGCGGATCATGCATGAAGGCGCCGACAGCAAGAAATATCTGGTGCTGCATGGCGACGAATTCGACGTCGTCGTGCGTAATGCCCGCCTGCTCGCCTATCTCGGCGATTGGGCCTACGACATGGCGATCCGCATCAACATCGTGCTGGCCGCCATCCGCCGCCGCATGGGCATGCCCTACTGGTCGTTCTCGGCCTGGGCGAAGCTGCAGGTCAAGCACGCCGTCAATTTCATCGGCGAGTTCCAGCGTGTCGTCGCCGACGAGGCCCGCAAGTGCGGCGCCGATGGCGTCATCTGCGGCCACATCCACCATGCCGTCATCGAAGAGATGGACGGCGTGCGCTACATCAATACCGGCGACTGGGTCGAGAGCTGCACGGCGATTGCCGAGCATGAAGACGGTACTTTCGAGCTGATCACCTGGAATGCCATTGCCAGCACCGAGCCCGTCACGCTGAAGCTGACGCACCAGCCCGAGCGCGCTCCGCAGGCTGCCTGATTTTCAACCCGCCATATTGCAAGACCTTTAGCCGTTGCCTCCGGGCAACGGCCCTATTTATTTTTTAAAACGTTTCAAATGGGCTATTTCTCGCCATAGTCGCCCCTAGGTTGATGTGTTAGGCAACGCACAGTTTCCTGCAGGTCCACCATGATTCCCGCCCAGAATGCCTCTGTCGATGAGGGGGCTCCGCCGCGTTTCCGGCTGCTCAGCGCCCTATCTTACTGCGCCCCGCTGATCGTCAACGGTGTGGCTCTTCCGTTCTTCCCCGTCTGGCTTGCGGTTCACAAATTCACCGATCACGAGATCGGCGTCATCCTTGCCGTGCCGATGGTGGTGCGCGTGCTCGTGGCGCCCATCGTTGCCATGTACGCCGACCGGATGGAGGAGCGCGCCGACGTTCTCCTGTGGTCGGGCGGGCTGTCGCTGCTGACGGCGATTGCGCTCTACTGGACGACGACATTCTGGCCGGTCCTGATCGTCTACAGCATCCAGGGCGCCACCTTCGCGCCCTATGTGCCGATCGTCGAATCGATCGTCATCTCCGGTGTCCGGCGCTGGGGACTGGATTATGGGTCTATGCGCGTATGGGGCTCGATCGCCTTCATCGTCTCGACGATGATCGGCGGCGAGATGATCGGTGTCTGGGGCGGCAACATGGTGCTGCCTGTGATGATCTTCGGCTTTGGGACGACGATGGCGATGGCGATCTATTGTCCGCGCATCGGCCCGACGCGGCGGCGCAACGTGCCCGTCGATCTGCAGCAGGCGACGGGGAGTTCGCTCCGCCAGCCGCATCTTCTCGTGCTGCTCTGGGGCGTGGCGATCCAGCAGTCCAGCCACGCGCTGCTCTATGCCTTCGCCTCGATCTACTGGCACCAGCTCGGCTTTTCGGGGACGCAGGTCGGCATTCTCTGGAGTGCCGGCGTTGCCTCCGAGGTGATGGTGTTCTTCATCTCCAAGCACCTGAACCGCCGCTTCAATGCCTGGACGCTGATCCGCATCGGCTGCGCCATGTGCATCTGCCGCTGGGTGCTGTTTCCTATGCATTGGAGTTTCGCAGGCTTCTTCTTCCTGCAGTGTTTCCATTCCTGCACCTATGCCTTCGTCCATACCGGCGTGCAGCGGCGGATCGTTGCCTCGGTGCAAGCAACGCAGGAATCCTCGGCGCAGGGCGCCTATTTCTTCTATAACGGCATGTTCATGGGCCTGATGACGCTGGCATCAGGCTATCTCTATGCCTGGCTCGGCCTTGCCAGCTACTACGTGATGGCGCTGGTGGCCGCGATCGGTATGACGCTGGTCTTCGTTGCCTATTACCTTCAGCCCCAGAGCTCTCTTTCCGGCGGGAAGACAAGGGAAGCTTCGTAACGCAGGCCGGGTTCCCGGTCTCTGGCGAGCAGGAGCGGGCCGTCGAGATCGACGAATTCGGCATCCTGCGCCAGCAGAACGGCGGGTGCCATCGCCAGCGAGGTGCCGACCATGCAGCCGAGCATGATCTGGAAGCCCAGCCGTTGTGCCTCGCGCTTCATCGCCAGCGCCTCCGTCAGGCCACCGGTCTTGTCGAGCTTGATGTTGATCGCGTCGTAGCGGTCGCGCAGGCTGGCGAGATCGCCGGTGTGGTGGACGCTTTCGTCGGCGCAGACGATGACCGGGCGATTGATCACGGCCAGCATCTCGTCCTTGCCCGCCGGCAGCGGCTGCTCGACGAGGGCGATGTTCATTTCGGCTGAGATTTTCAGGTGATACTCGAGTGCCGCCTCCGGCCAGCCCTCATTGGCGTCGAGGATGATCGCCGCATTGGGGGCTGCGGCACGCACGGCGCGGATGCGGCTTTCATCGTCGCCGGTGCCGACCTTGACCTTCAGCAGTGCGCGTCCGGCATGTTCGCCGGCCTGCGCCGCCATCACGTCGGGCTCGCCGAGCGAGATCGTGTAGGCAGTGGTGAGGGGCTTCGGCGCCGTCAGGCCGATGCGGCTTGCGACGCTGGTGCCCGAGAGTTTCGATTCGAGATCCCAGAGCGCGCAATCGACGGCGTTGCGGGCGGCACCCGGGGCCATCGCCGAGAGCAGGTCTTCGCGAGAAATTCCTGATTCGATCAGCGGCCGGGCGGCTTCGATCTGTGCCTGGACGCTTTCCATCGTCTCGCCGTAGCGGCGGTAGGGTACGCATTCGCCCCATCCTTGCCCGCCATTTTCGCGCAATGTCACCGAGATCACCTCGGCGGAGGTTTTTGCACCGCGCGAGATGGTGAAGGTGCCCGCGATCGGGAATGAATTCATTTGGATTTCGAGGGACCGTGGCATATTTGCAATCCTGCAAGCATGGAAATTCTGTGGGTCTTGGGTATATTAACCCGCCGGGCGTGAGCGATGCTTCGCGAGTCGGCAATGTCGCCGCAAGCCCTGAAAGACACAAGCATTTTGAAGCCCGAGCCCAGCAAAGCCGCCTCACTCCACGTGGACGACCAAGCCAATGGCAACGGGCGGATGGTCCGTCTGGAAGGCAATTGGCGCAGCGCCAATATTCATACCGTCATCAAGGATTTCGACAAGCTGCCGCAGAATGACGGCGACCTGACGCTCGACCTTTCCGATGTCACCGATATCGATACGGCGGGTGTCTGGCTGCTGGTGCGCCTGAAGATGCAGGAGGAAGCGGCCGGGCGGCAGGTGCATTTCGAGGGCACCAATCAGCATATCGACGAGATGATCGAAGAATTCTCCCGCAAGCCGGAGAAGCAAGAGACCGAGACGCCGAAGCAGAAGCCGTTGCTGGAGCGCGTCTTCGCGCCCGTCGGCAAGATGACCTTCGATCTCTGGGATAATTTTTCCGCCGCCATGTACATCCTGGGCTCTGCCGTGCGCGGTGCGCAGATGAAGTTTGGCCGCGGTTCCGGTGTGTCGCCGGCGTCTATCGTCAACCAGATCGATCACATGGGCGTCCGCGCGACGCCGATCATCCTGCTGATGTCCTTCCTGATTGGCGCGATCATCGCGCAGCAGGGCGCTTTCCAGCTTCGCTATTTCGGCGCGGAAGTCTTCGTCGTCGATCTTGTCGGCATTCTGCAGCTTCGTGAAATCGGCGTGCTGCTGACCGCGATCATGATCGCCGGCCGTTCGGGCAGCGCCATCACCGCCGAAATCGGCTCGATGAAGATGCGCGAGGAAGTGGACGCGCTGAAGGTCATGGGGCTGAACCCGGTCGGCGTGCTGATCTTTCCGCGGCTGGTGGCGCTGACTGTGGCGCTGCCGCTTCTGACTGTACTTGCCAATTTCGCTTCGCTGCTGGGCGCCGCAACCGTTGCCTGGGCCTATTCCGGCATCACCTTCGCGACCTTCCTGTCGCGCCTGCATGAGGCGGTGACGCTGTCGACCGTGCTTGCCGGCATGATCAAGGCGCCGTTCATGGCTCTCGTCATCGGGATTGTCGCGGCCGTGGAAGGGCTTAAGGTCGGCGGTAGTGCCGAATCGCTCGGCCAGCACGTGACGGCCGCAGTCGTGAAGGCGATCTTCGTTGTCATCCTCATGGACGGCATGTTTGCCATCTTCTATGCGGCCATCAATTTCTAGGGTTTGAGCGTGAACGGTCAGGAAAACGAAACGAGTAGTGAGAAGGAGCGGGACATCGTGCTTTCGGCGCGCGACGTCACCGTCGGCTTCGGCTCGAAGATCGTGCTCGACAATCTCAATCTCGATATCTACCGCGGCGAGATCCTCGGTTTCGTAGGTGCCTCCGGTACGGGCAAGTCGGTGCTGATGCGCACGATCCTGCGCCTGTTGCCGCGCCAGTCGGGCACCATCGAAATCCTCGGCCAGAATTTCGACGAACTGAACGAGAGCGAGCGCAACTCGCTCGACATGCGCCTCGGCGTTCTCTTCCAGCAAGGCGCGCTGTTTTCGTCGCTGACCGTCAAGGAAAACATCCAGGTGCCGATGCGCGAATATCTGGATCTGCCGAAATCGCTGATGGACGAGCTCGCACATCTGAAGATCAAGCTCGTCGGCCTCGCGGCCGATGCGGCCGACAAATATCCCTCGGAGCTTTCGGGCGGCATGATCAAGCGCGCGGCACTTGCCCGCGCCCTGGCGCTCGATCCCGATCTCGTCTTCCTGGACGAGCCGACATCGGGCCTCGACCCGATTGGTGCGGCCGAATTCGACGACCTCATTGCCAGGCTGCGCGATACGCTGGGCCTCACCGTCTACATGGTGACCCACGATCTCGACAGCCTGTTTTCCGTCTGTGACCGTATTGCCGTGCTCGGAAAGAAGCGGGTAATGGTGGAAGGGACGATCGACGACATGCTGGCCTACGACGATCCGTGGGTTCAGTCCTATTTCAAGGGCAAGCGCGCACGCTCGATCGTGCCGCAGGAAGAGACCGCCGCCGCTCGCGCCGGCAGTCACGACAGCCGCGGGAAGTGACCGGAGACGATGGAAACCAAAGCGAACTACACGATTGTCGGCATCTTCACCGTTCTGGTGATCGCAGCGGCGTTCGGCTTCGTCTACTGGATGGCGGAATACGGCCGCAGCGGCCCGATGGCCGAGCTTGTCGTGCGCATTCCGGGATCGGCAAACGGCCTCAGCGTCGGCTCGCCGGTCCGCTTCAACGGTATCCAGGTCGGCTCCGTCAAGTCGCTGTCGATCGATGCGGACGATCCGCAATATTCGCTGGCCTTCACCGAAGTGCGCGTCGATGCGCCGATCTATCCCTCGACCAAGGCGATCCTTGAAATCCAGGGCCTGACGGGTGCTGCCTATATCGAAATGTCGGGCGGCAAGGTCGGCGAGGAGAACATCCTGCAGAAGTCGATCGACAGCGGCAAGCGCGCCGTCATCGTCGCCGATCAGTCGAGCGTGACGAACCTTCTGGCGACCGCCGACAAGATCCTCGACCGTGCCAACGATGCGGTCGGGCAGGTGCAGGGCTTCGTGCAGGACGCGCGCGGACCGCTGACCAAGACGCTGCAGAATGCCGAGACTTTCTCGGATGCGCTCGCCAAGAATTCCGGCAATATCGACAGCTTCCTGCAGAGTGTCGGGCAGCTTTCCGAGACCGTCCGCAACGTCTCCGGCAAGGTGGATTCGACGCTTGCCGCCGTCGAGGCGCTGGTCAAGGCCGTCGATGCCAAGAAGATCGATACGATCCTCGCCAACGCCGAAAAGGTCAGCAAGGACGTTGCCGACGCCTCGGGCGGCCTGAAGGGCGCGATCGACAAGTTCGACCAGACGGCAACGACCTTCAACGATGTCGGCAAGAAGGCGCAGGTGGCGCTAGACCGCGTCGACACGCTGGTGGCGCAGATCGATCCGCAGAAGCTGAAAGGCACCGTCGACGACATCTCGCAGGCGACCAAGGACGCGCGCGTTGCCGTCGCCTCGATCCGCGACGTTGCCAATACGGTTTCGTCGCATCAGAAGGACATCAACCAGACGATCCAGGACGTCTCGCAGATGGCGAACAAGCTGAACTCGGCTTCGACGCGTGTCGACGGCATCCTGATCAAGCTCGATGCGCTGCTCGGCACCGACAATTCGCAGTCGCTGTTTGCCGAGGCGCGCGACACGCTGGAATCCTTCAAGAAGGTCGCCGACAACCTGAATGCCCGCATCGGGCCGATCGCCGACAATCTGCAGAAATTCTCGAGCGGTGGTCTGCGTGACGTGCAGTCGCTGGTCAACGATACGCGCAGCACGGTGCAGAACCTCAACGACGCGATCAGCAATTTCGACAAGAACCCGCAGCGCCTGATCTTCGGTGGCGATACGGTGAAGCAATATGACGGCCGGACACGCCGTTGATCTGGGGAAAGCAGGGGAAGCGTAATATGGCCGTATCGCATCTGTTGGCGCGCCGTTCATTGCTGGCGAGAGCAGCCTTCACGTTGCCGCTGGTGGCGCTGACCCTTGCCGGCTGCGGCACGGGCGCCAAGAACGACACCTATGATCTCTCGGCTGCGATGGCCGATGGAGCCGGCCCGGCCGCCAAGCGCAGCCAGATCCTGGTGCCGGAGCCGACGGCGCTGCAGGCGCTGAACAGCGAACAGATCGTGGTGCGCGTTTCGCCCTCCGAAATCCAGTATCTGGCCCGCTCGCAGTGGAGCGACAAGCTGCCCCGCATGGTGCAGTCGAAGCTGGTCGAAGCCTATGAGAATTCCGGCAAGCTCGGCGGCGTCGGCAAGCCCGGACAGGGGCTGGCGATCGACTATCAGGTCGTGACCGATATCCGCGCTTTCGAGATCGACAGCAGCAAGGGCAGCCAGGCCGTCGTCGAGATCTCTGCGAAGATCATCAACGACCGCAACGGCACGGTGCGTGCGCAGAAGGTATTCCGCGCCGCGGTGCCGGCCGGTGGCGGAGCGGCCGATGGCATGGTCAAGGCGCTCGACCGGTCGTTCTCCTCAGTCACGACGCAGATTGTCGACTGGACGCTGCAGTCCATCTGATACCGGATATCGGCGGCGAACAAGAAAAATTGGCTGCCGATGTCGGAACATGAAGTGCCGGGACGTCCTTTGCTAAACCGATAGCAAGGAGACAGAGAATGACCGGCCTCGTCCTCACCACTTTCGACTGGGTTCCCGATCTGCCGCGCGGCTATGTGCGCGACATCCGCGTGCGCTGGGCGCTGGAGGAGGCGGGATTGCCCTATCGCGTCGCGGGCATACCCTTTGCCAAGCGTGACGCGCAGCATTTCGCGCACCAGCCGTTCGGTCAGGTGCCGTGGCTGACGGACGGCGAACTCTCGATCTTCGAAAGCGGCGCGATCCTGCTCCATCTCGGCAACAAGAGCGAGGCGCTGATGCCGCGCGACGACAAGGGCCGCAGCGAGGCGCTGGAATGGCTGTTTGCGGCGCTGAATTCGGTCGAGGCGGCAAGCCTGCCCTGGACGATCATGATCTTCTCCGGGCAGGATGGCGATACACCGGCCTGGAAGAGCCTGGATTCCTTCCTGAAGGCGAGGCTCAAACATATGGAGCCGGTGCTTGCAGCGCGCGAGTGGATGGCCGGACGGTTCTCCGTCGCCGATATCCTGATGGCGGACGTGCTGCGCCTCGTCGATCGCTTCGATGGATTGTCAGCTTTTCCGGCCTGCCGTGCCTATGTGAAGCGGGCGACGGCAAGACCGGCTTTCGCGAAGGCCCATGCGGACCAGCTGGCGCATTTCGCGGCTGCCGATGTGAAGCAGCCGGCGTAGCGATCAGTTGGCCGGAACGGCGGCGGTGGCGGCCGACGGGTCGGCGGCAGCCGTTGCGGCCGTGGGAGCGCCGATCAGCGCGGCGTCCAGCATGGCGGCCATCTTGTCGTCGCGGATTGCCGCGGTCTTCTCGCCCATGACGACGCCGACGACATGGCGGCCGTCCTTGTTGACCGAGGTTACGACGTTATAGCCGGATGCATCCGTGTAGCCGGTCTTGATGCCATCGGCGCCCTGATAGCGGTACATGACATTGTTGTGGCCGCGCAGTTTCATGCCGCGGAACTGGAAACCGCGCATGGAGAACATCTTGAACTCTTCCGGATAGTCACGGATCAGTGATGCTCCGAGGGTCGCCATGTCGCGCGCCGTCGTCACCTGCTCGGGATCGGGAAGACCCGACGGGTTCTTGAAGACGGTATTGGTCATGCCGAGCTGATGGGCCTTTGCGGTCATCAGCTTGCCGAAGGTATCTTCGGAGCCGCCGAGCTGTTCGGCGATCGCGACAGCGGCGTCATTGGCCGAGAGAACGATGATGCCTTCGACCGCTTCGCGCACGGTGACCTTGCGGCCGGCGCCGACGGCGAGCTTGAAGGGCTCCTTGCTCTCGGCATTTTCCGACATGGTCAGCTTCTGGTCCCAGCTGAGGCGGCCGGCATGCATGGCCTCGAAAGCCAGGTAGAGCGTCATCATCTTGGTCAGCGATGCCGGGTAGTTGAGATCGTCCTGATTGGCGCTCGCCAGGACCTGGCCCGTCTGCGCGTCCATCAGGAAGCTTGCCTGTCCGGCCGAGGATGTGGAGGCCAGTCCGAGGAACAGGGAAGCGGAGAACGCTGCGGAGAGAAGCAGCGGCATGGTCTTTGGCATCGAATGTGATCTCTTCAAAACGGCGGCAGCACGCTGGCAACCTGCATAGGGTCGTGACGGAGTGACGTTGTCTGGCCCGCCGGGTTGAGCAAATCTACGGCATTATGACAAGCGTGTCTTGCTGATAAGCCCGGATTTACGGCGGCCGTTTGTCTCACTTTGCCGTGAGGCGCTTTCGATACCGCATTGCTGAAACGGAAAAGGGCCGCGGATGAAGCGGCCCTTTTCTTGTACTTAACTGCGATTTCGCTTCCGTTAGGTCAGGCGGCCCGCTGCGTGGGCCAGCATGGTGTAGACCTTGCCGGTATCCGACGTCAGGTAGGACTGGGTGATCGTCCGGTCGCGGTCGCTGCGGGCAACGTCGGCGAGCAGTTTTTCGAAATCGGCGATGTAGCGGTCGACAGCGGTGCGGAATTCCGGCTCGCGGTCATACTTGCGCTTGATCTCGTCAAAGGTCTGCTGGCCCTTCAGCGTGTAGAGGCGGCGCGTGAAGACGTCGCGCTCGCCGCGCTGGTAACGGCGCCAGAGATCGACAGAGGCATCGTGATCGATGGCGCGGGCGATATCGACGGAAAGCGAGTTCAGCGATTCCACCACGTGGCGCGGGTTGCGGCTGTCGGCGGCGCGCTGCTGCGCCGGGGCGGCTGCTTCGGCGCGCGGTGCTGCCGGACGGGCCGGGGCCTCTTCGGCATCTTCGTCACGCGAGGCGCCGCGCAGCAGATCGCTGATCCAACCGCCGGATTCCTGGCGGGCCGGTGTTGCGGCGGCGGGAGCCGGGGCAACCGGTGCGCGCTGGGGAGCCGCGGCCTGAGGCGGAGCGATGGTGCCGCGAAGCGCGAAGCCATCCTCGATCTGCGGGCGGGGAGCCGTAGCGGGCTGCGGGGCCGGCTGGGCGGCCACAACAGGCGCTGCCACCGGAGCCGGTGCCGGCGGAGCCTGGCGGGGCGCAGGAGCCGGGGCAGGCTGTGCTGCGCGCGGAGCCGGTTCGGAAACTTCGAACTGCTGAACCGAGCGGCCGACGATATGCGAGATATCCTGCAGCGCCTTGATCTGTTCGGCAACGGCGCGGCGCATGGCGGCAGCGCTTTCCTTGGCTTCCTCGGGAAGATCGAAGGCACCGCGCTTCAGTTCGCTGCGGGTCATATCGAGTTCCTTGCGGATATCGCCAGCCGAGCGGCGGATCTCTTCGGTGGCGCCGGAGAAGCGGGCGACCGCTTCCTCGACTGCTTCGCGCAGCGATTCACGCAGCTGCTGGGCAGCGCCGTCGGAGGCGCGGCCGGCTTCGCCGAGCATGCGCTCGACATCCGACAGCGACGCCGTCAGGCCACCGCGCAGGCGGTTGGCAAGCTCGCTCGAGCGGCGCTCGGCATTGCCGAAGGTGCCGTCGATCGTGGCATTGGCTTCTTCGCCGGCCTTGACGATCGAGCTGCGCATTGCTTCGGCAGCTTCTTCGGCGCGCTTCTCGGTATCGGAGAGAACGCGGCCGATATCGGCAAACGACGTCTGCACGCTCTGGCGCAGATTACCGCTGACCTGGTTGGACCGCTGTTCGGCACGTTCGAAGGCGCCTTCGACCATGCTGCCGAGCGAGCGCATCGTCTTTTCGATTTCTTCCGAGCGCTGCACGAGGCCGAGCGACAGGTTCTGCAACGCGCCTTCGCGTTCTTCCAGCGTCGATACCAGGTTCGACTGGGCGGCGGCGAGCAGGCCGGAGGCCTGGGTGAGCACCTTCGAATGTTCGTCGAAGCGGCCGATGATCGAGCCGACCTGGGCGAGCGTCTGGCCGGAGATATCAGAGAGACGATCGACCTTGCCTTCGAGCAGGCGGGTCGAGGCGGAGACCATTTCAGCGGCCTTGGCGGCAGAGTCCGTGAAGCGCGAGGTCGTGTCGCCGAGGCGGCCGTCGACATCGGTCAGGTCCTGAGCGGCGCGGTTCATCATCAGCGCCATCGAGGCGCTGTTGTCGGAGAGGCGCTCGATCAGCGAGTTGACGTTGGCAAGCAGGCTGGTCTCGATGGCGTTGACGGCCGTCGAGGCGCTTTCCGTGCGGGCAGCGATTGCGTTGGCAAGCGCAGCGTTTTCGGCACGCAGGCGGTCGGCGCTCTGCTCGGCGGCAGCCGCGATACGGGCCGCTGCTTCCTGGCCGGTTTCGGCGTAGCGCTCGATCATCGGGCGGGCGGTCTCGTCGATCAGGCGCGACAGTTCCGAAGAACGGCCTGCCAGCATCGAGTTGAGCTCGCGGGTGCGCTCGTCCAGCGTTGCGCGGATCGAGCTGCCGCGGGCTTCGAGAGCCTTGTCGACATCGGTCAGTGAAGCATCGAGTTCGCGGGCACGGTCTTCGAGGCCGGTGCGGATTGCCGTGCCGCGTGCTTCGAGCGTGCGGTCGACATCGGACATGGTGCTGGCGATCGTCTCGCTGGCGGTGGCGATCGTCGTGCGGATAGCGTCACCGCGGGTCTCCAGCGACGACTGGGCGTCGGAGAGAGCCTGCGAGATGGCGCTAACCTGGCCGCTGACCAGCGTTTCGGCTTCGGCGACCTTGTTGACGATGGCGTTGCCAGCTTCCGAGAAAGTCTGGGCGACGGCGGCAGCCTGGCCGGCGAGGCGGTTCTGTGCCTCGGAGACGCGGCCGACGATCTGTTCGGAGCGCTCGTCCATCGAGCGGGCGAATTCGCCGCTCTTGGCATCGAGCGTTTCGGTGAACTGCTGGCCGGTGCGGCCCATCAGGTCGGCGGTGCGCTGTGCTTCGGCGTCCATGCCCTGGGCAGCGTCGGCAACGGCGTTGCGCAGAGTCGAGGCGAGACCGGCGGCCTTGCCTTCGATCGTCTGGTTGACGGCTTCCAGGCCCATGGTGAGCGCGCGGTCCATGGTGGAGAGGCGCTCGCCGAGACGCTCGCCGCCACGATCCATGGTGTCGCCGAGATTGGAGGTGCGCTCGTCGATCGACGACGAGAGCGTAGCGGTGCGCTCATCGAGCGAAGACGTCAGGCGCGCCGTGCGGTCGTCGAGCGACGAGGAGAGACGGGCGGTGCGCTCATCGAGCGCGGAGGAGAGATGGGTGGTGCGCTCATCCAGTGCAGTGGTCAGGTTGGCGGAGCTCGCTTCGAGCGAGGCGTTCATCTGCGAAGCGCGGACGTCGAGGCTGGCTGCGAGGCTGGAGGCCTGTGCGTCGATCGAGGACGACAGGCTGCGGGCACGCTCTTCGAGCGTCGAGGCGAGGCTTGCGGTGCGATCGTCGATGGCGCCGGTCAGCGTATCGCTGGTGCTTTCGAGAACGGTGGTGACACGGAAGGCGGCGTCGTCGCCGAGTTCGCGCAGTTGGTTGATGCTGTCGGAGAGCGTCTCGGAGAGACGTGCGCCAGCTGCGTCCACCTGCTCGGCAACGCCGCCGACACCATCGCGGATGCGGTTTTCAAGCGTCGTCAGGCCGGCCTCGACGCGCGAGCCGGTTTCGGCGAAGCGCTCGGTCATGCCGCTGACGGAATGGTCGAGATGGGTCGAGAAGGTCTCGGCCGTGCGGGAGATTTCGGCTGCTGCGCCCTGGAAGCGTTCGGCGATCTGGCCGGCGCCTTCGCGCAGGCGCTCGTCGAGGGCGCGGGAGCTGTTGTCGATCGTCTGGCGCAGAGATGCCTCGTGATCTTCGAGCGACATTTCCAGCATGCTGGTGCTGGCGGCGACCGAAGCGCTGATCGTCGTTGCCTGTTCGGAGAGCGTGTCGCTGATCTGCGCATGGGCTTCGCCGAGCGCCAGACTGATGGCGTTGGTACGGTCTTCGAGTGTCGAGCGGATGCGGTCATGCGCCGAGGCGAGGCCGCCTTCGATGCGTTCCGCAGCGTCGCCCGTGAGGGCCTGGAAGCGTGCTGCTGCGTCGCCGGTTGCCGCTTCGATGCGGTCGGCGGCTTCGCCTGCGAGCGACTGCATGCGGGTCGCTGCACCACCGGTGACGGCTTCGATGCGATCGGCTGCGTCGCCGGTCAGCGTCTGCAGGCGGCTTGCGGCATCACCGGTCACAGCCTCGATACGGTCTGCAGCCTCGCCGGTCAGCGACTGGAAGCGTGCGGCGGCGTCGCCGGTAACGGCTTCGATGCGGTCGCTGTTGCTCGAGAGCGAGGAGTGCAGAGCGGCTGCATGTTCGTTCAGCAAGCGCTCCAGGCGATCCTGGCTGTCGATATAGGCGCTGCGGATCGCTTCCGACTTGTCGGCGAAGGCGCCGGCAACGCGGGCTTCGGCACCGGCAACGGTGTCGAGCATTGCGTTGGCGCGGGCTTCCAGCGCGCTGTCGAAGCGGCTCTGGCTGTCGTCGAGCGAAATGGCGAGCGCCATGGTCTTCTCGTCGAGAGCGTCGGAGAGACGATCGTGATTGGCGGAGAGCGTATCGGACAGGCGGGCGTGGTTTGCCGAAAGCGCGTCGTTCAGCGCATTGGCGCGGTCGGACATGGTGCCTTCGAGGCGCTCCTGGGCGGCGTCAAGCGAAATGGCGAGCGCCATGGTGCGTTCGTCGAGCGCGTCGGCTACGCGGTCGTGGTGGCTCGATAGCGTGTTTGCGAGAGCATTGCTGCGCTCGGCCATGGCGCTGTCGATGCGCTCATGCGCGGAGTCGAGCGCCGTGGTGATCGCAGCAGCGCGCTCGGAAATGACGGTGTTGAGATCGTCGGCGCGGCCGAAGGCGGAGCTGATCTGGTCGGCACCGGCGGAAACGGCAGCAGTCAGTTCCGAGGTCGTCGTCAGCAGCGTGTCGCGGAATTCGGTCGAGCGGGCCGAGAGATTGTTATGCAGCTCGGACGTGCCGGCGGCGAGCGCCAGCGAGATTTCGCCGGTGGCGCTGTGCAGGGCCGAGGAGAGGTTTGCTGTATGCTCGGCAAGACCGGCCTGGAGACCGGATGTGCCGGCTGCCAGCGCCTGCGAGATCTCGCCCGTGGCGTTCTGCAGCGTGGTGGTAAACTCGCTGGTGCGGCCGGTGAGGTTGCCGTGGAAATCGGCCATGCCGGCGGCCAGCGCGTCGTTGACGTCGCTGGAAGCGGACTTGAGGGTCTGGTTGATTTCCTTGGTGCGGGCGGCGAGGGCCTCGGAAATTTCCTCGACCTTGCTGCCGAGCGAGCTTTCCAGCACTTCCTGGCCGGTGCCAAGTGCGGTTGCCAGCGCGAAGGACTGGTCGGTCATCGAGGCGCCAAGACGCTCGATGCTGGAATTCAGGATGCCGTCGATCGATTCCGAACCGCCTGCCAGCGTTTCGTTGATGCGGGCGAGGCTTTCCATGAGCTTGGTATCGAGCGAGCCAGCGCGCTTGTCGAAGGCGGTCGCGAATTCGGCGACGCGCTCGTCGAAGGCCGTGGACATCTGCGCGACAGTGCTCTGCAGGCGCTCTTCGAAGAAGCCCGAACGCAGGTCGAGGTCCATGATCGCGTCGTCGGCGCTGGACTGCAGGCTCTGGCGGAAGCTCGCGCCACGCTCGTCGAGCGCGCTGTTGAGCTTGGCGAGAACGCCGTCGAGCGAGCCGGTGATCTCGCGTTCGCTGCCGGTCAGCGTCTCGTTGATCTCGCGGGTACGGGCGATCAGGATTTCGTTCAGCTGGCGGGCGCGGTCGTTGAGGGCAGCGTTCAGCTTCTCGGCGCTGCTGTCCATGGTGGAGGCGCGCGTCTCGAACTGGCTGAGCAGATTTTCGCCGCGTTCGCTGAGGCTCGACGTCAGGGTGTCGAGGCGGGTGTCGAATTCATGCGCCAGCGCAAAACCGGAGGAGGTCAGCGTCTGCAGCAGCGAATCCGTCTTGGCGGCGAGTAGCGTGCCAAGCGACTGGATGGCGGCTTCCGACTTTTCCGTCAGCGTCGCAGCGCGCGTATCGATCATCGAGGCGAAGGCTTCGCCAGAGGTCGAGAGGCGGACGGCGATTTCTTCGGTCGCCAGCGACAGGTCTTCCTTCAGCTGGTCGTGTACGCCGACGATCGAGCTGCGGATGCGCTCGGCGTGATTGACGATCGCTTCGCGTTCGGAACCGAGTTCGTGAACGAGACCGCGCACGCGCAGTTCGTTATCGGCATAGCTGCGCTCGAGCGCATTGACTTCGGAATGAACCAGCGTTTCCAGCTCGGAGGCGCGCGCGATGGTGCGCTCGATGCCTTCATTCATCGCCGAGACTTCACGGCGCACGGCCTGGCCGACCGTCATGATGCGTTCGGAGGCAATGGTTTCCGGCTCGGCAAGGCGCAGGGCGACCTCGGCCATCGAGCGGGCAGCGTTGCGCATGTCCTGCGCACGGGAAATCATGATGGCGAAAGCGTAGAAGAGCAGGACCGGCACGATGATGCCGATGATGCCGGCGATCACGCCGGGAAGCGCCACCAGATCGGCGATCGAACGGATCTGCCAGATCTGCGGCGAATAGAGCAGGGACATCAGGCCGATGCCGCCAACGATCCACAGGAGCGAGAAGAGCGTGGCGTTGCGGATGGCCGTGCGCGTCGAGCCACCATCGAGCGACTTCAGAAGCGTTGCCGGCGTATTGCGATTGGCGTCGTTGGCCGGCGCGAAGGCCGGGGCGCGGGGGGCGGGCTGTTCTGCAGTCTTTGCGCGGCCGCGGCGGCGCTGGCTGTCGTCCTGTTCCTGCTGATTACGCGCAGATGGGTTCTCAGACACATTGGCCTCCGGGGCGTCGGGCGTTTTGCCGCTGCGAGACGGCGCTTTCTGCTGGCTGAAGTCGATCTGGAGCGCCTCGTCCAATGCCTTGAACGCCTTGTCCTCGATCGACTCGTTGTACTTGTTGTTCGCCATTCCGTTACGCCTCGTTACATCTCAGCCGGTTCAGCCGCTGATCCGGGCATCGCCGCGCCCGGACGTCAACCTTTTGCTCTGACCTTACCATCCGAGACGACGGACGGATAAGCATGTCATTTCAGAGTGGATAGCCGCTTTTTCAAACGGACGGTATCAAAACATTACCATTATCCACTTGGCCCGCAAAGGCGCGTAGCACAAACCCACTGTACCAGTATCGTAGTGACACATCCGGGCTTCGGAGACAATTAACGAAGGCTTGCTAATCACTCGCCGTTAAAGGGTTGTTAACATGATTTAACGGCAGAGCCTGTTGAAAAACCAATAATTTAGCGATGTTTAACGGATATTAACCATAGCGGGAGAATCCCGCCCTCAATGTGCCGGAATTTAACGCGATCGCCACGCTCCAACCGCAGTGTAGAGTTCAACCGCGGGGATAAAGACGGGAGTTTGGCACATGGCAGCAGTCAGTATCGCGTTCGAAGCGCCGGATAATTCGAAGGGGCCGTGCCCCTCCAAGGTCCGTCCAATCGACCTGGTGCATCTTGCAAAGCAGACGATGGGCGACAAGGCCCTCGAAATCGAAGTGCTTCAGATGTTTGCGCGCCAGGCGCGCGCGTGTCTCGGAGAAATCGCCTCCGGCGAGGCGAAGAAGATCGTCGCAGCCGCCCATCGCCTGAAGGGCGCGGCAAGCGCCGTCGGCGCCTTCCGGGTCTCCGAGGCGGCTGAAATGCTCGAAGAGAATGCCGGCGATGCGGCATCGATGGCCGCCGTCGGCGCCGCCGTCGTCGAGGCGGAAAATTTCATCCTGAAGCTCAGCCGCTAAGAGCAGAGCATCGGTCTACAAAGCTGGACCCGCTGCGCCATTCCGAAACAGCAAGTCTGTTCGCGTGAACAGCAAGTCTGTTTTAGGGCACAGCGGGTCTTTTTGTGACCAGCGGCATGACGCAATCAAGAAAGCCTGTCGCTTTTAAGTATGGGATGAAGAGCGCGAGACGGCCGATGTTGACTGGCTCGCAGATTTGTTGGAAGAAAAATTCTGATCCTCCCTCATTAAGTTACCGGAAATCAAAATGCCCAAACTGACCATTGTCGCCTTTGACGGCACGCGCTTTGACCTCGACGTCGATCAGGGTTCCACCGTCATGGAAAATGCCGTGCGCAATTCCGTCCCGGGCATCGAAGCCGAATGCGGCGGCGCCTGCGCCTGCGCGACCTGTCATGTCTATGTCGATGAGGAGTGGGTAGAGCGCGTCGGCCCGCCGGAAGCGATGGAAGAAGACATGCTCGACTTCGCCTTCGACGTCCGCCCGAATTCGCGTCTTTCCTGTCAGATCCGCATGAAGGCCGTGCTCGACGGCCTGACGGTGCACGTTCCGGAACGCCAGGCGTAATCGACGCTACTACTGAAAGTTCACTTCCATTCGGCTATATATGTGCACAATAGGCGCCGTGCCCGGCACGGCGTCTGCAGGCTGCGAGAACGCAGCATAGGCAGAATCGGCCCGGGCGTTTGCCGGGCGGGAGAAGTGACGGCATGAAGCATGTATCCATTTTCGTGCGCGCCGATTGGGATGACGAGGCCGGCGTATGGGTTGCGACCAGCAACGATATCGACGGCCTTGCAGTCGAGGCCGAGACGCTTGAGGCGCTGAGCCCCAAGGTTCTCGCGGCGATCTCCGATCTCCTGGAACTTAACGGCATCTCGTCTGATCTCGCCGAAATCCCGGTCCACATCATGGCTGAGCAACTCGCTCGCGTTCCCAATCCGAATTTCTGACGATGGTTGGCTACCTTCGGGAACTGAAGGAGCTATTGCGCAAGGCTGGCTGCGACTATGTGCGGCCGGGCAAGGGCGATCACGAAATCTGGTATAGTCCGGTTCCCAAGCGGCATTTCACCGTCGATCACGGAACCAAGTCCCGACATACGGCAAACGAGACCTTGAAACAGGCCGGTCTTCCGAAAGCTTTCTGAGAGAGGAAGTGCGCTCCAAAAAAAGCCTCGCGCGCCGGATGACGAGCGAGGCGAGGCGGGCGCATAACCATCGGACGAGGGAGGACCGTCCGCGGCTTGGAACGCGCCAGGAGAACCCAGAGACAAAAGATCAGGTCGTTCACACCTGAACTTTCGAATGTGTTCATATTAGCGCGCCTCAGTTGAGTCGCCTATCGCAAATTTTTACCATTGAGAGGCTGGGGAGGGCGCAAGTTTCGCACAGGTTTCGTTGTGCAGCTAACGATCAAACATCGTCTTTCGCCTGGAAATGCGCTAGTTTTTGCCGCCCGATGCACCGATTCGGTTGTTCAACAAACGTAGCATCCGGTTTTGAAAGTTGACCGCCTCGACCTTGTCGAAACGCGCCTGAAGCCGGTCGTGCTCATCTATACCGCGAGCTGATACATCCGATACCAACTCCTGCATGGTCTCGCAGCTGCGCTGGGCGGGCAGGGCCAGGATCTGGCGCTCCATGACGCGGGCCTGATTTCGGGCGATTTCGGCGTGGCGCTCCTCGTGGCGCTTGATGTCGCTCGAGAGTGCATCCCAGATCATCGACAGCTCCTTCGACGCGCCCTTTCGACTACGCCAGCGCGGCAGGATGATCTGCGTATGCACGGTCACCTTGGCGCTGCCGACGCGGCAGCGGCCGTCATGCTGGACATAGGTCGCTTCGCCGCCGAAGCGGATCTTGGTGGCGCCGGGATGGCGGGCGGATGAGCCGTTGGCAGTCGGACCGCGGGTGCTGAGCTGCTGATCGAGCTCGTCTGCGGTTTTGCCGCGGATATCGAAATAGGAATAGCTTTTCGTCGCGACCACGGCCGCCTGGGCGGAAGTGCAAAGGGCAATCGTCATGGAAAAAGCAAGGACGAGACGCATATTACGCGATGCGGAAGGCATTCTAGACGATAACCCGTGTTGAAAGTTGGCGGAGCTTGGGGCATAGCCACCGCGAGCGCAATAGAGCGCGCCGGAATTTTTGTTTTCAATGGGATAAACGCTCATGGACGAGCTTCGGAGCAGTCGCTGGCGCCTCGCGCATGGCCGCGAATTGGAGCTCGGCGGCAAGAGCGTCATCATGGCGATCGTCAATGTGACGCCGGATTCCTTTTCCGACGGCGGACGCTATGACAGCACTGAAGCGGCGGTCGAACATGCGCTGGCTGCGGTCGCCCATGGCGCCGAGATTATCGATGTCGGCGGCGAGTCGACGCGGCCGGGTGCGGCGAAGGTCGATGCTGCGGAAGAGCAGCAGCGGGTGCTGCCTGTCATCGAGGCGCTTCGCGGCAGGTCCGATGCACTGATTTCCATCGATACCTACCGGGCCGAGACAGCGCGGCTGGCGCTGGAAGCGGGCGCTCATATCGTCAACGACGTCTTCGGCCTGCAGAAGGAACCGGAGATCGCAGGCGTGATCGCCAGCGCAAAAGCTGGCGTCTGCATCATGCATACGGGGCGGGAGCGCGAGAAGCTTGCCGATATGATTGCGGATCAGGCGCTGTTCCTCGATCAGTCGCTCGAGCTTGCGCGGCAGGCGGGGATCGGCAGCGAGCAGATCGTGCTCGATCCGGGCTTCGGTTTTGCCAAGGAGACGGCGGAAGAGAATTTCGAGCTGATGGCGCGGTTTGCCGAGCTTCAGCGTTTCGGGCTGCCGCTGCTGGCCGGAACCTCGCGCAAGCGGTTCATCGGCGCGGTCACCGGTCGCGATGCGGCTGACCGGGACGTCGCGACGGCGGCGAGCAGCGCGCTGCTGAGATTGGCGGGCGCTGCGGTTTTCCGCGTCCACAATGTCGCAATCAACAGGGATGCGCTGTGCGTTGCCGATGCTATGCTGGTGGCACGCCGTAATTACGAAGGACGCCGGGGCCAATGAGCACGAAATATACCATCCTGATGCAGAACTGTGCGTTCTTCGCCCGTCATGGCGTCCATGACGAGGAGGAGTTCCTCGGGCAGCGCTTCTTCGTCGACGCAGAGCTCGACGTCATCGCCGGCAAGGCGCTGGAAAGCGACTCGATCGAGGACACCGTCAATTACGGCATCGCCTTCACCGTCATCGAGGAGATCGTCGTCGGCAAGCGGCGCTATCTCATCGAGGCGCTGGCGCTCGATATCGCCAAGGGGCTCTGCGAGCGCTTCCATCAGATCACCCGTGCCAAGATCACGGTGCGCAAGCCGAGTGCGCCGGTTCCGGGCGTGTTGGATTTCGTTCAGGTGAGCGTCGAACATTTTGCCCAGTGATCATTTCAGACCGGCGACGCTCGGGCTCGGCGGCAATGTCGGCGAGCCCGTCGCCTCGATGGTGGCGGCCCTGCAGGCGCTCGATGCCCGCGCCGATACGCGCGTGACCGCGGTGTCGCGGCTCTATCGCACGCCGCCATGGGGCAAGACGGATCAATCCTTCTTCTTCAACGCCTGCGCCGCTGTAGAAACGCGGCTGACGCCAGAGGCGCTTCTCGATGTCTGCCTCGATATCGAGCGGGAGATGAAGCGCGAGCGGATCGAGCGCTGGGGACCGCGCACGCTCGATATCGACGTGCTGACTTTCGACAATGTGGAGCAGGCTGCGCCGCGGCTGGAGCTGCCGCATCCGCGGATGACGGAGCGGGGATTCGTGCTGATGCCGCTCGCGGATTTTGCCGCGGATCTCGCCGTGAAAGGCCGCAGCGTAGGGGAATGGCTGAAGGATGCCGATGTGCAGGGCATCGAGATTGCCGATGCTTCCCGCGACTGGTGGGCGAAGTCCTGAAACGCAAAGCGGCGGAAAATCCGCCGCCTGGTGTGTCTGCGTGATCGGCTAGAGCCTACTGAACCGAGCCGACCGTCATTTCGTCGAGCTGGCGGGTCAGCGTCAGGCCGATGACCGGGATCATCCGGTCTTCCACCTTGACCGAAACCGTGACGTTCATCGTCTTGTCGTCACGGATGCGGGCGATCATGGCGCCGTTGAGCTTGGAGCGGTTGAGGCCGACGACGACGGTATCGGGCGTCACCGTGCCCGAAATGACGTCCAGGCCCTTGCCGGCTGCGCCATCCAGGAACTGGCCCTTGTAGCTGTTGCCTGATTGCGTGATCGTCGCGGTCATCGGCTGCTTGAAGACGCCGACGCGGCAGGAGCCGTCGAGCTTGATGCCCGTACCGTCGGTGACCGAAGAGCCGACGAGATTGCAGGTGAACTTCGTGCCCTTGTATTTGCCGGCGACGATTTCACCCGGGCCTCTCCAGGAGCCGGCGACCGACTCGAAGAAGGCTTTGTCGCGTGTTGCGGCGGTTGCTGCCGGCGTGATTTCGGCGACCGGCGACAGGGCCACGGCGGCGAGGCCGCAGACGATAAGAAGCTTGCGCGAATACATGGAATTTCCTTGGCACACCTACCCGTTACTGCCTCGGAGTTTTGCCGAATAATGGTTAATGGTTGGTTTCCGGCCTGCCGAAATGCACTGGAGAATCGGGATTTCCGGAGCTGCTCGCATGGTGATTTCATGCCGCTACAGGCATGAAAACTATGCGTTTCCGGGCCGCTTCCGTTACGTCAGGCTCGCACGCTGAGAAAAACGCCTTGCACCTACTTCTGCTGGTCGCGGCCGGTCATGGACGGCGTGAGATCGCCGATGAAGTCGCCGATTCCCGGGCGTTTGAACGCGCGGAAGGCGAGTGGACGGCAAAGGTCCATCGCAGCGATTCCGATGCGCGCCGTCATCAGGCCGTTGATAACGCCTTCGCCGAGACGGGCCGAGAGTTTCGAGGCGAGGCCGTGGCCGAGCACCTGCTGGACAAGGCTGTCGCCGACGGCGATCGAGCCTGTCACCGCGAGGTGAGCAAGGACGTCGCGCATCAGCCGGATCATGCCGAGCGTGCCGGGACGTCCGCCATAGAGCTCGGCCATGGCGCGGATCAGCCGAGAGGCCTCGTAGAGCACGTAGAGAAGATCGACAATGGCGCGGGGGCTGACGGCTGTGACGATCGAGACGCGCTTCGACGAATTGACGATCAGCGCCCGGGCCTGGCGGTCGAGCGGGCCGAGCAATTCGCGTTCGGCAAGTGCGACGAGATGCGGCGCGTCGATGATGTCGTTTTCGGAGGCTTTCAGCGTGGCGCGGCCCTTGGCGGTCTCGGGCTTGGCCGAGAGCATGGAGGCCAGCCGGTTGACCAGCGTGCGCGCCTTGGCGGGCCTGGTTTCCAGGATTGCGGCTTCGGCCTCCGCCTTGATCGTCTGCACTGCCGTCAGCCGCATCATCCCGGCGGTCTCGCGAATGACGATCCCGACGACAGCGAGGATGCCGACGGCAAGCGCTGTGAGCGCGGCGTAGCCGAGCCAATCGGCGCGGGAGAACAGGTCACGGATCAGGCTGTCGGTCCAGAGGCCGAAGGCGAGCGACAGCAGGATGCCGAAGGCGGCGCCGGCGATCTTGGCGAAGGAGAGGCGGCGCTTGCGCGGCACGGCGACCGGAAGCGGGGCGCTGTCCTTTTCCGGATTGAGGAAGGGATCGTCCTCATCCGGCGTCAGGATGACATCAGCTTCGAATGCCGAGGGTCTGCGGCGCTCCGGCGGCAGCGATGTCTCGACCGGACGCGGATCGTCCTCATAGACGAAGGCGGCGGGGGCGCGGGTCTTGCGGCCGGGATCTTCTGGAGCGGACTTGCTCATGCGAGACGGTCTCCAAACAGGAACTGCATGGCGCGATCGAGCCGGATATGCGGTACCGAGAGCTTGATACCTCCACCGGTCTCCTCGAGCTGCGGCGGGCGGAAGCGCACGACGTTCACGTCAGGCAATTGGATATCGCGGTCTCCCGATTCAATGGCGGCAAACAGGGTTTCGGGGTCGGTGGGAAGGTCGCCCGGGAAGATCGCTGTCTTGCGCAACCCGTCGAAACGCTCGCCGCCGATGGTCTCTCCCTCGATCGGCGTGCCGACGATGACCGGCAGATCGTGGCCGTCGCGCTTGACCGTCGCTTCGCGGGTGGCGCGCACCGAGGCGAGCGCCATGACGTCGATCCCGGCACCGGCCATGCCGATGCGGTGAATGGCGCGCTCGACAAGGCGGCGCGTCAGGGCATCCAGCCGGTCGTGGCTTTCATGATGCAGGTGATCGGCCTTGGTGGCGGCGACGAGCACGCGGTCGATGCGGCGGCCGAGCAGCGAGGAGAGCAGCGAATTGGTGCCGGGACGGAAGCAGGCGAGAACGTCGCTCAGCGCCCGTTCCAGATCCTGGACGGCTTCCGGGCCGCGATTGATCGCCTGCAGCGCGTCGACGAGGACGATCTGGCGGTCGAGGCGGGCGAAATGCTCGCGGAAGAAGGGTTTGACGACCACGGACTTATAGGCCTCGTAGCGGCGCTCCATCATTGCCCAGAGAGAGCCTTTTTCCGGCTTGCCATCGGCAGGCAGGTGCAGGGGTGCGAAGGTGAGGGCGGGTGAACCGTCGAGATCGCCGGGCAGCAGGAAACGGCCGGGTGGCAGGGTCGAGAGCGACCGCTCGTCGGCCTTGCAGGCCTTCAGGTAGGCGGCGAAGGAGGAGGCGAGGTCGCGCGCCGTCATCTCGTTGGCTGCGGCGTGAATATCGGTCTGATCGGTCAGTTCCAGCCAGGTGCGGGAGAGCTCGGCGCGGATGCCGGTGCGGGCCAATGCCAGCGTATCCTCGCTGAAGGCACGAAAGTCCTTGGCGAGCAGCGGCAGGTCGAGCAGCCATTCGCCGGGGTAATCGACGATATCGATCGACAGGCGGCCCGGCGAGAACATCCGGCTCCAGCCGCTGGCGCTCTGGTAGTCGATGGTGACGCGCAATTCGGAGATGGCGCGGGTCGAATCCGGCCAGACGCGGTCCTTCACCAGTGCCCGAATGTGATCCTCGTATTGAAAACGCGGTACACCGTCGTCGGGCTGTTCCTCGAGACGGACAGCCGAGACGCGGCCGGATTGCACCGGCTCGAACAGCGGGAGGCGGCCGCCATGCAGCAGATTGTGAACCAGCGAGGAAATGAAGACGGTCTTGCCGGAACGGGAAAGGCCCGTCACGCCGAGGCGGATCGTCGGGTGAACCAGACCGCTGGCGCGGTCGGTCAGATTGTCGAAGGCGATGCGGGCATCGTCGGCGAGGGATGTCAGGCTTGGCGGCAAGGCGGGTTCCCTGATGTCATTGCTCACCCATATAGGATGGCTTGGCCGCCGGAAAAAGGATGTACGTCAGGCGACGAGAAACTCGCGCAGTTTCCAGGCCGCCGCGGCGGCATCGAAATCGAGGACGGCAAGACCGCCGGCGGGAAAGCCGTTCGGCAGCGTACGTAGCAGGGCATCGTGGCCGATCAGCGTTTCGAGCGTCTGCTCGATCGTCGGATTATGGCCGACCAGCATGACGGCGGTTGCCGTCTGCGTGCGCAGGATTTCGAGATAGACGTCAGGCGTCGTGTTGTAGAGCTCGTCGACATAGCGCAGGTCGACCGAGAGGCCCATGGCGCGATGGACGGCATCGGCCGTCTCGCGGCAGCGCCGCGCGGTCGAACTCAGGATGATGTCCGGCCGGTAACCCTTGTCGGCCGCATGGTCGGCGACGATCTCGGCATCGCCATATCCCTTCTCACTCAGATCGCGGTCGAAATCGCCCTGACCGGGCTGCGGCCAGACGGCTTCAGCGTGCCGAAGCAGGTAGATTCGTGAAGGCGAAGGCAAGGTTGCGGCCATAGAAAAATCCACGTGCGAAGGAGCCTTTTCAGTAGCTGCCGGGTATTGCCGGCGTCAACCGGTGACGTGCCGGAGCGGTGCAAAAGCGCTGCACCAACACGGCTTGTTGAAGGCGGGGTGAAAAGGCGGAATCGGAATAATGATGAGAAAATAGACTGTTAGCTCAAAAATGTGACAGATTTAAAAATCTGTTTACATGTCGTATTTGGCTTGAATCGATATTAGCGCATGGGATATACACCCCGCCACATGAGATGTTCTTCAGGAGAATCGCGTTGAGTGAGAAGATCGATCTTAGCAATTACGTTCCCTCGGAAGACGAGGAGTTCATGAACGTAAACCAGCGAGCATATTTCCGGGCAAAGCTGGTCGCATGGAAAAACGACATCCTTAGAGAAGCGCGCGAGACCCTAGATCATCTCGCTGAAGAAAGCGCCAACCATCCCGACCTCGCGGACCGGGCATCTTCCGAAACAGACCGGGCCATCGAACTTCGCGCCCGCGACCGTCAGAGAAAACTGATCTCCAAGATCGACGCCGCGCTGCAGCGTATCGATGACGGCACCTACGGTTACTGCGAAGAAACCGGCGAGCCGATCGGCCTCAAGCGTCTCGACGCCCGCCCGATCGCCACGCTGTCGATCGAGGCACAGGAGCGCCACGAGCGCCGCGAAAAAGTCTACCGCGACGAATAAGCGCCTCACGGCAGAGCAAAAAATAAAGGCACCGCTTGCCGGCGGTGCCTTTTTCGTTTCGGGCCCATGTTTCAGAGCTATTTGTCGCGATTGACGCTCATTTCGCCGAAGATACGGGCCACTTCCTTCTGCAGTTCGGCATCGGCGCCCGTGACCGGCGCCATCTCCGGGTCGCGGCGCGGCAGGTTGGCCGGCTGCGGCGGGATAACGGGACGGACCGGCATACTCTGCGCCGGCAGGATCGTCGGCACCGGCTGAACGACGCGTTCGGCGGTGAAGTTGGTGTTCATTTCCTCTTCGAGGATCCGCTGGAAATCACCCTTCGGCTGCTGCGGCGGCGCGCCGGCATCGGCGGTCACGACGGGCGTCCCCTCGGAAACGGTCGGCAGGCTCTGGGCGGCCGGTGTCGAAACCTGCGGCTCGATGCGGACCTGCTGCGGCAGCACACGGGCGCGGGCGGCGTCGAGAATATCGGCGGCATTGCTCGCGGTTTCCGGGGCGTGCGTGATCTCGGCGCGTTCGGCCGGGCGGATCGAAATCGGCGGCTGGACGCGGGTTTCAGGGGCCGGAATGACCGGCGGCACGATAATTGCCGGGGCCGGGGCGGGCTCGGCTGCGGGAGCAGGCGCTGCTACAGGAGCGACGGCAACCGGTGCGATCGGCTGCGGGCGGCGCGGCTCGATCACCGGTGCGGGTGCCGGAACGTAAGGCTCGGGTTCAGCCTCTTCCTCTTCGAAGATTGCTACCGGCTCGGGCTTCTGTTCCGCTTTCGGCTCGATTTTCGGTTCCGGACGCGGCTCAGGCCTGGGGTCGGGAACGGCGCGCAGCTGCGGGCGCTCGGCAACCGGCTGCGGCCGGAACTCGGCAATGGGAGCGGCCGGTGCTGCCGGGGCAGCAGGGCGCGGCGCGGCAACAGGCTTCGGCTCTTCGGCGCTTTCCGGCAGGATCCGGCTTTCGATGACGACGTCGCTCGGGCCGCCGATCATGATCAGGTGCTCGACATTGTCGCGGCGCACCAGCACCAGGCGACGGCGGGCATCGACGGCGGCGGCGTCCAGCACCTGCAGACGCGGCTGGCGGTTCTTGCCGCCGCGCACGAAAGGCGACGGTGCGCGGGTGCGCATCAGCCAGAGGACGCCGACCAGCACGAGGAGAGCAAGGCCAACGCCGCCGGCAGCATAGAGGAAACGGCTGCCATAGTCGGTCATTACGCTGTCTAACATGATCTCTTACTCCTCTTTACGCAGGCCGCATCATGAAGGCTTTTCAGCTCCTTAGGCAATAGGGCGCGTGCTTGTCCAGTCACGCCCCTGCGAGAAGATTGCAACAAAGGCCCGATGGCATGCGAAACTGGCGCTGTTCCTTGTGAATTCAAGCGCTCTTGCGGCGCGGCACTGTTTTTGCAAGGCCTGCAAATTGCTAAGAAGGAACGAACGCCTGATTCCTGCTTTGTCTTCCGGATACAAAGCGAAATGCCGGATCGGCGCATGCGAGGACTAGATGACGACACCGCGTCAGGCCGACGACTACAATGCCCCGATCGTGGATCGCGGAGGACGTTCAGGTACGGCCATTCGCATCATCCTGCTGGCGCTGGTGCTGATTGCCGCCGCGGCCGCCTTTGTGGTGTTCAAGAATTCGCTCGATAACGAGATGGTGCTCGGTGTTCTCGGCGTTCTCGCCATGGTCGGCATCTTCTTCCTGGTCTCCTCGGTCATCGGCTTCATCGAAGTCATGCCGCAGCGCCAGTCCGACAGTCTCGCCCGCTCGTTCCTCAACAGCCACCCCGACGGTTCGCTGATCACCGACGACAAGGGCCGGATCATCTATGCCAATGGCGCCTATGGAAAGCTGACGGGCGCCCGCAAGGCGACCGGGGTGCAGACGCTGGAGGCGCTGCTGTCGCGCCATCGCGAATCCAACGAGGCGCTGTACCGTCTTTCCAACGGTTTGCGCGAAGGACGCGAGGGCCAGGAAGAGTTCCGCCTGCTGCGCGCACTCGGACCGTCGCCGAATGGCTCCGGCGCCCATTGGTACCGGCTGAAGGCCCGCACGCTGAAGACCGAGGAAAGCGGCAGCAAGCCGCTGCATATCTGGCAGATCAGCGACATTACCTCCGAGCGCGACGACCAGGAGCGCTTCTTCAAGGAATTGCAGAACGCCATCGATTATCTCGATCATGCGCCTGCCGGCTTCTTCTCGGCGGGCCGCAAGGGCGAGATCTTCTATCTCAATGCGACGCTTGCCGAGTGGCTGGGCCTCGACCTCACCAAGTTCATTCCGGGTTCGATGACGATCGGCGATCTGGTGGCGGGCGAGGGCCTGGCGCTGATCCAGTCGGTGCAGGCCGAGCCGGGCCTGAAGAAGACCGATACGCTCGATCTCGACCTTAAGAAATCCAACGGCCAGAGCCTGCCGGTGCAGATCGTTCATAGCGTCACGTCTATGCGCGATGGCGCGCCGGGCGAGAGCCGGACGATCGTGCTGCGCCGCCAAGCGGGAACGGAAAGCGAGCAATCGGCATCTGCCGCGGCGATGCGCTTCACCCGCTTCTTCAACAATACGCCGATGGCGATCGCCTCGGTCGATGGCACCGGCCGCATTCTGCGCACCAATGCGCCGTTCCTGAAGCTGTTCTCCGGCATCGTCTCGCGCGACGACGTCGATAACGGCGCGCTGCTTGAGACCATCGTCCAGGAAAGCGATCGCGAACGCCTGCAGTCCGCGCTCGCTGCGGCGAAGGACCGGCAGGGCGATATCCCGCCGATCGATTCCCGCACACCCAACGACGAGGCGCGCCATTTCCGCTTCTACGTCAACGCCGTCATCGACCAAAGCGACGAGGCGCCGGAAGAGGCGGCGATCGTCTATGCCGTCGAGGTGACCGAGCAGAAGGCGCTCGAGGCGCAGATGGCGCAGACGCAGAAGATGAATGCTGTCGGCACGCTGGCCGGCGGTATCGCCCACGACTTCAACAACGTGCTGACGGCGATCCTGCTCTCGTCCGACCATCTGTTGCTGCAGGCGCGCTCTTCGGATGCGAGCTTTGCGGATTTGATGGAAATCAAGCGCAACGCCAACCGCGCTGCCGTGCTGGTGCGCCAGTTGCTCGCTTTCTCACGCAAGCAGACGATGCGCCCGAGCGTCTTGAACCTCACCGATGTCGTCGGCGACCTGCGCATGCTGGTCGACCGGCTGCTGTCTGGTACGCATGTGAAGCTCGACGTCGAATATGGCCGCGATCTCTGGCCGGTGAAAACCGACCTGTCGCAATTCGAGCAGGTGCTGATCAATCTCTGCGTCAATGCCCGCGATGCCATGCCCGAGGGTGGCAAGCTGACGGTGCGTACGCGCAATGTGACGGCCCAGGAAGTCGCGGCCTTCAATTATTCCTATATGCCGGCCGAGGACATGGTACTGGTCGAGGTTGCCGATACCGGCACCGGGATCGCGCCCGAGATCATGGACAAGATCTTCGAGCCGTTCTTCACCACCAAGGAAGTCGGCAAGGGCACCGGTCTTGGCCTTGCCATGGTCTATGGCATCGTCAAGCAGTCGGGCGGCTATATCCAGCCGGAATCCGAAGTCGGCAAGGGAACGACGTTCCGGGTATTCCTGCCGCGCCATATCGTCGAGCCGGCGATTGCAGCGGAAGCCGAAGCTGTCGAGGCGGGCGAAACCAGCAATGTCGTGCCGATGCCGGTTGCGGCTCAGCCGGAGCAGCCGGAGGATCTGACCGGCAGTGCCGTGATCCTGCTCGTCGAGGACGAAGAAGCGGTGCGGCGCGGCGGCAAGCGAATGCTGGAGACGCGCGGCTATACCGTGCACGAGGCCGGATCCGGCATCGAAGCGCTCGATATCCTGGACGAGCTGGAAGGCAAGGTCGATATCGTCGTCTCCGACGTGGTCATGCCGGAAATGGATGGACCGAGCCTGCTGCGCGAGCTGCGCAAGAAATATCCGGATATGAAGTTCATCTTCGTGTCGGGCTATGCCGAGGATGCCTTCGCCCGCAACTTGCCGGAGGGCTCGAAGTTCGGCTTCCTGCCGAAACCGTTCTCGCTGAAGCAGCTGGCCGTCGTCGTCAAGGAAACGCTCGACCAGAACTGAACGGGAGGCGCTGCCGCCTCCCGCAAGACTTTTTTCTGATCAGGCTTCCAGCGCCACGGCGATCTCTGCCGCGAGACGCGCATTGTTTTCCACCAGCGCGATATTGGTCTTCAGGCTCTGGCCATCGGTCAGGTCGAAGATCGTGCTGAGCAGGTAGGGCGTGACGGCCTTGCCGGTGATCTCGTCACGCTCGGCGCTGTCGAGGGCGCGCTCGATATAGATTTCCATCTCCTCGCGCGGGATTTCGTCGGCTTCCGGAACCGGATTGGCGATCAGCATGCCGCCGTCGATGCCGAGCTGCTCGCGGGTCGCCTGGAAATTGGCGATTGCGGCCGGGCTGTTCAGCGTCAGCGGGCTCTTCAGGCCCGATGCACGCGACCAGAAAGCCGGGAATTCTTCGCTCTCGTAGGTGACAACAGGGACGCCCGAGGTTTCCAGCACTTCCAACGTCTTCGGAATATCGAGGATCGCCTTGGCGCCGGCGCAGACGACGATGACGCCGGTGCGCGCGAGTTCCTGCAGGTCGGCCGAGATATCGAAGCTTTCCTCAGCGCCGCGATGCACGCCGCCGATGCCGCCGGTTGCGAAGACCTTGATGCCGGCACGCGCCGCGGCAATCATCGTTGCGGCAACGGTCGTCGCACCGGTGCGGCGCTCGGCGATCGAGAAGGCGAGGTCGGCACGCGACACCTTCATCACGTCCTTTTCCTTGGCGAGCCTTTCGAGCTCCTCCGGCTCCAGGCCGATATGCAGCACACCGTGCATGACCGCGATCGTGGCAGGGATAGCGCCCTGTTCGCGGATGATCGCCTCGACGCTGCGGGCCATCTCGATATTGCCGGGGTAGGGCATGCCATGGGTGATGATGGTCGATTCCAGCGCTACCAGCGGGGCGCCGCGCTGCCTGGCGGCGGCAACTTCCTTCGAATAGGCAATCGGCAGCTGAGGGGAGATCGGTTTCGTCATTGTCTTTTCCAGTTCATCGATAAGCGCGCTTCAATGCAGAATTCTGGCGGCTGGAACAAGTGCCAGCGTGTCGCGGAGCAGTTCCGGCGTCAGATTTTCACTGACAGCAAGCGGTGACTGCACGGTGACAGCGGCGGCGGCGGCACCATGGCGCACGGCCTCTTCCAGCGGCAATCCCTGCATGATGGCGGAAAGCACGCCGGCTGCAAGGGAGTCTCCCGCACCGGTGACATCGGCCACCATTTTGATCGACGGCGGCTGCAGGGCAATCGCGCCGCCGCTTGCAAAGGCGATCAGCTCGCGCTGACCGCGGGTGACGATGCCGCCCTTCAGGCCGATGTCACCGAGCAGGGATGCCCATTCGGCGGCATTCTCCGGCCGCTGTCCGGCAAGCGCCGCAGCTTCCGCCTCGTTGAGGAACAGATAATCGATACCTCCGGCCGATGGCTTCAGCTTGACGACCTTGGCCGGTGAGATGGCGATCGCGGCAACTGGCTTGCCGAGGCTGTTGGCGCGGGCGACGATCGCGGTGATCGTGTCCTCCGGCAGGTTGGCATCGAAGAGGATCATATCCGTCGCCGCAAATGCATCGCGCACCCAGCGGATCGCCAGGCGGCGGGGAACGAAGAGGCGGTAGAGATCCATGTCGGCGAGTGCAATGACGAGATTGCCGTCGCGCTCGAGGATCGCGGTATAGCTCGGCGTCTTGCGGTCGAGGAACACGAAGGGGCGGTCGTTGATCCCGGCGGCATAGGCCGCCTCGGTGACCATCTCGCCGGTGGGGTCACCGCCGCGCGGCGAGATCATCGTGACGTCGAAGCCGAGGCGGGCGAGGTTGCGAGCGGCATTGAAGCCGCCGCCGCCGGCTTCCTCGAACCAGCTGCCGGGATTGCTGGAACCCGGCGCGGTGTCGCCGGAAATGCGGCCGCGGCGATCGACATGGGCGCCGCCGAGAACGAGAATCTTGCGCTTCACCGTACCGCTCCAGCCGCTCTTGTTTTAGCGAATCGTGCCTGCGGGAAATTCTCCGGCTGCCGATGCCTGGGCGCTCTAAGCCCTTGCTTCACATCGATAAAACAAAAGTAGAACACGTACTGATTTACCTTTTTCTTTCAACTGCTTGAACGCCTCTTGCGAAATGAGAACAAATCACGTACAAAATCGGCATCGGCGGCGACATTGCTAGAGCGGCTTCAATAACCTAAAGGTGGATCGAATGTCACAGAATACATTGCGGCTTGTAGAGGACAAATCGGTGGACAAAAGCAAGGCACTTGAAGCGGCACTCTCTCAGATCGAGCGGTCGTTCGGCAAGGGCTCGATCATGAAACTCGGCGCGAAGGACAGCGTCATCGAGGTCGAAACCGTATCGACGGGTTCTCTCAGCCTCGATATCGCGCTCGGCATCGGCGGTCTCCCGAAGGGTCGTATCATCGAAATTTATGGACCGGAAAGCTCCGGTAAGACGACGCTGGCGCTGCAGACGATCGCGGAAGCCCAGAAGAAGGGCGGCATCTGCGCCTTCGTCGACGCCGAACACGCGCTGGATCCGGTCTATGCACGCAAGCTCGGCGTCGATCTGCAGAACCTCTTGATCTCGCAGCCCGATACCGGTGAGCAGGCGCTCGAAATCACCGACACGCTGGTTCGCTCCGGCGCCGTCGACGTTCTCGTCGTCGACTCGGTCGCAGCGCTGACGCCGCGTGCCGAAATCGAAGGCGAAATGGGCGACAGCCTGCCGGGTCTCCAGGCCCGCCTGATGAGTCAGGCGCTGCGCAAGCTGACGGCCTCGATCTCGAAGTCGAACTGCATGGTGATCTTCATCAACCAGATCCGCATGAAGATCGGCGTCATGTTCGGTTCGCCTGAGACGACGACGGGCGGTAACGCGCTGAAGTTCTACGCCTCGGTTCGCCTCGACATCCGCCGTATCGGCGCGGTCAAGGAGCGCGAAGAGGTGATCGGCAACCAGACCCGCGTCAAGGTCGTCAAGAACAAGATGGCGCCTCCCTTCAAGCAGGTCGAATTCGACATCATGTATGGCGAAGGCGTTTCCAAGACCGGCGAGCTCGTCGATCTCGGCGTCAAGGCCGGCATCGTCGAGAAGTCGGGCGCCTGGTTCTCCTATAACAGCCAACGCCTCGGCCAGGGGCGTGAAAACGCCAAAATCTTCCTGCGCGACAATCCGGATGTTGCCCGCGAGATCGAAACGTCGCTGCGCCAGAATGCCGGCCTGATCGCCGACCGCATTCTGCAGAACGGCGGACCCGATGCCAACGACAGTGACGGTGACGGCGAGCCCTGATCCTTTCCTGACAATTTGAGTGCCAGCCGGCCGCATTCGAGACCCGAATGCGGCCGGTTTCGTTTGTGGATGCCTGTGTGCTCTAAGCTGTCTGACGTTTGCCTGCTGGACAGTGGTTAATGCGGGCGATAAAAGCCACTGGATTTAAAGTTTTGACCTGCCTTGGGCAGCATTGAAGGGCATAGCATGAGCGGTGTGAATGATATCCGGTCGACCTTCCTCGACTATTTCAAGACCAACGGCCACGAAGTCGTGCCGTCCAGCCCGCTCGTGCCGCGCAACGACCCGACGCTGATGTTCACCAATGCCGGTATGGTGCAATTCAAGAACGTCTTTACCGGTCTTGAAAAGCGTCCCTATTCGACGGCGGCGACGGCGCAGAAATGCGTGCGCGCCGGCGGCAAGCACAACGACCTCGACAATGTCGGCTATACCGCCCGCCATCACACCTTTTTCGAGATGCTCGGCAACTTCTCCTTCGGTGATTATTTCAAGGAGCGGGCGATCGAGCTTGCCTGGAACCTGATCACCAAGGAATTCGGCATCGATGCCAAGCGCCTGCTGGTGACCGTCTATCACACCGACGACGAGGCTTTCGGCCTGTGGAAGAAGGTCGCCGGTCTTTCTGACGACCGGATCATCCGCATTCCGACCAGCGACAATTTCTGGGCGATGGGCGATACCGGCCCGTGCGGTCCGTGCTCGGAGATTTTCTACGACCACGGCGATCATATCTGGGGCGGCCCTCCTGGCTCGCCGGAAGAAGATGGCGACCGGTTCATCGAGATCTGGAACCTCGTCTTCATGCAGTACGAGCAGATCACCAAGGAAGAGCGCGTCGACCTGCCGCGTCCGTCGATCGACACAGGCATGGGCCTTGAGCGTGTTGCGGCGCTGCTGCAGGGCAAGCACGACAATTACGACATCGACCTGTTCCGGGCGCTGATCGAAGCCTCGGAAGAGGCAACCGGCGTCAAGGCCGAAGGTGAGCAGCGCGCCAGCCACCGTGTCATCGCCGACCATCTGCGCTCTTCTGCCTTCCTGATTGCCGACGGCGTATTGCCGTCCGCCGAAGGTCGCGGCTATGTGCTTCGACGCATCATGCGCCGCGCTATGCGCCATGCTGAATTGCTCGGCGCCCGTGAGCCGCTGATGTGGAAGCTGCTGCCGGCGCTGATCCAGCAGATGGGCCGGGCCTATCCGGAGCTGGTGCGCGCCGAAGCGCTGATCACCGAGACTCTGAAGCTTGAGGAAACCAAGTTCCGCACCACCCTGAAGCGCGG
Organism: Rhizobium sp. BG4; assembly: GCF_016864575.1. NCBI lineage: Bacteria > Pseudomonadati > Pseudomonadota > Alphaproteobacteria > Hyphomicrobiales > Rhizobiaceae > Rhizobium > Rhizobium sp. BG4. The sequence continues at coordinate 3,790,550 of NZ_CP044125.1, forward strand.
CCTGTCGCTGCTTTCGGATGCGACAACGACGCTCGGCAAGGGTGACATGCTCGACGGCGAGACCGCCTTCAAGCTTTACGACACCTACGGCTTCCCGCTCGACCTGACGCAGGATGCGTTGCGCGCCCGCGAAATCAGCGTCGATCTCAGCGGCTTCACCGATGCCATGGAGCGCCAGAAGGCCGAGGCGCGTTCGCATTGGGCCGGCTCCGGCGATAAGGCGACGGAGACCATCTGGTTCGAGCTGCGCGAAAAGCATGGCGCAAGCGAGTTTCTCGGCTATGCCACGGAGACGGCAGAAGGCGTCGTCCAGGCGATCGTCAAGGACGGTGCTGCCGTTGCTCAGGCTGCCAGCGGCGACAAGGTTCAGGTCGTCGTCAACCAGACGCCGTTCTATGGCGAATCCGGCGGCCAGGTCGGCGATGCCGGCGTCATTTCGTCCGATCATGCCAAGATCGAAGTCACCGATACGCAGAAGCGCGGCGAGGGTCTGTTCGTGCATATCGGCACGGTCGTCGAAGGCACGATCAAGGCCGGCGATGCCGTCGCCTTGACGGTCGATCATGCCCGTCGCTCGCAGATCCGCGCCAACCATTCGGCAACGCATCTGTTGCATGAGGCGCTGCGCGAGGTGTTGGGTACCCACGTAGCCCAGAAGGGTTCGCTGGTCACGCCCGACCGCCTGCGCTTCGACGTGTCGCATCCGAAGCCGATGTCAGCGGACGAGCTCAAGGTGGTCGAGGATATGGCCAACGAGATCATTCTGCAGAATTCACCGGTCACGACGCGTCTGATGAGCGTCGACGATGCCCGTGCCGAGGGCGCTATGGCGCTGTTCGGCGAGAAGTACGGCGAGGAAGTGCGTGTCGTGGCCATGGGCCAAGGCCTGCATGGCGCCAAGACCGGCAAGCCTTATTCAATCGAGCTCTGCGGCGGCACGCATGTGTCTGCGACCGGTGATATCGGGCTGGTGCGCATTCTCGGCGACAGTGCCGTCAGCTCGGGCGTGCGCCGTCTCGAGGCGGTTACCGGTGAAGCGGCTCGTATCTATCTCGCTGAGCAGGACGACCGCGTGAAGACGCTGGCGTCTGCCCTCAAGGTGCAGGCCGGCGATGTGGTTTCGCGCGTCGAAGCGCTGATGGACGAGCGCCGCAAGCTGGAGCGCGAATTGGCCGATGCCAAGCGTAAGCTGGCGATGGGCGGCGGCCAGGGCGGTTCCGCCGATGAGGCGGCTCGCGAGATCGCAGGCGTCAAGTTCCTCGGCAAGACCATTACCGGGGTCGATCCCAAGGATCTGAAGGGCATTGCCGACGACGGCAAGGCGAGCCTCGGTTCCGGCGTCGTGACGCTGATCGGCGTCTCCGAAGACGGCAAGGCGAGCGCCGTTGTTGCCGTTACCGAAGATCTGGTCGGCCGCTTCAGCGCCGTCGATCTCGTGCGCATCGCCTCTGCCGCGCTCGGCGGCAAGGGCGGCGGCGGCCGTCCCGACATGGCGCAGGCCGGCGGTCCGGATGGATCGAAGGCCGATGAGGCGATCGAGGCTGTTGCCGCGGCACTTGCCGGCTGATCGATAAAGGCCCGGAGGGCAGGAGGTTCTTGATGAAGGTCCACCGCTCTCCGGCCAAGATGATCGGTCTCGCCTTTCTCTCGCTGCTCATGACAGCGCTCGCGCTTTTTGTCGGGTTCACCGGCTATCAAAAGGAAGGCGCGGGCGGTTTTCCTGTTTTCATCGGTATTATCGGTGGGCTTTTCTTCCTGCTCGCCTTCATCGCCATCGCATGGAAGGCCTTCGACCGGCGGCCCGTTCTGGATTTTTCCGACGAGGGCCTGCTGGCAACGGAAGTTGCACCGGAACGCATTGCCTGGCGCGATCTACTGGCGGTGCGCGTCTTCCAGCTTCACAAGCAGCGTTTCATCGAACTTCAGGTGACGCCGCAGGCGTCCGCCGCTTTGACGCTTTCGCGCATGGTGCGGCTGAACAATCGCGCGCTTGGAAAATCCAACGACTATCTGACGCTCTCGACAAGCGGCCTTGACCGTTCCGTCGAGGAGATCTTTTCGCTGATCCAGCAGCGGGCGGAGGCGGCGCGCCAGAGCTGAGCGCGCCGCAATCGGCTCAGTTCCTCGACTGCAGAGCAAGCCGGCAGGCGAGCCCGGTGAAGACCGCCGCCAGCGCATATTGCGGCAGCCGTGGAAGCCGGCGCATCGCCCTGAGGCGATTGCGTATCTGGCTGCCAAGCAGGATCACCGCACCATTCACCGCGAAACCAATGATGTTGAGGATGCTTGCCAGTACGAGCATCTGGCTTGCCATCGAACCGGCATTCGGCTGGATGAACTGCGGAAAGAGGGCGAGTACGAAGAGCGCCATCTTCGGATTGAGCAGGTTTGTCGCCAGGCCCGTCATGAAGATGCGGATGCCTGATATCCTTTGGATCGTTGACGTGGGCTCGAAGGCGGTCGCCTGCGAGCGGATCGTCTTGTAGGCGAGGTAGAGAAGGTAGGCGCAGCCGGCCCAGCGGACGGCCTCATAGGCGGCGGGGACGGTGACGAAGAGCTGCGACAGGCCGAAGGCGGCGGCGAGTGCGTGGCAATAGGTGCCGGCGGCAATTCCGCCGTAGGTGAGAAAGCCTGCGGCGCGGCCCTGGCTGATGCTGCGCGAGGCGATCAGCAGCATGTCGGGTCCGGGCGTCGCCGTCAGCACCAGGGCTGCGGCGGCAAAGAGCATGAGTGTTGAAAAATCCGGCATTATGAAATCCTCTTGGGTTCGAGCCGGAATTCCGGTCTATCAAGATTCGCGGGCCGCGCAAGTCCGCAGGATTTGTCAAATCGGGCTGTGCTTTCCTGCAGCCGATCGATTTGCATGAGGTTTGACATGAACGGGCAAACGGCTTGGTTTCTCTATGAAAACCGCCTCCAGCGGGTTTCGGCCTATATCTACGACCACCTCGACGAGGAGCTGGATATGGCGCGGCTGGCCGAGATTGCCTGCATGTCGAGCTATCACTGGCACAGGATCTATCGCGCGGTTCATGGCGAGACGCTGGCGGCCACCGTCAAGCGGCTGCGGCTGCATCGCGCGGCGGGCGATATCGTCCGCACCGATCTTGATATCAGCGAGATTGCGAAACGATCGGGCTATCCCAATCTCCAGTCTTTCAACCGGATCTTCAAAGCCGTCTATGGCATGCCGCCGGCACGCTACCGGAAAGAGGGAAGCCACACAGTCTTCCAACCTCCGCTGCCAGGAAAGGCAACAGCCATGTTTGACGTGACCTTGAAGACCATCCAGCCGATCGACCTGATCGGCGTGCCGCATCGCGGCTCCTACATGCAGATCGGCAAGGCATTCGAGACGCTGTTCGGAACGCTGCATGCCCGCGGGCTGGCGAAACCCGACATGCGGATGATTGGCGTCTACTTCGATGATCCCGATATCGTTCCGGCCGACGAGCTGCGTTCGATCGCCTGCGTTGCCGGCGGCGCGGATATCGCAGCCGATCCGCCGTTCGAGCGCCGGCGGATCGATGGCGGCGAATATGCGGTTCTGCGCCACAAGGGACCCTATGCCGATATGCACAAGGCTTATCAGTGGCTTTATGGCGAGTGGCTGCCGGTTTCCGGCCGGCAGCTGCGCGATGCGTTGATGTTCGAGGACTATCTCAACAATCCCCGCGATACGCCGCCGACCGGATTGCTGACGGATATCTATATGCCGCTAGTATGAGGCGGCCTGCGGCATGCCCTTCAACGCCTCGTCGTCGATTGCGGCGGCGCGTTTGTAGGCCTCGCGGCTGGTGACGCGGCCGAGATAATCGGCAAAGGCCGGCCGCTTTTCGATGGAGCCGAAATTCAAGCCCCAGCTGACATGCGAGCCGACATAGACATCGGCGGCCGTGAAGCGGTCGCCGGCGATATAGGGCGTCTCGGTCACGGCCTTCTCAAGCGTGTCCATGACATCGCCGAAGCTGCCATATCCGACGCTGCGGGCCTTGTCGGCGGGGGTGACGACGCCGAGCATGCGGATGGTAACGACCGATTCCAGCGGGCCTGCGGCAAAGAACATCCAGCGATAATAGGGGCCGCGCTCTTGCGGGCGCGGCGCCAGTTCATTCCCAGGGAAGGTATCGGCGAGGTAAGCGCAGATCGCGGCGCATTCGGTGACGACAGTGCCGTTGTGGCGGATCGCCGGGACCTTGCCCATCGGGTTGACCGAGAGATAGTCCTCGCCCTTCATCGTACCGCCGAAGGTCAGGATCTCGGTGCGGTAGGGAACACCTGTTTCCTCCAGCATCCAGCGGGCAATGCGCCCGCGCGACATCGGGTTCGTGTAGAATACCAGCTCTTCGGTCATGACCTCTCCTTCTCCATTGTTCGTATCTGGCGCAGGCCAGCGATGCGGCAATGTCTAGAGGAGGCTGCTGCCAGATTCTGTCAGCAGTCAGAGCTGCTTGCGGTATTGGATGAAGCCGGAGCGTTCGGCGATCTGGTCGTAGAGGCGGCGTGCCCGCTCGTTGGTCTCGTGCGTCATCCAGTAGAGCCGGCCGGCGCCATGCTCGCGCGCCAGATCGGCGACGCGCTCGATCAAGGCTGCGCCGGTGCCAAGCCCGCGCTGGTCCGCCTCGACATAGAGATCCTGCAGGTAGCAAGTCCATTTCGGCAGCCATGTCGAGCGATGGAAGATCGCGTGGACGATACCCTTCAACGTGCCGTCATCGTCGAAGGCGCCGAAGGCATGCATCGGCTCGTTTGCGGCGTGGAAGCGCGCCCAGGTCAGGTCGGTGGTCTCAGGCGGAATGACGACTTCGTAGAAACTCTGATAGCCCTTCCACAGCGGCTCCCATGCAGCGCGGTCGGAAGGCGTGAGCAGGCGGATCGTCGTCATGTTCTGTTCCCTTGTTGATGAAATGAAAACGGCGGGAAGATCCCGCCGTTCTGCTGTTTGCTATTGCTGGCCGCCTCAGGCGCCCATGGCCTTCTGCAGGTTCTCGTCGATCTTGTCGAGGAAGGCAGTGGTGGAGAGCCAGGGCTGATCCGGGCCGATGAGCAGCGCCAGGTCCTTGGTCATGAAGCCGGCTTCGACGGTGTCGACGCAGACCTTTTCCAGCGTCGAGGCGAACTTTGCGAGTTCGGCATTGTCGTCCAGCTTGGCGCGGTGTGCGAGGCCGCGGGTCCAGGCGAAGATCGAGGCGATCGAGTTCGTCGAGGTTTCCTGACCCTTCTGGTGCTGGCGGTAGTGGCGGGTAACCGTGCCGTGAGCGGCTTCGGCTTCGACCGTCTTGCCATCCGGCGTGAGCAGAACCGAGGTCATCAGGCCGAGCGAACCGAAGCCCTGGGCAACCGTGTCGGACTGGACGTCGCCGTCGTAGTTCTTGCAGGCCCAGACGTAGCCGCCGGACCACTTCAGAGCCGAAGCGACCATGTCGTCGATCAGGCGGTGTTCGTAGGTGATGCCGAGTTCCTTGAACTGATCCTGGAATTCAGCTTCGTAGACTTCCTGGAAGATGTCCTTGAAGCGGCCGTCATAGGCCTTCAGGATGGTGTTCTTGGTCGACAGGTAGACCGGCCACTTGCGCATCAGGCCGTACATCATCGAGGCGCGGGCGAATTCGCGGATCGACTCGTCGAGGTTGTACATCGCCATGGCAACGCCGGAACCGGGGGCGTCGAAGACGTCCTTCTCGATGACAGTGCCGTCTTCGCCGACGAACTTGATGGTCAGCTTGCCCTTGCCCGGGAATTTGAAGTCGGTGGCGCGGTACTGGTCGCCGAAAGCGTGACGGCCGACGACGATCGGCTTGGTCCAGCCCGGAACGAGGCGCGGAACGTTTTGGCAGATGATCGGCTCGCGGAAGATGACGCCGCCGAGGATGTTGCGGATCGTGCCGTTCGGGCTCTTCCACATCTGCTTGAGGTTGAATTCCTTGACGCGGTCTTCGTCCGGCGTGATCGTCGCGCACTTGATGCCGACGCCGTGCTTCTTGATGGCGTTGGCGGCGTCAACGGTGACCTGATCGTTGGTGGCGTCGCGGTTTTCGACCGAGAGGTCAAAATAGTCGATTTCGAGGTCGAGATACGGATGGATCAGCTTGTCCTTGATAAGCTGCCAGATGATGCGCGTCATTTCATCGCCGTCGAGATCGGCGACGGGGTTAGCGACCTTGATCTTTTTCATGTATCTGCCTCGTAAGCTTGATGGGGACTGGGTCCCGTGGCGGGTGATTTCTAAAATCCCGAGGGCTATAGCATTGTGTGCCCGGAACGCAAAGCCGCAAGCGCCCCCGAAAGCGGATTTTGGGGGCCATTGCCAAGCGCGCGAATTCGGCTAGTGTCCGCGGCAATTGCTTCGTTAACGGACATTTAATCATGAAGACGATTGCCTTGCTGATCGCCGGTTTGGCCGGCCTGCCGACGCTCGCAACTGCCGCCGATATTCCGGCGCCGGTTCAGGAAATCATGGACGCGACGGTCAACAACTGGTCGGGCGACGACATCGAGTGGGTCGACATTTTCGATGCGGCAAAACTCGACAAGCTCTACAGCAAGGATTTCGCCGCCAAGTATCGTGAAGCGGCCAAACATCCGGCCGTCGACGACGGCATTTCGCCCTTCGATTACGATGTGATCATCAATGGCCAGGATGCTTGCCCGCTCGAGGATCTGAAGCTGACGCCGCAGAAGACGGCCGAGGGAGAGGACGAGGTCGTCGTCTCGTTCCGGAAGATGGGCTGCGCCGATGGCGACGAGGCGAAGGCGGTCTCGACCGTGCGTTTCGAGATGGTGACCGAGGACGGCAAGCCTGTCGTCGACGACATCATGCTGCAGGATGACGAAACCAAGGAGACGAGCTCACTGAAATCGACGATGGACGAGATCGCCAAACAGTAGGCGCCGTCAGCCGTTTGATTTTGGCCTTTGCGGCGGTATCTCCGGGTAGCGCATCTTTCGAGATTCCGGTGCGTGAGGGCTTATCTGTTGTTTTCGGGTTTCGATCTTCGCGACTGGCTGCTTGCCAACGATCCGGCGCTGTCGCGCTTGCGGATCGCATCGCGCGTGACGCTGACGATCGTCATCTCCTTCGCCATCCTGTTTGCCATCCACCTCTTCGCCGTGCCGCTGCCGACGGCGTCTTACGGTCTCGGTATCCTGCTCTCGATAGAGGGCGGGGTTGCCGTGCGCGACAAGGGCAATGCGCAGCAGCTGGTCACCCGGCTGCTTGGCTGTGTCGCCAGTCTGGTGGTTGTCGGGGTCGCGGCGGCGCTGGAGGGCCACCGGGTCCTCTCGGACCTTGCCTTTCTCGTGGTGATCTTCCTGGCGGCGTCCGCCCGCGTTTTCGGGGCGCGCGGCTTTGCGATCGGCATGTTCGCCTTCACCTCCTATTTCATGGGTGCCTATTTTCAGCCTGATATTGCGGAACTGCCGCTGGTCGCGGTCGGTCCCGTCGTTGCGGCGCTGACGGGGCATGTCATGCGCGTCATGGTCATGCCCGAGGATTGGCGCCGCGACCTTCTGCGATCGCTGGAGAGCGTGCAGGGCAGGGTGAACCAGATCCTGTTCAAGCTCGCCGCCCTCGCATCCGAAGGGAAAGTCGCCGAGCATGATCGCCGGGAACTGCGGGTGCTCGAGGAGCGGCTGAAGGAAGTCGTGCTGATGGCCGAAAGCTTCATTCCGCGCCCGGCCGGCGGCGTGTTCGACAAGGGCGGCGACCCGGCGGCGGAACTGGCGATCCGGCTTTTCGATCTTCACCTTGCCGCCGAAAGCGCCATCGTGCTCAGCCTGCAGAGTGTTCCGGATTTCGCTCTCGTCCATGCCATTATCGAGGGCCGGCACAGGGGGCTCGACGAGGACAGGGACGCATCGCCCGATGCTGCAGCGGAGACGCGCCGGGCGCTCTTCTGGCTCGGCGAAACGAAATGTCACCTGGGAGAGACAATAGCCGAGGCGCGGCTGACCGATTTTGCCGGGATACTGCCCGCGGAGGACCAGGCTACCGCCACCGGGATCGACTTCTCGCTCAACAACCCGCAGATCAGGTCGACGCTGCAGATCACGCTCGCGGCGGCGCTGGCGATGAGCTTCGGTCTGCTCCTGTCGCGCGAGCGGTGGTTCTGGGCCGTGCTGGCCTCGTTCCTGGTGTTCACCAATACCAATTCGCGCGGCGACACCGCGATGAAGGCGTTGCAGCGATCGCTCGGCACGCTGTTCGGCATTGCGATCGGTCTCGGCCTTGCGACGCTGATTGGCAGCGAGGATGCGGTCGGTATCCCAGTCGCCATCGTCTGTATCTTCCTCGCCTTCTACTTCCTGCAGATTTCCTATGCGACGATGACCTTCTTCATCTCGATCGTGCTCTGCCTTGTCTACGGGATGACCGGAGCGCTGACCGTCGATCTGTTAGCGCTGCGCTTCGAGGAGACGCTGATCGGCGCGATTGCCGGGACGGCGGTTGCCTTTCTCGTCTTCCCGGCGCGCACCCGCGGCGCGCTCGATGCGGCCCTCCGGAAATGGTTCGATGCACTCGACGCGCTGCTTGCCGCCACCATAGATGGGAAGCCGCGCTATGAGCTGATCGGTCTGTCGCAGACGCTCGATGCGGCCTATCGGGATGTGACGGTTGCGGCGCGGCCACTTGGCTCCACCTGGTCTGTCGTGACGCGGCCGGGGCCTATCCGCCAGACGCTGGCGATCTTCCTGTCGGGGACCTACTGGGCGCGGATCGTCGCGAGTTCGCTTGGTGGCAATATGGGCGCTGAGGACCACGAACAGATCGTTGCTGCGCTGAGACAGGCGCGGGCGCGGATCGCCGAGATCGCGCCGCGTGCGTCCGAGTGCTTCTTCATCGAGCGGCAGTCGCCGTCATCCGCGGCACGCAATCTGCCGATCTCGGCTCAGGGTTCGCGGCTGGGCGTCGAGATGATCGGCGGCGTGCTCGATCGGCTCTATCCGGCGGCATAAGCCTTGCCGTTTGCCGCCAGCGGGGCTATTCCGGCTCGAAAGCAAGGACGGCGTATATGGCAGGCACAAACAGCGAGCGGCAACTTCTGACCGAGGGACCGGCGATCATTCTGGTCGAACCGCAGATGGGCGAGAATATCGGCATGGTGGCGCGCGCCATGGCGAATTTCGGCCTTTCGGAGCTCCGGCTCGTCAATCCGCGCGACGGCTGGCCGAACGAGCGGGCGCAGGCGACGGCGTCCAAGGCCGATCACGTCATCGAGGCGACCAAGGTCTACGACACGCTGGAAGAGGCTATTGCCGACCTCAATTTCGTCTATGCGACGACGGCGCGCGAACGCGATGGCTTCAAGCCGGTACGCTCTCCCGTCGTCGCGGCGGAGACGTTGCGGACGAAATTTCGGGCAGGCGAGGGCACCGGCATCCTCTTCGGCCGCGAGCGCTGGGGTCTCACCAACGAGGAAGTGGCGCTGGCCGACGAGATCGTCACCTTCCCTGTCAATCCCGCCTTTGCCTCGCTGAACATCGCCCAGGCGGTGCTGCTGATGTCCTATGAGTGGATGAAGTCGGGTATGGAGGATCTCTCCGACGTGCCGTTCCAGGCGATGGAGCAGACGCAATCGACCAAGGAGCAGCTGTTCGGTTTCTTCGACCAGCTCGAGGAGGCGCTGGAAGCGCGCAATTATTTCCATCCGCCCGCGAAAAAGCCCAAAATGGTGGACAACCTCAGGGCCGTCCTCTCCCGCCGCGCCTTCACGGAACAGGAAATCAGTGTGCTGCGCGGCGTAATCTCCTCCCTCGACCGTTTCTCGCGGCAATATCCGCGCGGAAGCCGGTCTCCCGCAGTTGCCAAGGAACAGCCGAAAGATGACGTCAGCGGCGAATGAGCTGAAACCGGTCCTGGTCTTCGATTCCGGTATCGGAGGGCTGACCGTGCTGCGCGAGGCGCGCGTGCTGATGCCGGAGCGCGGCTTCATCTATGTCGCCGACGATGCCGGATTTCCCTATGGCGGTTGGGAAGAGCAGGCTCTGAAGGAGCGCGTCATCGCGCTCTTCGGCAGACTGCTGCACGACTATGACCCCGAAGTCTGCATCATCGCCTGCAACACGGCCTTCACGCTTGTCGGCGCCGATCTCAGGGCGGCCTTTCCGCAGATGACCTTTGTCGGCACGGTGCCGGCGATCAAGCCTGCGGCCGAGCGGACCCGCTCGGGGCTCGTTTCGGTTTTGGCGACGCCCGGGACCGTCAAACGCGCCTATACGCGTGATCTCATCCAGTCCTTCGCGCAGCAATGCCACGTTCGTCTCGTCGGTTCGGAGAACCTTGCGCGGATGGCGGAGGCCTATATTCGCGGCGAGACGGTTTCGGATGAGGCCGTGACGGCGGAGATCGAGCAGTGCTTCGTCGAGAAGGATGGGCACAAGACCGATATCGTCGTGCTCGCCTGCACGCATTATCCGTTCATGGCCAATCTTTTCCGCAGGCTCGCACCTTGGCCGGTCGACTGGCTCGATCCGGCCGAGGCGATTGCTCGGCGCGCCCGCAGCCTGGTGCCGCAGGTGGCCGGCGCCGTTCATCCTGACAATTTCGACTTTGCCGTCTTCACGTCGGGCAATCCCGATTTCGCGACGGCGCGGCTGATGCAGGGTTTCGGCCTCAGCACGCGATAGGTGATCCGCGCTTTCCTTAGGCGCGGCAATGACGCAGATTTGTCGATGGGGAATCAGAAGCGGCGCCCACCGCCTCTGAGAATGAAGGGATGCGCGCCGTGCCGCTTCAAAGACTTGTCATGCTGATTTTCTTCCTGCAGCCGATCGCCTTCGGGCATGGCTGCCGCGCATCCCGGATGTGCAGGCGAAGCTGAACCTCGGCACCGCGGATCTCGCGATCGCGCTTCTAGGCCTGCCGATCGGTACGCTGCTGACCTTGTCTTTCGCCGGCCGCGTCGTCTCACGCATCGGGGGACGGGCGGCGATCATCTATGGCTTCGTCTTCTTCCTCGCCGTCGTCTCGCTGCCCGCCTTCGCGCCGACCGTGACGCTTCTGTTCTTCTCGCTGATGATCCTTGGCGTGGCGCTCTCGACCGTCGAACTCGGCATGAATGTCGAGGCTGACCTGACCGAGAAAGTGACGGGGCTGATCATCATGAGCCGCTCGCACGGCTTCTGGAGCCTCGGCATCATGTTCGGCAGCCTGCTCGGCGCCGGTGCGATTGCCATCGGCGTGCCGCCGCATTGGTCGATCCTCGCCATTGCTGTCGTCGTGCTGCCGATTGCGCTCTTCGTCAGCACCCGGCTGCCGAAACTGCCGGAAAGTCACCATGCGGAGACCGCCGCGACTTACCGCTTCAAGCTGCCCGGTCTGGCGCTTATCGGCATCTGCGCCTTCGTCTTCGGTGTGACGATGACCGAGGGCGCGATTGCCGACTGGTCGGCGGTTTATCTCCGTGATGTCTTCGGCTCCGAGGGCGCGCAGATGGGTCTCGGCTATTCCGTCTTCGCCTTCATGGTGGCGGCGGGCCGCTTCAGTGGCGATTACATGAAGGGCCGGTTCGGGCCTGTGGCGATCGCGCGCGGATGCGGCATTGCCTCGCTTGCCGGGATGCTGATCATCCTGGTGGCGCCGGCGCCGGCTTTTGCGCTCCTCGGCTTCGCGGCGATCGGCGTCGGCGTCTCCGTCGGTTTTCCGCTCGCTGTGACGGCGGCTGCGGCGCTGACCGACCGCCCGGCGGCTGCGAGCCTGGCGATCCTATCCTTCGTTGCGCTGCTCGGCTTTCTCGTCGGGCCGCCGATCATCGGTTTCATCGGTGAATATTGGGGCTTGCGGATCGGTTTTGCGGTGTTGATGGTGCCGCTGTTCGTCAGCCTGATCTTCACGCATATGCTCACACCGCGCGCGACCGAGAATGGCGGCCGGCTGGTCGAGCGCGAGGCCGTCTGAACGCTCGCGTCTTTCTGTGGGTTTTTGCGGCAAACGGGTAACAATCGCGGCGGCGAATATGCTAGACACGCCGGTGAAATATTAAGGGGAATCAGACTTGCAGGTTGGCATCGATATGGGAACGGCGTCCGGCAGCAGCCCGGCGACACTCGATATCGAGGAGCTGCTGGCAACGCGCCTGCTCGTTCAGGGCAATTCCGGCTCCGGCAAGTCGCATCTGCTGCGGCGCCTGCTAGAGCAATCCGCCCAATGGGTTCAGCAGGTCATCATCGATCCCGAAGGCGACTTCGTAACGCTCAGCGACCGTTTCGGCCATATCGTCGTCGATGGCGAGCGCACCGAAGCAGAGCTTGCCGGTATCGCCAACCGCATCCGCCAGCATCGCGTTTCCTGCGTGCTGACGCTCGAAGGCCTTGATATCGAGCAGCAGATGCGTGCTGCGGCTGCCTTCCTCAACGGCATGTTCGATGCCGACCGTGAATATTGGTATCCGGTTCTCGTCGTCGTCGACGAAGCGCAGATGTTCGCGCCGTCCGTTGGCGGGGATGTCTCGGAAGATGCGCGCAAGATGTCGCTCGGCGCGATGACCAACCTGATGTGCCGCGGCCGTAAGCGCGGTCTGGCGGGCGTCATCGCCACGCAGCGTCTGGCGAAGCTTGCGAAGAACGTCGCGGCCGAAGCCTCGAACTTCCTGATGGGCCGCACCTTCCTCGATATCGACATGGCGCGCGCTGCCGATCTGCTCGGCATGGACCGGCGCCAGGCGGAAATGTTCCGCGACCTGAAGCGTGGCAATTTCGTTGCCCTCGGGCCGGCACTGTCGCGCCGGCCGCTGCCGATCCAGATCGGTAACGTCGAGACCTCGGCGCGTTCGTCGAGCCCGAAGCTGATGCCGCTGCCGGATGCGCCGCAGGATGTCGAGGACCTGATCTTCACGCCGGATCCGGAAGAGTTCCAGCGGCCGATCTTGCGCCGCGCGGCGCCGGCGCCGCGCCCGACCACCGATATTCTTGCCGAGCTGTCGCGCTCCGCGCCCGCCGCAGTCCCGGCGCCTTCCGAGCCGCGCTCCAGCCAGCCGGAACTGTCTGCCGAGGAGCGCGAAGAGCGCCTGTCCGGCGTGCTCGCCGAAATCCTCGACGACCCGGCCTCGGGCTTCCGGACGGATTCGGTGCTCTACCAGGAATTTCTCGTGCGCTTGCGTATGCGCCGCGTGCCGGGGCCGCCGCTGTCGCTGCAGGATTTCCGCCGCCGCGTGGCTGTATCGCGCTCAGGCGTCGATCCCGAAATGGCGGCCAGCGAAGGCTGGGCCACGGCGCTCTCGCTGTCGAATGGCGTGACCGACGATCTGCAGGGCGTGTTCCTGATGATGGCGAAGGCAGCGCTCGGCGGCGAACCATGCCCGTCCGACGCCCGCATCGCCCGCGCTTACGGCACCCATTCGGCCCGCCGCGCCCGCCGTCTACTCGGCTATTTCGAAGAACAGGGCCTGATCGTCGTCCATACGGATTTCACCGGCAAGCGCATCGTCGCTTTCCCTGACCTGCAGGCTGAGACCGCGCCGGGTTCGGCTGACGCGCCTGACGACGACGCGCTGAAGAGCGCTGCCGAGTAAGGCTTTCAAACCCAGCTCTGGATAACTTCCGGGCTGGCGTGGATGCAGGTCAGTTCCAGCCGTGTCGTGCCGATATTCTTGAAGCAGTGGGGTGTCTCGGCGTTGACGACGACGATGTCGCCGGGGTTGGGGTCTAGGGTCTCTTCGCCGACGGTGAAGCGCGCCTGTCCCGAGCGGACGATCCACATTTCGGTATAGGGATGGACATGCAGGGCAGGGCCTTGGCCCGGCTCGTTGTCTATGAGGAAGATCGAGACGGGTGCGCCGAACGCGCCGCCTTCAAAGAGAATGGTTCGGTTCGGGGACTGCTGCTGATTTTCGCGGCTGATGACGTGGAACATGATTTCCTCCCTTGGAACCTGAACCGGATTTCGCTATCAATTTATCTTAGTGAGAAGATAATCCGATTTATCTTCTCGTCAAGACAAATCGGATTTGACCATGACGACTGAAGACCATGTCGACCGCTTGCGTGCTCTCTGGGCCCAGGAACTGCCGGATCTCGATACGACGCCGATGAGCATTCTCGGCCGCATCTACCGGCTGTCCAATCTTGTGCGGCCGTCGATCGAGGCGACCTTTGCGGAATTCCATCTCGATCGCGGCGAATTCGATGTGATCGCGACGATCCGCCGGTCCGGGCCGCCTTACCGGATGATCCCGACGGAGCTTTACCGTCACCTGATGATCTCCTCCGGCGGGTTGACCCACAGGCTCGACCGGCTGGAGAAGGCTGGGCTGGTCACGCGCGAGCGCTCGGATCAGGACAAGCGCAGTTTCGTCGTGGTACTAACCGCAGAGGGTATCCGCCGCGCCGAGGCTGCTTTTCGCGAGGACATGGGCCGGGAGCTCGGTCTCCTCGATGCGCTCGATGAGGGGGAGCGCCGGGCGTTGTCCGGTCTGCTGCGCAAGCTTGCGGGTTCGCTCGAACCGGCCGAGGGCGAGGCGTCGGCGGCAGATTCCGTTTGACAATCCCGTGACTTATCCATAAACACCGCGCCAGCACCGGGCAGCAATGTCCGGTGTTTCATTTGACATGTCCCGTGGATTCATCCCGTTCGCGTAATGGTTTGGTCCTGTCGGGCTTTCGAGAGAAAGCCAAAGGAGGGCGTGTTTCCTTCGCGCGGTTTGGCTACAAACCGTTCTAACACTCTGAAAGGAAATACGATGAGCAAGCGCGAATCGTCCAAGTACAAGATTGACCGCCGTATGGGCGAAAACATCTGGGGCCGTCCTAAGTCCCCGGTGAACCGCCGCGAATACGGCCCGGGCCAGCATGGTCAGCGCCGCAAGGGCAAGCTCTCTGACTTCGGTGTGCAGCTGCGCGCCAAGCAGAAGCTGAAGGGCTACTACGGTGACCTGCGCGAAAAGCAGTTCCGTGCGATCTTCGACGAAGCCAACCGCCGCAAGGGTGACACTTCCGAAAACCTGATCGGTCTTCTGGAGTCCCGTCTCGACGCGATCGTTTATCGCGCCAAGTTCGTCCCGACCGTTTTCGCAGCCCGCCAGTTCGTGAACCACGGCCACGTGACCGTGAACGGCGTCCGCGTCAACATCGGTTCTTACCGTTGCAAGGCCGGCGACGTCATCGAAGTTCGCCAGAAGTCGAAGCAGCTCGTAACGGTTCTGGAATCCATCTCTCTCGCTGAGCGTGATGTTCCTGACTACATCGAAGTTGATCACAACAAGATGGTTGCGACCTTCGCACGCGTTCCTTCGCTCTCCGACGTTCCGTACCCGGTCGTCATGGAGCCGCATCTGGTGGTCGAATTCTATTCGCGTTAATCGCGAGGCGTTTTCGCATACGGAAAAGCCGCCTCACAGGGCGGCTTTTTTTTATCTGGAGAGAAGTCATGGTGGATTTGCAGGCAGTCCTCGACAGCATCTACAAGGAACTGACGCCGCGGATCGGCGAGGGCAAGGTTGCGGATTACATTCCCGAGCTCGCCAAGATCGATCCCAACCAGTTCGGGATGACGATCGCCACGACGGACGGCAAGATCTACAGCGTCGGCGACGCTGCCGTAGCTTTCTCCATCCAGAGCATTTCCAAGGTCTTCATGCTGACGCTGGCGCTCGGCAAGGTGGGCGAGAGTCTGTGGAAGCGCGTCGGCCGCGAGCCATCGGGCTCGGCCTTCAATTCCATCGTCCAGCTGGAACATGAGAGCGGGATTCCCCGCAACCCCTTCATCAATGCCGGCGCCATTGCCGTCACCGATGTCGTCATGGCCGGCCATGCGCCGCGCGAGGCGATCGGTGAGCTGCTGCGCTTCGTGCGCTATCTGGCGGACGACGAATCCGTGACCATCGACGAGAAGGTCGCGCGCTCGGAAACGCAGACGGGCTACCGCAATTTCGCGCTCGCCAATTTCATGCGCGCCTACAAGAATATCGATCATCCGGTCGAGCATGTGCTCGGCGTCTATTTCCATCAATGCGCGCTGTCGATGACCTGCGAGCAGCTGGCTCGCGCCGGGCTGTTCCTGGCGGCGCGCGGCAGCAACCCGGTCACCGGCCATTCCGTCGTTTCACCGAAGCGGGCGCGGCGTATCAATGCGATGATGCTGATGTGCGGGCATTACGACGGATCGGGCGATTTCGCCTACCACGTCGGCCTTCCCGGCAAGAGCGGCGTCGGCGGCGGTATCTTTGCGGTGGCGCCCGGGATCGCCTCGATCGCCGTCTGGTCTCCGGGCCTCAACAAGGTCGGCAATTCGCAGCTTGGCGCCGTGGCGCTGGAAATGCTAGCGGCGCGCACCGGCTGGTCGGTTTTCGGCGATTGATGCTGTGTCCTGCCGCTGCTTTCTGCTAAGGCAGATCAACTGACGATCCGGAAGAGACGATGAATATCGCTGCAAACATTGCCGACGCCCTCGATGAAACCACCGAAGACGGTGGTATCGCCCACGCGCTGTTTGCCGATGCGCCGCGTTCGGTCTCGTTTAACAAGTTGCGCAAGCGTCTGCTGCGCAATGTGCGTCAGGCATTCGACGATTTCGATATGCTGAAGGGCCAGAAGCGCTGGCTGATCGGCGTTTCCGGCGGCAAGGATTCCTACGGTCTGCTCGCGCTGCTGCTCGATCTGCAGTGGCGCGGCCTGCTGCCGGTGGAGCTGGTCGCCTGCAATCTCGACCAGGGCCAGCCGAACTTCCCGAAGCATATCCTGCCGGAATATCTGACCGGTATCGGCGTGAAGCACCGGATCGAGTATCGCGACACCTATTCGATCGTGAAGGAGAAGGTGCCGGAGGGGGCGACCTATTGCTCGCTCTGTTCGCGTCTCCGCCGCGGCAATCTCTACCGGATCGCCAAGGAGGAGGGCTGCGATGCGCTGGTGCTCGGCCATCACCGCGAGGACATCCTCGAAACCTTCTTCATGAACTTCTTCCATGGCGGGCGCCTTGCCTCCATGCCGGCGAAGCTGCTGAACGATGAGGGCAACCTCATGGTTCTGCGACCGCTGGCCTATTGCGCCGAAGACGACATGGCGAAGTTCGCTTCTGCCATGCAGTTTCCGATCATTCCCTGCGATCTCTGCGGTTCGCAGGACGGCCTGCAGCGCAATGCGATGAAGGATATGCTCGCCGATATCGAGCGGCGCATGCCCGGCCGCAAGGATACGATGCTCAGGGCACTCGCCCACGTGAACCCGTCGCATCTTCTCGATCCCAAGCTTTTCGATTTTTCGAGCCTGATGGTCACCGAACCGTCATCGAAGAGCGAGTAACTGGGCGGACGCCCGAAACAGGAACATGCCATGACCTCGAAAGTTGATGTAACGACGCTCTCCGATCTCCTCCGGCGGGCGGCGAAGGCCGAGATATTGCCGCGCTTCCGCCGGCTGGGCGCCGGTGACGTGCGCGCCAAGTCGGAAGCGACCGATCTGGTGACGGAGGCCGACGAGCAGGCCGAGCGGATGATCAAGGCGGAGGCTGCAAAGCTGTGGCCCGAGGCGCTGTTCATCGGCGAGGAATCGGTCGCAGCCGATCCGGCATTGCTCGACCGCCTCGAAGGCGCTGATCTCGCCATCATCGTCGATCCCGTCGATGGCACGTTCAATTTTGCTTCGGGCATTCCGGCCTTCGGCGTGATGGCGTCCGTCGTCTCGAAGGGCGAGACCGTAGCCGGTATCATCTACGATCCGATGGGCGACGACTGGGTGCTGGCGGAGAAGGGCAGCGGTGCATGGCTGAGGCGGCCGGACGGCGAGACGGAGCGGCTGAAAGTTGCCGAGCCTGTCGAGCTTGGCCAGATGGTCGGCATGGCCTCGACCGGCTTCTTTGCCAAGGAGAAGCGCGCCGAGATCCTCGCCAATCTCGCCAAGGTGCGCTTCCTGGCCAATTATCGCTGCGCGGCGCATGAATACCGCGCCTTTGCGTCAGGCCATGTGCACTATCTCTCGTACAACAAGCTGATGCCGTGGGATCATTTGGCGGGGACATTGATCTCGCAGGAAGCCGGCGCCTATGCCGCCCGTTTCGACGGCTCGCCCTATCTGCCGCACCATGTCGACGGCGGGCTGCTGATCGCACCGGACAAGGCGTCGTGGGAGTTGCTGCGGAAAGAGGTTTTCACCGTCTAAGTTGGTGAGGGCGCAAGCTTCGGTCCAGCCCGGATAGATAGGAGGAAACGCATATTTCCTCCCAAGCATTTTCATCACGTATCGACCCCGCTCATCGAGCGGGGTTTTCGTTTGCGCGACAGCTCAGTTCGTCGAGCTGGTCACCAGCTGATCGACCGGAACAATCGGATTGCTCTGGGGGAGGGAGGCGATGGCGAACATCGCGAAAGCATAAGCGGCAAACACAGAAGCCGCGATGGTGGTCTTGATCATGTCTTGCTCCATCGTTGCCTGCTAAAACTAACCCTAAAGAGCGATGGCAACAAGGAATATGAACGCCAGATGAACGGAATGTCATCGCAATGCGGCTTTTTGGTAGGCGCTGTGTGGTTCCTGCACCATGAATGGTTGCGGTGAACCCCGGCCTAGTGAAGGAACGAGTCGCGCGGTGATTCGTTGAGTCGCGTGTTTTGCGTGAGGTATTGCGTCATGGAAAAGACTGACATCCGGAAATTCGATCCCGTCAGGCTGAAGCTGCGCGGCCGTAACCGCGTGGTCCGTTCGGTGCACGATGCCTACCGGATGATGGTCACCGAATGGCCGGTTGCCGATGGGCCGGCGCTCTATCGCGCCGAGGTGACCTGCCTCGATGTCTTCAATGGCGCGGTCGGCGCCAGGGAGGCGCGCAAGAAGTTCATTGCCGCCGTCAACGAGGCGCATCTGCCCTATATGGACTGACGGCAAAAGGCCCGCTCGAGAGCGGGCCTTCGTTTTTAGAAATGTGCGGCACCCGCATCCAGCTGCGGGCTGTCGCCGGGATGGGTGAAGAGCTTGCCCTTCTCGGCCCAGAGCGTGGCGGCAACACTGACGGCGCCGAAGATCGCAAAGCCGGCGAAGAGCGGCTGGACCGTGCCGTTGAACATCTGGCCGACGGCGCCGCCGAGCACGGCACCGAAGGTCGTCGAGACGAAGCCGGTGATGGCAGTGGCGGTGCCCGCAAGATTGCCCATCGGCTCGAGGCTGATCGCCGTAAAGTTGGTGGCGATGACGGCAAACATCATCAGCAGCACGGTGAAGAGCGCGTAGTCGAGCACGAAATTGACCGTGCCGCCGAGCGCCATCACGTAGCCGAAAGCCGATACCAGCGTGAAGAGGATGACCGCTGCATGCGAAATGCGGCGCATGCCGAAGGTGCGGACGAAGAAGCCATTGGCGAAGTTGGCGACGGCAATGCCGCCGGCCGTTGCCGCAAAGGCGATCGGCAGCCAGTCGCCGAGGCCGTAGACCTCGCCGAAGACCTGCTGGACGGAGATGACGTAGGCGCTGATGACGCCGGTGAACATCGTCAGGCCGATCATGTAGCCGCAGGTGATGCGGTTGGTGAGCACGGTCTTGAAACCGTCGGTGACGGCGCGCACCGACAGCGGGATGCGCTCCTCACGCGGCAGGGATTCCTTCAGGCGGCTTGCGGCCCAGATGAACAGGATCGAGCCGACGAGGCCGAGCAGGATGAAGATCCAGTGCCAGTTGGCATAGCTGATGATCAGCTGGCCGACCGACGGCGCGACGATCGGTACGATCATGAAGACGATCATGACGAAGGACATGACGCGCGCCATCTCGCGGCCGCCGAAGCAGTCACGCACGATCGCCATGCTGGTGATGCGCACGGCAGCTCCGCCGATGCCCTGGACGAAACGCATGACGAGGAGCATTTCGAAGCTTGAGGTGGCGGCCGCGCCGAACATGGCGAGCACGTAGACGGCGAGACCGCCGAGCAGGATGTTGCGGCGGCCGAAGGCATCGCAGAGGCTGCCGAACAGGATCTGCGAGACGCCGAAGCCGAAGAAGAACACGGCGATGACGAGCTGGGCATCATTGGTGTTGGTGACATTGAGCGAGTGCCCGATGGCGGGCAGGGCAGGCAGCATGCTGTCGATCGCCATGGCGATGCTGGCTGTCATGATCGCGATGGTGATGACGAATTCCGCAAAGCCCATGCCGATGCGGCGCGAGCCCTGGTTTTCGACGTGCGGCGTGTGATCCGGCGCCATGATGAATTACCCCCAAGAAAGAATGCGTCCGGCGGATCAGACCGCCGGATTATGTGGCTGGAACAGCCGTCCCTTTTCGGCAACGAGCACGAAGGCAAGGCCGATGAAGGCGACGGTGAAATAACCGATGACCATCGGCAGCGCCGTGCCGTCGAACGCCTGGCCTATGGCTGCGCCAATCGCCGCGCCGCCGATCGTGCTGGTGAAGCCGAGCACCGATGAAGCGGTGCCGGCGACATGACCGAGCGGCTCCATGGCGAGCGAATTGAAGTTCGAGCCGATCCAGCCGAACTGGAACATCGCCAGACCGAACAGGCAGATGAAGACCGGGAACGGCGTCGGCTGCGGCCCATAGAGCTGCACGAGTAGCCAGATCGTGTTGACGACGATGAAGCCGACCAGCGACGCATGCGACAGGCGCCGCATGCCGAAGCGACCGACAAGGCGCGCATTCAGGAACGACGAGAAGGACATGAAGATCGCCACACCGGCGAAGGCGAAGGGAAAATAGACCCCGAGCCCGTAGATGCCGACATAGATCTGCTGTGCCGAGTTGATGAAGCCGAACAGCGCGCCGAAGACGACGGTGGTTGCCAGCGTGTAGCAAAGCGCGCTGCGGTTGGTCAGAACCACCTTGAAGCCGCCGATGACAGACTTGGCCGTGAACGGACGGACATTGGCGGGCGCAAGCGTTTCCGGCAGGCGGTTATAGGCCCAGAGCAGGATCAGCGTCGCCATCACCCCAATGAAGACGAAGATCATGTGCCAGGTTGAAAACAGCATGACGAGCTGACCGGTGCCCGGCGCGATAACCGGCACGATCATGAACGTCATCGAGATCAGCGACATCACTTCGGCCATCTGGCGGCCGCCATAGATGTCGCGGACGATCGATATGGTGATGACGCGGGTGGCCGCAGCGCCGATGCCCTGGATGAAACGCAGGACGAGAAGGCCGCCGAAGGACGGGATGAGCGCAATGCCGAAGGCGGAACAGATGTAAATGACGAGGCCGATAAACAACGGCTTGCGGCGGCCGAACCGGTCCGAAATCGGGCCGAAGAACAGCTGCGCGAGGCCGAAGCCGAAGAGATAGGCCGAGACGACGAACTGGCGGTGGTTCTCGCTTTCGACCCCCAGATTGGCGCCGATCTGCTGGAGGGCAGGAAGCATGACGTCGATGGCGAGAGAATTGACCGCCATCATGAAGGCAGCCAGAAAGATGAACTCTCGCTTGCCCATAGGTGTTCGACCCGCGGCAACGGTGGGAGAGGTGTCCGCATATTCGCTTTGATTTCGTTGCATAATTTCATGCTCTGTCATTCGTACGGACTTCCGTACTCACATCGGTTCATAAGCAGCACAGCCGATTCCTGCGCAAGATTGTTGCGCCACTAAGGCAAAGAAAGCAGGAAAATTCGACAGGTAGGAAGCTTTTGAGGGGGAAGGGGCCGTCGTGTGGCTAACGCCAAGGCGACCGAATCCTGTGACGCGAACGAAGTAAACGCCGGTTCGCGGGGGAATCAATACCGCCTATTCGGGATTTGTTCAACACTCGTATAGCATCCTTTGCGTGAACAAAAGGGATACGAAATGGATGAATTCAACCCGCCCGGCACTGCGATAGAGATGAGGCTCGATGGCCTTGTCGACGGCATTCGCCGAAAGCTGATGCAGGGCGATATCGTTTCGGTTTCGAAGGCGACCGGCCTCACGATCGCCGGTCTTTACAAAATCCGAAATAATCCCGCTGCGTCGCCTCGACATGAGACGCTGCAGCTTCTTGCCGATCATTTCGGCTATCAAATCTCCATCGTCGACCATCAGCCGGTTATGCCGCCGCCTTTTCGTCGCAAGCCAAAGAAAGAACCCGTGTGATGGGAAAAACTGTTCTGAACCGCGTGAACAACGCAATCGAAGAAATCCGCGGCGCAGCCGCCCGCCAGGCGCAGAAGATGCCTTTCACATTCGCGAGCAAATCCGGCGTTGATCCGGAACGGCTCGAGTCCTTCGTTCGGGGTGGAAGCCTGAACCAAGCCGAGCTCGAATGCGTCGTCGCCTATCTCTATGAAGGTCGTTTGGTCTACCACGCGAAGACTGACACCCTTGTCCAGCCGGCTACCCGTCCGGAACAAATGGCGCCGATCGCTAACGCTCACGATTACTCCAAAAAGGCGACGTTCAAGGCGCCGCCGTCGCTCGGCACCGAATCCGATCGAGCTCACAGGGCCCGAGTGAAGGCAATGCTTGAAGCCGAGAGAGCCGAAGATCCGGAAGCGTTCGAATATCCCTTCGACCCCAAGGCCCAATATTCCGCCGCTCGCGCCGAGCAGGAGCGGCAGGAGCGTCTAGCCGACCCTGTCCACCAATTTCGCGTTTTGAGCGCTACCCGCCAGGACAAGAGCTTGGACCTCAACCGCGGCGGCAGGAATTGAAACTTTGGCGGACAAGCGGAAAAATGCCGGCGACGACCAGCCGACAACGAATGACAAGATGCGAGACGAGGCGATTGCCTCGCTCTCCGCGCTCGTGAATATGCATCAGAACGCTATCACCGAAATCGGAAACCACCTCGGCGAACAGCTGCGGGCATTCGTCGAGATTTCGAACTCGCTTGCGGCTATCCGCGATCGGCTCGGGACAATCGAGGCCACGCTCGGAATCCATGCCGCGGCAGACGAGACCGTCAATTGAAACAATCCGCGCCTGACTGTCTGAAATTACCGGCAGGCGCCTCATACGGAAAATGCATAATGGGAAAGCTTATTACGAAAACCGCCGCCTCGATGGCCTTGGGGCTTGCGCTGGGGCTTGTATCGACGACAATCGCTTCGGTGACAATGGTCTACCTCGACGGGGACAATGCCAGAGCCGACGCTATATGTGTCGACCGGCACGGCACGTCGACACCATGCTACGAAATCAGCCCAGCCGGATTTCGCCACTACGGCGAGAAGGTGCAGCATTGAATGTGGGCCTCACGACGGCAGAAAAGGCCGCCAGCGAGCAGATTGGAGAAGGTGCGGAATGTGCTTCAGATCGTTGGCTTGCTCGTCGGCATCGTCTCGGGGTCTGGCCTTGCATCACCTTTGCAGGCTTGGATGAAAGAGCAGTTCCGCCCCGCACCTCGCACCATCTACCAGCCTTACGACCTGCGGGATCTTGAAGAAAAACGTTCGGTTGATGCGTCAGATAGGAAAAGGAAGTGAGGCAATGAGGAAGACAATCGGCACAATCGCAGTTGCGCTATGCATGTCCTTCGCCGGCGCGGCGGGCGCGTTCGATCGGCATTTGTACCTGCCAGAGACAATCGGGCTCGATCGGGGAGCCGACGGCATCGTTCGCGGTGAACTCGCAAAATTCTGGCTGGCAGGCATTGCGGCGAAGACATTGGGCGTTACTGGCATGGAGCCTGATTGGCCGCATTGTCAGGACACCGACCTAATCCTGAACCTCAAGACGCGAGCCGTCGACGACACTGTCACGGAAGCGATGCAGCGGGCTTTGAGCGGTAACGGGGACAATCTGCCTCGCGACGTCATGTTCTATGCGCTCGCCAGCGAGGTTCCTGCCGACGACAAGCAATGGTGCCGGGTGCTGATTGCCGATCTGACGCAATATGGCTTCTACGACGGCGCCGGTGACGACATGCTGAACGAAATGCGGAAGGACCGGGAGAAGCTTGAAAAACGCCTTGGAGAGGTCGGACTAAAGCCCGGGAATCCCTGAAAAGGGGCCAGCCGTTCGGCATGCGCCGAACCATCGTGTGAAAAGCAGGGATAAGTGCATCCTCGCTCCCGCGCCGCACAGCAGATGAATTATACTCCTGTTCGGTCAACAGGAGTCGTTCAATTTGCTGCCTTTACTTCTCACGATATTGCAGAGTGAAATAGCTCAAGCCCTTATCATTGCCGCTCTAACGACCGTCGCCGCCGCGTTGCTGCGGAGGCGCGGTAAGCTGCTCTATGGGGTCGGTAACAACTTCGTCTACCTGGTCGCCAACCCGCAGGCCGGGCAGGACGGCCAAGCGCAGAACGTGCCAGTCGCGACGCGCCAAATATGGTTCGAGAACGCTGGGCGCGAGACGATCAAAGACATTGAAATCATTCTGAACTACCGGCCAACTCATTTTGAAGTCTGGACGCCCCGGCAATGGACAAGCGAACTAATCGCCCATGCGCGACTGATGATCAAACTGAACTCCCTTAACGGAGGTGAGTTTTTCCAGCTGCATATGCTTGATTTCTCGACGCCTGCCGGTCTCCCTGACGTCGTGACGGTTCGTTGGGATGGCGGCGTTGGCAAGGAAGTCGGAATGAGGTTCGAGCGGGACTTCCCGTTCTGGATCCGCGCACTCGGAGCGGCGTTCACGATCATCGGAATGGCGACGATCATCTATCTTTTGTTCCGAGCAGCTGTCGTCATCGCCACGATCTATAGCGTCATCTGACATGCTACCCGATGTCGGGCGGCCGACATTGCGTCGGCCGCTTTGGGAGTTATCGTCCTTCGGTCTTCGAATTGCCGCCGGTATCGGCCGTCGGGCGAGGTATGCTCAAGCCGACCTGAGCGGCCACATTTGCGTTGAAGGCCGCGGCGGCGGACTGTCCGAAAGCCGCCCCAGCCGCGCCGGCGCCCTCGAAAAACGTCGCCGCCGTCGAAAGGAAGTTTTGTCCAGCGTCCGAACCCGCGCTGCGCAATTCCCCAGCGCCGCTTCCGAATGCCTGTTCAATTTGCGTCGGCACGGTCATGTCCAGAAATGAATTCAGCGCCGAGATGCGATCCGGCGTCATGCCTGCCGGCGCTGGTGGGCCTTGGAATGGCGCCCTCGGTTTGCCGTCTGGCGTGCCGTAGAGAAGTTGAAGCTGGTAGGGCGTCAACTGTTGCACACTCCCGCGCCCGAGCGTCGTCGCCGCTGCAAGGCCAGCAATCGCCGGGAACTGCGATATGAGGGAAAGAGCTCTCGCTGCCAGCCCGGTTGACGCACCGGCGGTTGCTGCACCTGCAGCGGTGCCCACCGTCCCGGCGACACCTGAGCCGCCGAGCGAAACCGCCGCCCGAGTAAGGGCTGCTGCCGACCCATCGAGAGCAAGCGCAGATTGGTTCAGCGGGTTGAACAACGCGGCGAGGCCAAACTGACCGACTTTGAACACGCCGAGCGCTGCCGCTGCCGTTCCCGCCGTTAGCGCGAGCCGATCGAAGTTGCTGCCTGTCAGTGCGGTTTTCTCGACCAATGACGCGACACTGGTAATGGCCGGCGCTACTGACTCCGCGATCGGCGTCAGAACCTTCGCCGAAAGCGTATTGAATGAGGCGATCAGATCAAGCGTTGCGAGGCGCAGGTTTCCTTCGGTCCCCTTCGTGGGATCGGAAACGTCCACGTTTCGCGTCAAGTTGAACTGGCGATTTCGCTCGTCGACCGACTGCAGGACCTGGTTGATGACGTTCTGCGACGTCTGATTGAAACCGGCAGTCTTGAGGAAGTTCGAAAGCTGGTCACGGTTGTTCGTATCGACACCCTGCGACTGAATCCGCTTGGCAAGCACCTGCTCGATGAACGACAGCGGATCCCGGTTGAAGAGTGCCGCCTGCTCGGACGTGAAGCCTCGAAGGCCGCGTTGATTGAGATTGGCGACCGCGCCCTTTGCGATACCGGAACCAGCGCCGGCCTGCTCGGTAGGCGTGAACAGTTCTTTTTGCAGGCGATTGAGCCCCTTCGCAGCCGTGGTGCTGGCATCGAATAGCTGTGTGAGATTGAAGACGCCTTTTTCATTCAACGTCCCGGTCAAGCTGCCAAGAAGGCGGAATTGGGCAATTTGCGTATCCGGCTTGAACGATTCACCGGTGGCGATGGCGCCCCGGGTGATGCCTGAAACAAGTTGGGTGGACCGAACGACGTCGTCGTTCGAGTTCGCCAAATTGACGAATTTGTTCGTGAGCGTCGTAAGCGATCGGCCGAGCCCGGGAACGACGTTGTCGGCGACGACTTCGGCGTTCGCCGCGAGCTTCGTCTGTGCCGAGAGAACACGCTCAGGCGTGCCGCCTGCCAATTGGTCAAAGGCAATCTCTCGGGCTCGGGTGATGCCGATGCGCGGGGCGCCCAATGCTGCGCGCTCGGCAGCATCGTTGACGAAGTTGCGCTGTGCAGGCGAAAGTGCGATCCGTTCTCGCGTGTCCTGCGCCTGGCTGGCGTTCAGCGATTGCAGTGCCAGCGACGAGATGGTCACGGCCCCGGTGAAAGTTGCGGCACCCGAGACAGTAAGGCGAGAAATAGCGCCGGAAAATCCCTTACCTGCGCTGGTAAGCAGGCCGCCGCCACGCCCGCCACGTCCTCCGCCGATGATCCCCGCGGTTGAAACCCGGGGCGTACTGCCACGCTGGTTCACGTTGACGCTGATGGTCCGCGATTTCGGAAGCTGGTTCAGCACTCGGCCGATCGCTTTCACATCGCGCTGCGCCGCCTTGAGGCTCGAAAGGTCAAGGGTTGAAAGCTTGCGCATCCTGTTAGCGGTCGCAAACAAGCCTCTGAGTTCTTTATTCAATCCGGCGATCTGCTTCGAGGATTGATCGTTGATTTTGAGTGTGGCGGATTCGGTAAACGAAGCCATATAGGTTTTCTCCTAAGCTGCGAAATGGGGCGCCGCGCTGGAAAACCCGCGACGCCCCGCCCATCCTTCGGCTGGTCAGCCTTCGGAGAACGATTTGCCCGGGTCGAACCGGCTATGAAGCATGTCGTCAAAATTCTTCTTCACGGCTTCCAGGTTCCGCCGGCGGCTTGCCTCGAAGGCGGCTTCGAGCTCGGCGTCGCGTTCCTCGCGGGTTTTCCGCTGTTCGGTGACTGTTGTTTTCATGGCGATCATGCTCCGATTTGCAGGGTTGCGGCTTCGTTGCCCGGGAAGGTGACGACGGAAATCTCGAACAGGTCGCCTTTCTCGATAATGAGCTCGTCGGGGCCGTTCTTCGTTTCCACCCAGCGATATTCCTCAAGGAAAAAGCCGACCGAGTAATTCAGGCCGCCGAGAGCTTTGATCGCGGCGTACCGATCGGCGACATAGGGGATATCGAGCGAGAGCTTTGCCTCGATCGCGAGCCCCGTGGCATCATAGGCAAGACGATTGATCACGCCGGCGGGCTTCGAATGATCGTGGTCGAGAATGAGCTTGATCCCGCGCGATCCGTTCAAGCCCTTGCTGTCGATGGATTCCTGAAACGCCCCGTTCAGTACGCGGTGATTGTAGCTGTCGAGGCCGGGCGTCGAGGCGTAGCCGGAAATCTTACCCTGATCGTCAGGCGCGAATTTGTGCATGACGTTGGTGAAAGAGCGGACCACCATCCCCTTGAGAACCGTCGGCGTGACGCTCAACCGGGCAATGCCGAGCGTCATTTCGACGCTGGCGAGGGAAAGGCCAAGGGAAAGACGGGCGCGGACCATCTCTGCGGCGTCCGCTGCCGCATCAGGCTCCCCCTCGCGGAGTTCCTTGAAGCATTCGCTGAAATCCTTTCCGTTGGCCTCCTGACGGGACCAGAGCGTCGAATGGTCGATCGACAGAGCAATCGCTTTCTTTGCCTTGGCTTCAGACATGCAATTACGCGCGTACAAGAGGGCGTGGCGCGGCGTGTCTGCATATCGGATCGCGTTCGTGACTCGAGCGGCTTCATTGCGGCTCTTCACGATTCCGCGGTCGACGAGCATTTTTTCGAATTCGTGGATCGGCAGGCGATTACGCATGGGCGAATACCTCGCTCGACTTGCGAACGAAGCGGGCGACGCGCTCAGCGTCTTCCCATGAAGCGACAAGGCCGCTCTCGACGAGATAGGCCTCGAACTGCGCAGCAGTAAACGAGGCGTTCGGCTGCTTCGGCGCAGCCGTCAGGTTATGGCCGGCGAGTTCTTTGCGAAGGGGGGATTTGGGATCCAGATACATCATTGCGGTCTCCAAGTTGCTGAAAAGCATGAGAGACCGGATGAATGTGCTGCCAGAGCTTCCGGAGCTCGGTCGCTGCCAGAGCGCCGCTATGTACGAAAGCTACCAGACGTTGCGTGGTTGCGCAAGAATCTTGCGTCGCTGCTACTGATCGGCCAAGGCAATATACGCTTCGACCTGTTCGGGACGCTCGAACACCTGGACCGTTCCGTCAGGCATCCGGACGAGGGTCGTTTGTGCGCTGGGATGACGCCACACCCGGCCGATATCGCCGATCGGCAATCGCAGAATCGTGCCGTTGGGGAACGCCGTCAACGCAATCGTCTTGACGTTCTCAGCCTGCAAGGCGCTACCACCGGAAGAAATCGAAGAGGCCACGTACTTTTCCTTTCCTCGATGTGAGTTCGGCAACCTGCGCTTCGTGAACAGCCGCCATCGCAGGCCGATACGGTTCCACCTTGCAGGCATCCCGCAGCCGACGTCGCTCCTCCTGCCGCTGTGCCTGCGCCTCCTGCCTCTCGACAAGCCGCGCCATCATGCGTTGCTCAAGAGCCAGGCGTTCTCTGATCTTCCCGGGCGTTTCATCCGACATGCTCATTCTCTTCGTTCTCCGCTTTGCGCTGCGCCGCCATTTCCTGCGCGATGGCAATCCGTTGGGCCACCATCGCCTTGCGACGCTCTTCCTTCTCTTCCTCAGTGTCCGGTTCGACGTCGGCAACCATCGTCAAAATGAGCTCCTGCCTTCTCGCAATGCTCATGCGCCCGATGGCCTCCAAGTCGAGCAGAACGCGCTCCCGATCGATTTCAACGCGGGGGCGGGCATGTTCCGGTTCGAGGATATCGTCGTCGAGCAACGGGACCGGTTCGCCAGCCATGCGAAATGCATCCGCTCTCGACGAGGGCAGGAAATCGTCAACCCGCTCGACCGACACGATGACGACCGGAAGCTCAAGACCCGCGCCGGTGAGCTTGTGTGTGGGAATGCTGGCATGTTCCGCCACGAAGAGCAGGGGGCCGCCGGTATGCGAGGGCTCTTCGTCACCCTGCACCGGTTGAACGGTTTCGGCCTCTTCCGCCAATTGCGCGTCATAGGCTTCCAGTTGCTCGTTCATGGCCCGGGCATTGATGACGCCAGAACGAACCATGCCCTGCAGGAGCGCGGCAATCTCGTGGCGTTTCAGCAGTGACGTGTCGATATCGGCTATCATCGGGCACCTGCTGCTGCCCTGCGAACCGCGATGAACTGACCAGCCTTCGCCTTCTGCAACAGCGCCTCGCAAAGCTTCAAGCCGTGATCCATGTCGAGTTCGCCCGATGCGACCTGACGCATGACTTCGGCCATAGCCTCATCAGGGACCATGTCGACGATTTCGGCGCCTGCCTCATTCGGAGCGACAACCGGGCCAAGGGCGCGGCCAATCAGCATCTGACTGACGCGAGCCTTGTCCGTCATCGAGCCTTTCTCCATGACCTCAATTGCCGTGTCGAAAGCCTGTTTAAGGGCGCCGAACGCCCGGGCCTTGCCATAAAGCCGAGCCATGCCGGCATCGGTGGGGCCGATATCGGGGTCGATGCCAGCGCGCTTGCAGGCTGCGACGTGCTCCCGCTTCTGACGGCGGCGCTCTAAAGCGGCTTCCTTGGCTTCGTCAACGGCGGCGCGGGCACCTTGCACCGCCCCAGCCTTCAAAGCCTCTAGGCGAGCATCTGTATGGGTTTGCGGGGCAACAGGCTTCGGAAGAGCAATCCCAAGAAGCCGACCGGGATCAACCTGACGCTCGAAGCCGAGCGCTTCCTCTGCTTGGCGGGCGAGAGCCCGGGCCTGCGAGATAGACTGCGCAGATTGGTGGCTGTCGAGTTTCCACTGCACTTCGGCCATGCGCAGCGCCGCGGCCTCAATGAGCCGTTCGATACCGTTCTCATGCATGCGGTCTGCGAGTTCGAGCCGATAGGCCTTGATGGCTTTGAGCATCAGTTTCCCGAGCGTCGATCGGTAATCGACCTTGCCGTCATTCCGGCGCACGAACATGCCGTTTCGGTCGCGTCGCTGGCGTTTAACTTCCCGCTTCGCCATGACCTGGCTGTTATCGACGGGGTTATCTGCCCCCGTAACACCGCCTTCTTTTCCGATCGTCGTCATTAGGTCTCTCAGTCCGCCGTTTGTAAGTTGGCTTGTGGGTAATTCTGGCCACTTTGCTCTGATGCCTGAATCTAATGGCTTTTCGAGTGGTAGTGACGGTCAAAACGCCCACAACTGCCTTTTAAGGTAGCAAAAGGAAGCATTTTCGCAACCGGCGAGCGGCGGTTTAGGGTAGGGGGAACAAAACGGGAAAGGGATTATCGAAACTCAGACGTTCCGGGACCGCGGCGCGGGGTGCTTCTGATCATCATCCATGTTCGGCAACGGATGCCACCCGTCCCCCTTCCTCTATCCCGCTTGTGAGGTGCTTTGCGAGTTTTGACCTTATGCCCCCATGGCGCTGAAACCGGCTTTGCGCTGGGCGATCGCGAATACTGGATGCTGCTTTCAAAAAAAATCGGTCTGAATTGCCCGTTTGAGAGATTTCGGGCCGTTGCGTTTCTTCCCGGGTTTTTCCCTGACGAGGGGGCTTCGCCCTCTCTCGGGAATGGTCTCTTCCCTATCGTGAAGGATTGACCGTGGCGCGGCCTTCGTCAGCTTTGGGGTAGACGCTGGCGCAATCGCGTCAGGATTAACGCCTGCGAGAAAACAGGGGCTCGCCGGTGTGATGAAAGCGGGCAACGGCTGGCGGCGCTCTGTGGTCGTTTTTTATGGGTCGCATAAAGAGGCGACCAATGCAGCTTGCTCGCCTTCGTAGCGCCCGATGAGAGCGGCGGGAAAACTATCGATCGGCGGTCGCATCTGAGTTGCAGACTCGCCGTGCTAACGGTACGGCTGGCGTGAGGATTATCGAGGGCGATCGGTGGGGACCTGGATCAAGCGAATATTCGGCGCGGCCGTTCTCGGCATTATCGGTTACGGCGCCTTTGACTACTTTCAGGCTGGCTATCACACGCGGCCGGAAATGCCGGAAGGCGCGTTTTCGCTCTCCTACAAGAACGGGCTTCGAGCGATCCTTGTCGGAGTGCCGAACGAGAAAGAGACGCGCCGATACTTCGGACACCCGCAGGACGTGCCGTTTTACCTGAAAGACGCATGGTCGTTCTGCGCTCCGCCCGAAGGTGAGGAAAGGGCGAAAGCCGCAGAATTCATCAAAAGCCGCAACATGCCGGGTGAGCGGTTCGAGGTCGTGTGCAAGATCAAGGCCGACAATGACGTTGTCATCAGGGGCCTTATTACGTCAGTCCCCCGTCTATAGCCGAAAGAGCCTAACATGCACGACAAACCTACCACCGTCGCTGTCCGGATTTCCAACGTTCTTTATTGGGCATGTACGGGCGTCTCATTGCTCATCGTGCTATGGCTGGCCGGAACCGGCATCTACATGCAATTCATTGAAACGCGCTACGCCGTGCAGGGACCGATCGAATGGGAACGAGGAATCCCGGCTTTGGCAGCAGCGGTCCTTATCTTTCTGATCGGCCGAGCAGTTCGATACGTTGTGACAGCGCGGTAGTATCATGGAAGAGCCGGATTCCCAGCCTGTCTCCGATTTGGCGAAGCTCTTCGAGATCCCGCCAGATTATAGCCACGCTGCCAAAGTGCTAATGGTGGCGACGCTTCTTGAGCGCGTACTTGAGCAGATTCTACAAGCTCAGATGCCCAACCTGAGCGGCAAGCTGAAAGAAAAGATATTCAGCGGGTACGGGCCCTTTTCAACATTTTCGGCGAAGATCGACGTCAGTCAGGCGCTGGGGCTGATCACGGCGGAAGAGGCAAAGGATTTGAACGACATTCGAGGCGTTCGTAATTTCTTCGCTCACTCTGACGAGCTGCTGCATTTCGGCCACGAGGCGTTCGATAGCCCGAAGATCAAAAACAACCCGCTGAAACGAAGCGAGGCAATGTTCTTCGCCGCAGCGGCTAATCTAGTCGCGACAATTAAGCCCCGTTTGGAGACTGCGGCATTGATAGGAGCTATTGCCGCTCGCAAAGCAGCACGAGGCAAGACGGACGGATTGTAAGAGCAACGTGCTGTCAATCATGTCCGACCGGCTTCGGATGACGAATCGCGAATGCCGCGGCGCTGATCAGCCCACAAGCCTTCTCCGACCAGTCGGCGGGGAACCGGATCGGCGATTGCCCGCCCATCAAAATCAGTGTCACGGTTCGGTTGCCCGCGAGGTCGCGGCTCGGCCGGCAGCGCTTGATTTCGGAAATGTGCGCCGTGCGTCCCGTCTTCGGGTCGCGGAAAATCAAATGCTCGTGTGTCATGGGACCGTTCCTGTTGCTTCTTCGAGACGGCACAGACGATAAGCGCGGACCGGTAAACGAAAAAACCCGCCTCGATGAGAGACGGGCTTTGCCGGTGACGAGGCGCCGGTCGTCAGTTCGAGACGGACGTCGTCGGCTGGGGATCGGGGCACCACACGCGGACGCGAGCCTTTCGGAATTTTGCCCCGGCGCGGTAACGCAGCGCGACGCCATCGGCAATCATCTGTTCGCCGATGTTTCGTTCCCCGACGTACACCCGGGCCAGCGTCCGGCCGAAAAAGTCTATCCCGTCACGCTCGATGCGCACCGGGCCTGCTGAAAGCAATTGCGCTAGATGTTCTCTTGCTTCGACGCCGAGCTCGTACTCCCGAGCGCAGCGCGGTCGATATGTTTCCGGGGTGTCAATTTCAATGATCCGGAACACTTCGTCCCCAGCCCGGAGCGTGTCACCGTCGACGATCGCCAGCCGGTCGCTAGCAAGGGCAGGGGCGGCTAATAAGGCCGCGGTAATGACGACAAGCGCCTTCATTCTCACTTTCCCATCTTTTCTAAAGCCGTCGACGGCACATTGTGGCGCCTGATGATCGCATTCCACCATTGAAGTTGCTTTGCGCTGATCGATGCGGCGCTGCGCTTCTTCGCCATCTTCGACGCGAAATCAAGTTCCGACAGCGACAGGTCGCGATTAGCGATCAGCCAGGCGGCAATGCTGGCGGCACGCTCGAAATCAAATGCGGCGCCTCTTGCTGCCGCTACAAACCGGTCAGGGTTCATTTCAAATCCTCAATGACAATGGTGGTGGAAAGGCCGAAGATCGAACGGCTCCGACCAGCGCACGCCGGCGTTGCCCTCGACTTCGAATTCGAGCTCGAGTCCGCGCTCAATCTGCGCCGTGACGGCTGCGGTCAGGGTCGCGTCGTCCAAATCGAGCGATGTTGCCGCACCGCCGGTGCTCTCGTCGGCATAAGTCCGGAAGATCATGGCGAAGGCGCCTGCCGACCACGGATCATCCTCGACGGTCGGGATCTCGAACCCCTTCGGGATCAGGGTCCAATAGGTGACGCTCATCGCTTAGCCCTCAAGCTGCCGCGGCCGATGATCGAGCCCGGGATATCCTCAACGCGGCGAAGGACAATCACCTGCGCGTGCTGTTCCGATTGTGTCGGAGGGCAAATCTCGAACTCGCGGACATGCACGAAAATACGATCCGTCATCCTCGCGACCATTTCGGCCGCCAAGTCATCGCCGAAGTGCTCGGAAAACGCCTTGCGGATGCGGTTCCCGGCCGCCCGGATTTCACCGCTTCGCTTCGGAACGTTCCTCGCGTTCATCGCCCGCGCAGCGATCGCATACGGCGCCCCGCTCTTGTGCATCAAGAACGGAACGAGCATGCCCGGCTTTTCGGACTTCGGCGGTTGCCAGTCGAGAAGTTCGAGTTGATCGTTCGTCATGCTCGCGGTTCCTTTCGATCGCGTGTGGACTCCGAGTCCGGAGGGTTAAGACGCCTTGCGGCGGGCACAAAGGGCGCGGCCCTTTGAACCGTCACGATTGCACCGGCGGCGGCTATGGTTTCCTCCGAGCGGGAGGATGGATTCGATTCTGCTTTGGAATGGGCGGGTTCATCGTCCAGCGCCTCGCAAGCGGAAACTAACTCCCACGAACCCGGTTCGTATGCCTCTATTGGAGGGAACCCGAAGAATTCGGAGTCTTCGCGCCCGCGTAGAGTTTCAGGGGTTTCCGAGATACCGTGTACCCTATTCGGCTGGGGGCACCGTGTACCCTATTCGGCTCACCAGATCGCCGCTCGAAACGGGGATCCGGTACGGTCGGAATAACGCTCCGCGAAAACCGGCTTCCGGGCTTGGCTCTTGCAGAAGCGCGCTCGATCCAGCCGCGATCCTCGATCTTGTTCAAGTCGTTCTTGGCGGACTCAACGGCTCGGCTCATCATTCCGGCAAGCACGGTGTTCGAAGCCAGGCAAAGACCTCTTTCCAAATCCATCGCCGTGGCCAATGCGCTAACAATCCTCCCGCAAATGCCGACCTTCGCGCAATCTTCGAGGGCGGCCTTACGCCATTCCTCGATTTTAGCGCGACGGTCGTCCTTCTGCCGATCGGAGAACAGCGGATAGCCTTTCCGCTTCTCAAAGCGTCGACGGGTTCCTTTGAAAATGCAGGGATCGCAAGCGCGCTCGATGCGAGAGAGGGCGTCGGCGCTTGCCTTCTCTGTCGGGTTCGCGCTATTGTCGCCTACGAAAACACCTTGCTTACTGTGGTTTTCTCTGTTCATGACGCCGTTTCGGATGCCTGCCGAGACGGCGTTTTGCTTTTCAGCATTCCTCATTTTAAAAGCTTTCGGATGAAATGACCGGCTGCAAGCTGCAGGAGCGCTGCCAAGTCGGGTAACGTGAGCCGGCATCCGGTGCCGGGGTATTCCTGTGTACTCGGGGCGATCACTCGCCCAGCCGCACGGCGGCTTTCATTTGTCGATCGCCCCTGTAAATCTGCCAGACCCTTTAGCCGCCGTGGCTGAATGCCGTGTGCCCTTACCGACCGGGAGGCTAAGAGCCTCGCCCAGCGGCCAGCCATGCTTTAGCCGCCATTGCACCCTGCGAGGAAGAAGGCCCGCGCCTTCGGCAGCATCAGGCAAGGGAACCGCCGCGCCATCGATCGTCAACGCGATCGAGGTCGCCGAGAGGCGCATGGATGCGCTTTTCGTCATCCAGCGGCAATTGCCGGGTTCGTAACCGCGGCTCTTGTCGAGGCGGCCGAGCAAAGTTCCCTTCGGCTGCTCGCCCATATCCTGCAAGAAGGCCGTGAAGCTCTCTCGCCACCGGCGGCACATGAAAACGCCTCGCCCGCCGTAGCGGTGAAACTTGTCGTCGGCTTCATCGTGGCAGCGCTTTCTAGCGAAGTACCAAGCGCGGTATTCTGACGTTTGCGAAAGCATCAAGCGGCCTCGCCTCGTGCCTTCTGAATCGTCGTCGCGATATAGGCGTCGATTTCGCTTTCGAGAAACACGATGCGACCGCCGTCGAGCTTGATCGGCTTTGGGAACTTGTTGCTCTCGAACAGGGTGTAAAGCTTAGCGCGGGAGTATGTCGTGCGTGCCGTTACCTGCTTAAGGGTCAGAAAGCGTTCGCGAGCGTCAGCGTTGTCGTTCATTTTGCGTTCTCCAATTGTCTTTTGCCGTCTTGGCGAGAACAAAAAGAGCGCGAAATTATCGAAACGGGAATATGTGAAGATTTTACATGCCGGTCGATTTGCAACCAATGAGTTGCGCGCATGAACTGTTTTCATTGTCAAAATTGGCCGAGCATGCAGGGTCATGCGCCCTGTGGATATTGCGTTGCCAAGGTATCAGCGGTTGCAGGAAAAACGAAAGCCCGCCTCATGGAGAGACGGGCTTGGATATTTCAGGACGCCATTTTTGGACGTCAGGCACTCTTGAGAGGGAAGGCCGTGACGTTGTCCGCAGGCGCGTTCTTGCCCGTGAGAAAGCTTGCCCATGCCGTCATGAGCGCTAAACGCTTGGCGAGGTAATCTGCGCGATTGTAGGCCCTTTCTACGGCATCGCCGATCTTGTGGCCGATTGCCATATCGATCAGCCGGGATTCGAATTGCGTCTCGTTGTTCCCCCACGTCGAGAAGGTCGAGCGCAGGCCATGATTGTCCATGACGTCGCTCGAATAGCCGAGCGCTCGTGTCTTGTTCAACATGCTGTTCGTCGCCATCGGGCCGCCGTTCCGCTGGTTCGGAAAGAGATATTCGCTATCCGCCATGAAGTCCGGGTTTCGGGCCTTATGCCGAAGTGCCACCTTGACCACAGAAACCGCCGCTGGCGAGAGCGGAACCTTGTGCTCATGCTTCACCTTCGAAAGCTCTGGGATCGTCCACATGCCCGCTTCTAAGTCGAAGTCGGCGATCTTGGCCTCGCGAACGTCAATCGTCCGAACGCCGCTCAAGATCAGCAGTTGCAATGCAAGCCCTGCGGCGGTGCCGTCAGCGTCCAGCTTCGAATAAAAGGCTGGCATGTCGGCATAAGCCAAGGAAGCATGAGGTTCGACTTTCGTCACCTTCTCGCGAGCAACGAACAGATATTCGAGGCAACCTTTCCAGCGAGCAGGATTATCACCGGTTCGGTATTTCTTGACGGTCGCCCAATCCAGAATGTTTTCAATGCGGCCGCGAAGGTCGGAAGCCGTCTTCGTGTTCGAAGTCCATATCGGGCGGAGCGCTGCCTCGACGAGATCGACGTTGATATCCTCGACGTTCAAGGCACCGAGCGTGGGATAAGCGTAATCTTTGAGCGACTGTTTCCAGCGCCTGAAATGCTGCGCAGTCCAATGCTCGCCCTTGGCATCCATGAAACCTTTCGCGCATTCCTCGAAGGTGCGGCCCTGCCGAGCGGCAGCAATGCGCGCCGACTTCGAGCGGTCCCGTTCTTCGATCGGATCGATGCCGTCTTTCAGTTTCAAGCGCAGCAATCGGGCTTGTTCGCGGGCGTCCGCCAGCGGCAAATCATTGAGCGAGCCAAGACCCATCGCCCGCGCTTTGCCGCCGGGAAGTTTGAAACGGAAGATCCAAGAACGCATCACAGCGCCGTCGCGGGCAGTGCATTGAAGCCACAGATTGCCGCCGTCGCCATGCATCCCAGCCGGCAGGTTCTTGCAATTGTTCGGAAGACGATGGATGCCCTTTGCCATGATGAGCTATTTCCCGTTACCCACATTCAATAAGTCAACGGTAAGAGACAAACTAAGACATTGCAAGAAGATAATTCAGGCGCAATCGCCTGTATATCATGGCAGCGTAAGACGGATTAGGACAACGTGAAATGAGGCGATTGCGAAAGAGGTGTCCGTCACTTTAGAAATTCCCATAAACAGGCCAAGGCGCTGTTCAGCACAGCGCCTCGGACTCAAATCAAATCAGGTTTGGAAACCGGGCGGACGCCCGGTGCCCGGTCAGGAGGCGGCGCGAACCGCGACGCCGTTTTCCTGCAGATGCTGCTGCAACTCGCCAGCCTGGAACATTTCCCGGACGATATCGCAGCCGCCGATGAACTCACCCTTCACGTAAAGCTGGGGGATCGTCGGCCAGTTGGAGTAATCCTTGATGCCCTGGCGGATTTCCGAATCGGCGAGCACGTTGATGCCCTTATAATCGACGCCGATGTAATCGAGAATCTGCACGACCTGGCCGGAGAAACCACACTGGGGAAACTGCGGCGTGCCCTTCATGAAAAGGACGACGTCGTTGCTCTTGATTTCGTTGTCGATGAATTCGTTGATGCCGCTCATGGGACCTATTCCTTTCAACAGGCGGGTTAAAGGCCCACCGTTTCAATCGTTAGCTTTAGATAGCATGCGCCGGTTCAAATTCCAGCAGTCAATGCCAAAAAAAGACCAATCGTAAGCATGCTAGGTAATGCTGTTGCGCTTTCGTTACGCCTGCGATGTCAGCGGCTGCGCTGCTTGCTGCGAACGGCGGCGGTGCGGCGTTTGCTGACCTGCTTCTTCGCGGTCTTGCGCGGGGCGGCGGCCTTCTTGAGCCGGCCAGTCGTTGCCGAGCGAGTCTGCCGCTTGGTGCGCTTCGTCGTCGAACGGCCGGTCGTCTTCTTCAGGATCTCCTTGAGGACGCTTTCGACCACGCCGTTGACGATTTCCTTCATGAGATCGGCCATCATTCACCTTCTGCGATAGAAACTGGTTTTCCGGCTATTGAATTCCGGATGTTTTGCGTTAGCAAGCGCTGTTCGTGCCCGTCCGTGTTTTTTCCGCCTCATTTGGCGTGCAAGGCGGCGCCGATGGCGCCATGGGGGCTTGCCGGAAAGACTGTGATGGAATTGATCAGGAAGCGGGTCGTGCTGCACTTCCCGGGCTTCGAACCGCTGGATGGCCGCGCGCAGCGTGCGCGCTACGAGCGTTCAGCAAAGCAGAGCGGCAAGGTATGGGGCTTCGAGGCTGAGATCGGCGAAGTCGAGAATGCCGTCTATCCCGTCTCCTTCACGGTCGATGCCAAGAGCGCGGCCTGGCAGACGCAGAACCGCATCCATATCCTCGATCACGACGAACTCGTGCAGTCCCTGCGCCACAAATCTCTCGCACGGCGGATGATCGATGGCTTCACGGCAGCCGCCAGGATTATCGGCGACGGGGCCATGGCCGCCTATTTCCGCCACGCCTGGCGCTTCGGCCTGTTCTTCATCTTCCCGTTTCTGCTGATGACGCTGGGGATGCTGCTGACGGCAACGATCGCCCTTGCACCCCTCCGCTTCGACCTGCCGGCATGGAACCTGATCTGGAGCCTGCCGCTCGCCGCCGCATTTTTCGCCTTCGTTTTCCTGCCGTTCACCGAGCGGTTCCACACGCTGCATCTCTTCGCCGATTGGGAAATGGCAGTCGCGCTCGGACGGATGAACCGCCCCGAATTCAATGCATTCCTCGAACGTTGCGCTGGCGCGGCGCGCGCGGCGTTGGCGGAGGAGGCTGATGAGTACGTCATCTCCTCACACAGCATGGGCTCCAGCGTTGCCGCTCATGTGCTCGGCATGCTCCTGGAGCGGGAACCGGAGCTACTTGCCGGAAAGCGCGTCGTTTTCGCCTCGCTGGGCTCCGCCGTGCTGCAATGCGCGCTTCTGAAGCCCGCCGATGTCTTGAGATCGCGTGTCGGCGCCATCGCCCGAAACCCCGCGATCTTCTGGCTCGACGTCCAGTGCCTGACCGACGCGATCCATTTCTACAAGGTCCCGGTCGCCGCCGTCACCGGCCACCCCGACGCACCGCCCGCCAAGATGCTGTTCATTCGCGTCAAGCAGATGCTGACGCCCGAGCACTACAAGAAGATCAAGCTCGATTTCCTACGCGTCCACCGGCAGTACGTGCTCGGACCGGACCTCCAGGCGCCGTTCGATTTCACGCTGTTGACGGCGGGGCCTGTCCGCGCGGATGCTATGGCCGAGGGCGGGCTAAAGGCTGGACTGAGCCAGGCAGCCTAGCGGAAGAGGCTGTGATCGATCCGGAACAGCTGAAAGTCAGAGGGAACCGGGTTCTCCACTCGGACAAGGCCGGGCCAGGAACCACCGCCTGCCAGCGCGGCGTAGAGCGGGGCCTGATCGGCATCGACCGGTAGCGGAAATTTGCAAACGGCGACATAGTCGAACGGAGCGGCTGCGGCTTTGCGTGTCTCGCTATCGGGTGACGTGAAGAGCTCGAACATGCGCTTCATGCCGGGAGACGCGCGATGGAACGGGACGGCGGCGACGGAGAAGCCGGAAGGTAGCGCAAAGGCCAGTGGAATGGACAGCCCCTGCGGCACGGCGATCCCACCCGGCGCGACCGAACTCAGGGCTGAAAAATCCTGCCCTTTGCATTCGCTATAGCCCATATAGTCGATCGCATCATAGGTCTGCTCCTGGGGCGGAAAGATAAAGCGCAGCGCGATCGTGATACCGATGATCGAGGCCAGCGTTCCACCGACGAGACGCTTCAGCTGTCCGCCGCTCGGCTTGAGAAAGCCTTCTGGAGCCGTCACCACCTGCAGTGCGTGCGGCAGGAAGAGCGGCACGAAGGCGAAGGCAAAGCGGATATTCCTGGTCTGCAGCAGCGTTAGCACAAGGCTCGCCGCGGCGACGGCAAAGAGGATCGCCAAGCCGGCACGTCCCTTGCCACTATCGCGGACAATGGCCGGCAGTGCCGCGACGGCGATGCACACTAGCACCGCAAGCATCATCACCATGGCGGTCTGATTGTGCTCGAAATAGTAGAGA
This sequence comes from Rhizobium sp. BG4, assembly GCF_016864575.1. Classification (NCBI taxonomy): domain Bacteria; kingdom Pseudomonadati; phylum Pseudomonadota; class Alphaproteobacteria; order Hyphomicrobiales; family Rhizobiaceae; genus Rhizobium; species Rhizobium sp. BG4. Next base: position 3,830,719 of record NZ_CP044125.1, read on the forward strand.
AAGCTGTATTCCTGGGCGACGCGGTCGAACCAGTCGCGGCGTGATAGCGGGTCGATCATCCAATAGGGGCCGGACAGGCAGCGCGGGAACAGATATGCCGATCCGCCGAGAAAAACGGCGCCTGCCGATGCCAGAGCTGCAATTCGAGCCAGCGGCTTTTGCCGATCGAGCGCCAGTGCGCCAACCACCAAGATCGCCGAACAGCCGAGCGCGAGAACGATGTAGGGTGCAGAGAAGGCATCGCAGTGGGTGGACACCATGCCGACGGGGCCGAGAAATGCGAAGCCTGCCGGCAATGTCAGAGCAATGATCGTCGCGGCTGCAGCGAGGAGGACGTCCCGGGAGCCGGGCACGCCGAAGATGTAGCATCCGACCAATCCAACGAAGGCCATTGCGATGAGCGGCAACCCCTCAAGGCCGATGATAACGCAGATCAAAGTGCCCACACCGATCAGGATGCCTCCGGCCCGGTTCCATCGCTCCAGGCCGATCCCGATCATAGACAGTCCGATGATCTGCATATTGTGATGATCAATGCGATAGGGAACGAATTCCCATATGGCGTAGGTCATCAAGATGATGCTTGTGATGAGTATTGGATAAGAGACGCCGACGCCGCCACGCATCTGCCGTGAAAAGAAACTGGCGATCAATGCACTGAAGCCAATGAGCATCAATGGCGGCCAGACCTGGAAGGCGATCTGAAGTGCGCGTTCACCACCAAAGGCGGGGGAAAGCAACGAGGCGATCGTGACGTAGGCTAGATCGATCAGCCGCGACCAGGGGGAAGTGTAGGGTTCGGGTGTCGCGATGACCGGCAGTCCGAGGTCGAACCAGCGCCCGCCGCCGAAGAAAAGATGGCGGATTTGCAGCTCACGCATCTTGTCGTCGATATCGCCGAGGAAGTTCTGGCCATCGATGCGGTCGAGCAGGGCGATGACGAGGCAGAGCGGTGCGACCGTCAGGAACACGCGTAGCCATGCCGATCCGTGACCGGCGTTAGCCTTATCTTTAATGCCGAGAAAATCCGAAGCCATGCCGCTATCCACCGCTACGATCGTGCGAAGGAATATGCGCGGCAGACAATTAAGATTGCGCTAGGGAACAGCAAGGCCGAAAAACAAAAATGCCCGGCAGTGCCGGGCATTTTGCATTTCACTCAGGTGCTGATGTCTGCAGCGCGAGGGCGTGCAATATGCCGCCCATGTTGCCTTTCAGCGCTTCGTAGACCATCTGGTGCTGCTGTACGCGGCTCTTGCCGCGGAAGGCTTCGGCGACGACTTCGGCGGCGTAGTGGTCGCCGTCTCCTGCCAGATCGCGGATCGTCACCTTGGCACCGGGGATCCCGGCCTTGATCATGTCTTCGATATCGCCGGGTTTCATGGGCATGATCGATTACTCCTTGCGCATCATTCCGCAGCGGCGAGTGCGCCGCGGCCATCCATGAATTCAGGGAACCACGATTCATGGGCGTTGCGCAATTGCTGAATGGGCAGTGCGATCAGATCATCGACAACCAGTTTGTCACCGGCAACGGTGCCGAGGCGGCGGAAGGGAACGCCGGCGCCTTCTGCATTGGCGCAGAGGAAATCGGCGACATCGGCCTTCACGGCGACGACGTAACGGGCCTGGTCTTCGCCGAAGAGCAGTGCATGCGGCGCGCCCTTGCTGTCCGACAGGCTGACATCGAGACCCTTGCCCGAGGACATCGCCATTTCGGCGAGCGCCAGTGCCAGACCGCCCGACGAAATGTCGTGGCAGGCGGTGACCTGGGCGTTGCGGATTGCCGAGCGGACGAAATCGCCGTTGCGGCGTTCGGCGAAGAGATCGACCTCTGGGGCACCGCCATCGGTGCTGCCGATGATGTCGCGCAGGTAGATGGAGGAGCCGAGATGGCCGCCGTCGGTGCCGATCAAGATCAACTGGTCGCCTTCAGCGGCGCTGCCGATGCGGGCCATCGACTTCCAGTCGGGCAGCAGCCCGACGCCGGCGATGGTCGGGGTCGGCAGGATGGCGACGCCGTTGGTTTCGTTATAGAGCGAGACGTTGCCGGAGACGATCGGGAAATCGAGGGCGCGGCAGGCTTCGCCGATACCCTTGATGGATTCAACCAGCTGGCCCATGATTTCGGGCTTCTCGGGGTTGCCGAAGTTCAAATTGTCGGTCGCAGCCAGCGGCTCGGCGCCGGTTGCGGTGATGTTGCGCCAGCATTCGGCAACGGCCTGCTTGCCACCTTCGAACGGATCGGCCTCGACGTAACGCGGCGTGACGTCGGAGGAGAAGGCGAGCGCCTTGGTCGGATGGCCCTCGACGCGCACGACACCGGCGTCGCCGCCCGGCAGCTGCAGCGAGTTGCCCTGGATCAGCGTGTCATACTGCTCATAGACCCAGCGGCGGCTGGACTGGTTGGCGGAGCCGACGAGGTCGAGCACGGCCTTGTTGTAGTCTTCGGGTGCAGCCACCAGTTCGGCCGGCAGCGGCGCGCGCTTGCCGGATTCGCGCCAGGGGCGATCATATTCCGGAGCCTGATCGCCGAGATCCTTGATCGGCAGGTTGGCGACTTCCTCACCCTGGTGGACGCAGCGGAAGCGCAGGTCATCGGTGGTCTTGCCGACGATCGCGAAATCGAGGCCCCACTTGACGAAGATCGCCTTGGCGACCTCTTCCTTCGATGGCTCGAGAACCATGAGCATGCGCTCCTGGCTTTCCGAGAGCATCATTTCATAGGCAGTCATGTGCTCTTCGCGGACGGGAACCGTGTCGAGGTCGAGCAGGATGCCGAGATCGCCCTTGGCGCCCATTTCGACAGCCGAGCAGGTGAGGCCGGCGGCACCCATGTCCTGGATGGCGATGACGGCGCCGGTCTTCATCAGCTCAAGGCAGGCTTCCAGCAGGCACTTTTCGGTGAAGGGGTCACCGACCTGCACGGTCGGACGCTTCTCTTCGATCGACTCGTCGAACTCGGCCGATGCCATGGTCGCACCACCGACGCCGTCACGGCCGGTCTTGGCGCCGAGATAGACGACGGGCAGGCCGACGCCCTTGGCTTCCGAGAGGAAGATGGCGTTCGACTTGGCGAGGCCAGCGGCAAAGGCGTTGACGAGAATGTTGCCGTTATAGCGGGCATCGAATTCGACTTCGCCGCCAACGGTCGGGACGCCGAAGGAATTGCCGTAGCCGCCAACACCGGCGACGACGCCGGAAACGAGGTGACGGGTCTTCGGGTGGCTCGGCTCGCCGAAGCGCAGCGCGTTCATCGCGGCGATCGGGCGGGCGCCCATGGTGAAGACGTCGCGCAGGATGCCGCCGACGCCGGTCGCCGCACCCTGGTAGGGCTCGATGTAGGACGGATGGTTATGGCTTTCCATCTTGAAGACGACGCAGTCGCCGTCATCGATATCGACGACACCGGCATTTTCACCCGGACCTTGGATGACGCGCGGTCCCTTGGTCGGCAGCGTGCGCAGCCACTTCTTGGAGGACTTGTAGGAGCAGTGCTCGTTCCACATGGCCGAAAAGATGCCGAGTTCTGTGAAGGTCGGCTCGCGGCCGATCAGATCCAGGATCCGCTGATATTCATCCGGCTTCAGGCCGTGGCTGGCGATGAGTTCGGGGGTGATCGGGCGGGTATTGGATATGGTCATGAGCTCTCGAAAGTCCCTGCCGTTGCGCGTTTTGCGGTGTCTTTAACCCAAGTTGGCCGCGCGCGCGACAGGAAAATGGCCGCCGTCAACAATGAGGCTCGGGCGCGCCTTTCGAAATGGCAGATGCCTAGAATTTGTAGCCGAGCTGCAGGCCGGCGCGGGTCATGCCGTTGTTCGGGCCGTCGCAGAGATTGGCATGCGAGGAATGGGCGACCTGAGCCAGGACATTCCAGTGATTGTCGAAGCGATAGCCGGCGCCGATATATTCGTGGAACAGCAGGCGGCAGCCGAGCGCCGGGCCGTCATCGTTGTGATCGAGCTCGCCGGTATGGACGACGCCGCCGAAACCCGCTTCGGCGAAGAGCTTCTCGGAAAAGTCAGCAGTCCAGGAGAAGCCGGTGAAGACCTGCGTGGCGGAGCCCGAGGTGCCGATCGAGGTGCCCAAGTGGATGCGCGGCCGCGCAAGCTTCTGCAGGCCGGTGGCTTCGTCATGGCCGAATGGATCGAAGAAGAGGGTCACTTCGGGGAAGACGCCGTCTTCATGTTCGCTGCCGCCCTGGATGGAGGCAGAGGCGCCGAAGCGTAGTTCGTCGAATATCTGATCCTGCGCATGCGCGGGCAAGCTCGATGCACCGGCGGCGAGAACCACGATGGTGGATGCAGACAGGAAACGCAGGACCACTTCGCGGATACAAGCGTTCATCGGTTTCCCTCGCGCCGATCGAATCGCAGCGTGCGCTGCTGATCGATTGGTACCCAGCGAGGGGCAAAGGTAAAGCCGCCCCTAAAATATGACAGTTTTTGGCGGTGTGCTGAGTCTGAAATGCAACAGGATCAGACTTCGCTGTCGTAGGAGGAGACGCCGCTTTCCAGCAGACGCCGCAGTGTCGTCAGCCCGCGGGAGAGCTCGGTGACATCGGCCGGCGAGGAGAAGGAGACGCGGACGCGGTGATAGACGCGTTCGGAGCGGGCCGATTTGAACTCGTCCTCGTCGTCGATCAGCACGCCTTCCTGATAGGCGGCATTCTTGAAAGTGCCGGAATGCCAGGGGTCGGGAACCTTCAGCCACAGGAAGGGCGCATGCGGATGGGAGACGAAATCGAAGCCGGCGAGATGTTCGCGCACGATCGCCTCGCGGCGCGCGAGTTCCTTGACGCTTGCGGCGCGGACGCTGTGGGCCTCGCCCGACTCGACGAGCCGTGCGGCTGTCTCTGCCAGAATGAAGGGCAGGCCGCCGGTGATCATCTTGTGCGTCACCTTGATGCGCTGAGCAAAGTGCGGCGGGCAGGCGGCCCAGCCGCCGCGAACACCGGCGGCGACGGATTTCGACAGGCCATTGATCAGGAACGTTCGCTCCGGCGCGAGCGAGGCGAGCAGCGGCGTCGTATCACCGGTCATGCCGCCATAAAGATCGTCTTCGATCAGCCAGACGCCGTGGCGCCGCGCGATCTCGGCGATTGCCTGGCGCCTGTCGAGCGGCATGGTCGCGAGCGTCGGATTGTGGGCGGTCGGCATCAGGAAGGCGAGCTTCGGATGCTGCTGGTGGCAGACACGCTCGAAATCCTCGGGGATGACGCCGTGTTCGTCGGAGTCGACGATGATCGTGCGGCGGCCGAGGATGCGGGCGCTGCGACTGACCTGCGTATAGGTGAGGTTCTCGAAAACGATCTTGTCACCGGGGGAGGACACGGCGGAGATGATGGCGATTGCTGCGGCGTGGACGCCAGAGGTCGGGACGATATTGGCGGCATCCGGCGCCCAGCCATTGCGCGACAGCCATGTCCGTCCGGCGGTGAACCAGTTCTGCGGGAAGGTTCGCGAGTAGGATGAGACCTCCGACATGTGCTGCTCGCCGATTTCGCCGAGGATGCGCCCGACAATCCTGCCTTGGCCGAGATCGGGTGCCGCGGTCGTGTCGAAGCGGATCTTGTTCGGCGGTGCGTCGATGGCGCGGGTGCCGCCGAGCGAAATCGTTAGCGGGTCGACCTGTTCGCTTGGCGACGCCTGATTGCGGTCGATCACATAGGTGCCGCGGCCGACTTCGCCGGCAACGAGGCCCCGTTCGTGAACGAGCGCATAGGCCCGGCCGATCGTTCCGATTGTCACCCCGATATCATAAGCGAGATTTCGCTGCGGCGGCAGCTTGCTGCCGGCGGGCAGGGCGCCGCTGGCGATGGCGGATTCGATGCTGTCGGCCAGCCGCATATAGACCGGGCCGGAACCGCGCGAGAGATCTGGGAGCCAATTTGTCATGGTGACAATGAATAGATTGTCACCCTTGTGCTGTCAAGAATATGAGACATTTACGCCGGCCGAACGATAGGAGGATGGCGATGTCGATAATGCCGCAGATAAAGGGTGAAATTGTGCCTATTGCATCGGTAAGCGATCCGTGCGTCATTGCGCCCCGCGTCACAACGACCGGCGGGACATGGCTTGAGCGTCTCTGGAATGGATTTATCGAATGGCACAGCAAGCGCGAAGGACGCCGGGCGCTGCGCGAGCTGACGGCTGATCAGCTCAAGGATATCGGCATGTCGCAGTCCGATGCGGCCCGCGAAGTCGGCAAATCGTTTTTCTGGGATTGATCAGCTGCAGGCTTTGCTGCCCGCGGACCAGCGGTTCACGTCGGCGGCAATGCGGGCGGAGACCGGCTGGGACATCAGCGGGCCAAAGGCCTGCAGGCGAGCCGGATTGCCTTCCGCCTGAACGACGAGATGCGGCAGTCCGGCAGGGCTGTTCTTGTGAACGACGAGAATGCGCGGGCGGCCGGAGAAGGAATTGAGCTCCGGCGCCAGACGGTAGGTCGCGAAGGCCGCGTCGCCCGACTTGAACCAGCAATTATTGGCGCCGACGGCAACGCGCTCCATGGTGGAGAGCGCGTCGCGGTTGGCGCTGACGGGCGGCGCCTTGGACTGGCAGGACGCGGCCAGCATTCCGATGACAGCAAGAGCGGCGGCAGCCGTAAGGGTGGTCGCAATGCGCATCGGTGGTCTCCAGCGGTGGTTTAGATCCACCTGATATCCGGCGAAGGTTAAGCGGCGATTACATCCAGCGCCGAAGCGAAGAGACCGCGGCCGTCGGAGCCGCCATGGGCTGCTTCGATCAGGTTTTCCGGATGCGGCATCATGCCGAGAACATTGCCGCTCTCGTTCATCACGCCGGCGATATCATTGATGGAGCCGTTCGGATTGGTGCCTTCGGCATAGCGGAAGACGACCTGGCCGTTGCCTTCGATCTTAGCCAGCGTTTCGGCATCGGCGAAGAAGTTGCCGTCGTGGTGAGCAACCGGCGAGCGGATGATCTGGCCCTTGGCATAGGCGCGGCTGAAGTCGGTATCAGCGTTGACGACCTCGAGCTTGACTTCGCGGCAGACGAACTTCAGCGAGGAATTGCGCATCAGCGCGCCGGGCAGGAGGCCCGCCTCAACGAGGATCTGAAAGCCGTTGCAGACGCCGAGAACCTTGGTTCCCTGCTTGGCCTTCTCGATGATCGCCTGCATGACCGGCATGCGGGCAGCAATCGCGCCGCAGCGCAGATAGTCACCGTAGGAGAAGCCGCCGGGGATGACGATCAGGTCGATATCCGGAATATGCGTTTCGGTCTGCCACACCGTCACCGGTGCGTGACCGGAAATCTTGGTGAGCGCAGCGATCATGTCACGATCGCGGTTGAGACCAGGGAGCTGAACGACGGCGGACTTCATGGGTGCGGTTCAAACCTTGCTTGTGCTTCTGCCAGTTCTCGGAGTTCGAGACGGTTTTCAATGCGATCAAGACGCTGCTCGTGACGATCCAGAATACCGTAAATATTATGGAGATCCTGATGGACCGAAATCATCGTGCCGCGCATGCTTTGCATTTCGCTGCGAATTTCTGCCAGCGAAATGTCAATCTTGTCGAAGCGCTGATGCATCTTCTTCAGAAGCTCATACATGAATTCCTGAGTTACATCAGCCATCGCGCATTCTCCACAACCTTCAGTCGAGAGAAATAGTATAGTTCTCGATCACCGTGTTGGCGAGGAGTTTCTCGCACATGGCCTTGAGGTCGGATTCGGCCTTGGCCTTGTCTGCGCCTTCGAGCTGCAGGTCGAAGATCTTGCCCTGGCGGACCTGGCCGATGCCGGAAAAGCCGAGGCCGCCGAGGGCGCCTTCGATTGCCTTGCCCTGCGGGTCGAGAACGCCATTCTTGAGCGTGACGGTTACACGAGCTTTGATCACTTGCCGATTTCCCTGACTTACTTGACCAATACAGGCCCGGTGCCGCGCACGGGCTCGTTTTCATTGATGATGCCGAGGCGCCGCGCGACTTCGGAATAGGCTTCCAGCAATCCGCCCATATCGCGGCGGAAGCGGTCCTTGTCCATCTTTTCGCGGGTCTCGATATCCCACAGACGGCAGCTGTCCGGGGAGATTTCGTCGGCGAGGATGATGCGCATCATGTCGCCTTCGAAGAGGCGGCCGCATTCGATCTTGAAATCGACGAGCTGTATGCCGACGCCGAGGAAGAGGCCGGTCATAAAGTCGTTGACGCGGATGGCGAGCGCCATGATGTCATCGAGCTCGGCAGGGTTGGCCCAGCCGAATGCCGTGATGTGTTCTTCGGAAACCATCGGATCGTCGAGCGAGTCCGACTTGTAATAGAATTCGATGATCGAGCGCGGCAGGACCACGCCTTCTTCGATGCCGAGGCGCTTGGCGAGCGAGCCGGCGGCGACGTTGCGCACAACGATCTCGAGCGGGATCATCTCGACTTCGCGGATCAACTGCTCGCGCATGTTGAGGCGGCGGATGAAATGCGTCGGGATGCCGATCTTGTTCAGATGGTTGAAGATGAACTCGCAAATGCGGTTGTTCAGAACGCCCTTGCCGTCGATAACTTCATGCTTCTTCTTGTTGAAGGCGGTGGCATCATCCTTGAAGAACTGGATCAACGTACCCGGTTCCGGTCCCTCATATAGAATCTTGGCCTTGCCCTCGTAGATACGGCGGCGACGGTTCATTTTAAGCTTTTCTCTGTCTTGGCGCTCTTGGGATAGCGCAGTGGATCGATCTCGTGGCGTCCCCATAAAGGAAAAGAGTGACTTTCACAATGCGCCAGTAGCTCCTTCCCCGGATTCCCAAGATATAGGGATGCCGCCTGAGAGAATCGAAGATATTGCGGATATCAGCCTACAGAGTTTTGGTGACTGTTGGAAATCAAAGCCGCGTAGCGGGCCGGTTATGCAGGCTTATTTGGTGCCGTTGCGCTTGATCTCGCGGCTGAGGCCGCTTTGGAGCGCGCGTGCGCCGCCTTCCGGATGACGCCAGCTTGCCGCCTGGACATAGGCCGGGATCTGCGACGCGGGCATCGGCCGTGCCAGCGCATAGCCCTGGAGGACGTCGCAGCCGAGATCGGCGAGGATGCGGACGTGATCCATGGTCTCGACGCCCTCGGCGGTCACCAGAATGCTCAGCGAGCGGCCGATATCGATGATTGAGCGCACCAGTTTTCGCTGTTCTGCCGATTGCGGCAGCATGCGAATGAGCTCGCGGTCGATCTTCAGGATGCGCGGGCTGAGCTTCAGCAGGCTGACAATCGAGGCGTGGCCGGTGCCGAAGTCATCGATCTCGATGTCAATGCCAAGGCGGCGAATCTGCCTCAGATTGGCGGTGACCGCGTCGTCGCAATCGTCGAGCGAGATCGATTCCAGGAGCTCGAAGGAGAGGGTGCCAGGCTCGACCTTCAGCGCCTTCAGCTTTTTGCCGAGCGTCGGGTCGTTGAGGCGGCCGGAGGAAACGTTGACGGAGATCTTCGGTGTCCGAAAACCCTGCTTGGCCCAGGCGGCGCGGTCCGCAAGGGCGTGCTCGAGGATGAGGCCGTCGATCGTCGAGACGACGTCGAGGTCCTCGGCGATCTTCAGGAAGCGATCCGGCGCCATCAGGCCGTGTTCGGGATGCTGCCAACGGGCAAGCGTTTCGACGCCTGCGACTTCGAGGGTGCGGGCGTTGAACTGCAGCTGGTAGACGGGGACGAATTCGTGGCGTTCCAGGCCCTGCAGGATTTCGTCGGCAAGGCGCTTGGCAGCAATGATGCTGCGGCGGGCATCCTTGGAGAAGAATTCATGCCGGTTACGGCCGGCACCCTTGGCGCGGTAGAGCGCGATATCGGCGTTCAGCAGCAGTTGCTTGGCATCGAGATCGGCGCCGCTGTCGGCAGCAATGCCGATGCTGGCGCCGAAGCGGCATTCGTGTCCCTCGTAGCGGATCGGCTTGGAGAGCTCGCGGATAATGCGGGCGGCCATGTTCGACAGCTTCTTGGTGCCGCTGTCTATGGCGCAGAGAACGACGAATTCATCGCCGCCAATGCGAGCGACGAAATCGGTCGAGCGGACGCAGTCCTTCAGAACTTTCGCGGCATGTTTCAGCATCGCATCGCCCGCGCGGTGGCCGAGCGTGTCGTTGATCTGCTTGAAGCGGTCGAGATCGATATGCAGGACGGCGAGCGTCAGGCTGCCGTTGCGGCATTCCTCGGCGCGCTCTTCCAGGGTGCGGTCGAGATAGCGGCGGTTCGGCAGGCCGGTCAGGTAGTCGTGAAGCGCAAGGTGCTCGATGCTTTCCTTGGCGGCCTCAAGCTCCTGGTTGCGTGCTTCGGCCAGGTTCTTGGCGTTCTGCAGGTCGTTGCGGAGCTTGACCTCTTCGGTGACGTCCCAGTTGGCACCGATCAGTTTGCGCTTGCCTTCGGCATCGACGAAAAAGGCCGAGCGGGCGCGGATGACGCGCTCGATGCCATCGGCCCGGATGATGCGGAATTCGTGCAGCAAACCCTGGTCCTTGTCGAGGCTCTCGTCGAGGCGGGAGAGCGCGCGGACGCGGTCATCAGGGTGCAGCATTTTTTCCCAGGCTTCGCCGGGTTTGACGCGCGCCGTGCCTTCGAGCCCGTACATGGCCAGCAGGCGGTCGTCCCATTCGACGGCATCGGCCTCCAGATCGGCCTCGAAGACGCCGATGCGGGTGATGTCGAGCGCCAGATCGAGGCGGCGGGAGAGGTGCTCCAGCATCTCCTCGGCACGCTTGCGGGCGGTGATATCGGTGTCAGTGCCGACGATGCGGGCGGGGTTGCCGTTCTCGTCCCATTCGACACAGGCGCCGCGGCATTCGATCCAGACCCAGTGGCCGTCCTTGTGGCGTTCGCGATATTCGAAGACCTGATAATCGGGGTCGCCGGCGATCTGCTTGTCGATCGCCTCAATGACGAAATCGCGGTCATCAGGATGGAGAAGCGCCAACCATTCTTCGTAGTCGCCGTCGGCGCTCTCATCCGGGCCCATGCCGCGGATTTCTTTCCAGGTCTCTGAGTAGTATTTGGTGCCGGCGCGGTGATTGTGATCCCAGACGCCGAGACCCGAGCCGATTAGCGCGTAGTTCCAACGGCTCTCGCGCTCTGCAAGATCAGGCGTGTCGTGGATTTCCAGCCGCCGTTTCTCGTCGGGCTTGGCCTGCTGTGCCGCGGTCTTCGCCTTAGGGTCTTTGCTGGATTGCTTCAATGCGCGCACTCGATCTGCTGATTGCGCGCATTATCCATGTCTTCGCTAAAATAACTATTAAACCCCAAATTTTAGAGGGGCAGCTGGGCTTTACGGCTTCAGCTTCGAGAGAAACTGGGCAAAGACCATCGTGCCTTCGGGCCAGGGACCGTGGCCGGACTCCGAATTGATATGGCCGGATTCTCCGGCGTCGATCAGCAGCGAGCCCCAGCTTGCGGCGATGTCATCGGCATGTTCGTAAGTGCCGAAGGGATCGTTGCGGCTGGCGACGGTGATCGCCGGGAAGGGCAGCGGATCGCGCGGATAGGGGCCGAAGGTCATCAGATGCTTCGGGCGGATATCCGGATTTGCGACATCGGGCGGTGCCACGAGGAAGGCGCCGGCAACCTTGTTCCTGAAATGCGGGATCGCGTGGATCGTCGAGGGAATGCCGAGCGAGTGGGCGACCAACACGACCGGGCGCGTCGAGGCGTTGACCTCCTCGGCAATGCGGGCGATCCAATCGTCGCGAACCGGCTTCGACCATTCGGCCTGCTCGACACGGCGCGCCGTACTCAGCTTGGCTTCCCAGCGGGTCTGCCAGTGATCGGGACCGGAATTGGTGTAGCCGGGGATGATGAGAATATCTGCGTCTGAGGCTTTCATGATGCCGCCGATGTGAGAAGGCTTGAACGTTCTGTCAAGGGAAAGCAGGACAAAGGCGGTCAAATTTGTTATTCTTGGCCATTGCCGGTTGCGGATTTCGTGTCGGCCAGTTCAAAGCCGATGCTTTTTCCGCCGCCGGATGAACGGCTCACGGAGGAGAAAGCCATGACGGCATTTCATGTCATGACGGGAGCAGGCGAAGCCTACGCGCATCCCGCCATCAACAAGATCAGCATTGACGATGTGTTCGACGCGCTGCGGCGCGGCCTGGACGATTTTCGCGAGAAGCCGTCTCACTATGTCTTCCTGTGTCTGATGTATCCGATTGCCGGCGTGTTCCTGGCAGTTGCGACATCGAGTGCCAATCTGCTGCCGATGATCTTTCCGCTGATCTCGGGCTTTGCGCTGATCGGCCCGATCGCAGCGATCGGCCTCTACGAGATCAGCAAGCGGCGGGAGATGGGCGAGGACACGTCCTGGCGTCATGCGTTCGACGTGCGCCATTCGCCGGCGCTGCCGTCGATCATTGCCGGCGGCCTACTGCTGTTCGCCTTCTTCGTTGTATGGCTGGTGGCAGCGCAGACGCTCTATACCAACCTCTTCGGCGACGTCTTCCCGCGGTCGATCGATACGTTCACCGCGCAGATCTTCGGCACGCCTGAGGGCATGCAGCTGATGATGTGGGGCAATCTGCTCGGCCTCGCTTTCGCAGTGATCGTGCTGGCGACGACGCTGGTGACGTTCCCGATGCTGCTTGACCGGGATGTCGGGCTTGTCGCGGCAATGAGCGCCTCGATCCGCGCCACGCTGACTAATCCCATTCCGGTACTGGTCTGGGGCTTCATCATCGCCGCGCTGCTGGTGATCGGTAGCATCCCGCTCTTTGCCGGCCTGGCGCTCGTGATGCCGATCCTCGGCCATGCGACCTGGCACCTCTATCGCAAGCTGATCGGACCGGCCTAAGCCTGTCAGTAAGCGTACCGGAACTTTGCTGCCTCTCTCAGAGTTGTTTTGTCATGTCTTTGAGGGAGGCAACTCATGGAAGGTGCGAAGAAGCTTTTCGCGCATTTCGCAACGAAGGTGTCGGAGCTGGCAGGTGCGCCGGTTACCTTCGTTCTCGCCGTCATTTCCGTCCTGATATGGGCTTCACTCGGGCCGGTCTTCGATTATTCGGAGACGTGGCAGCTGGTGATCAATACCGGCACGACGATCGTTACATTCCTGATGGTTTTCGTGCTGCAGAACGCGCAGACCCGCGATACCCGCGCCATTCAGGCCAAGCTCGATGAAATCATCCTGACCAGCCATGCCGAGAACCGCTTCATCGGCATCGAGAACCTCGATGAAGACGATCTGAAGCATCTGGACCGGCTGGTTGCGAAGGCAGCGAAGGGGCGGACAAATCAGACGAATGGCGATGTGGCGCTGGCGGACGAGCCGAGGAAGCAGAAGGGCAACAAGCGCGCCCGGGCAGCCGCCGAGCTTAAGATCAGCCAGGCGACCGATAAGCCTGCGGCACCGCGCAAGGCCACTCCGCAGAAGGCGACAGCCGCGAAACCCAAGCCGCGCAAGCAGAAAGCAAAAACGGCGCCCTGAGGCGCCGTTTCATTGTGTTGTGACCGGCAATCAGCCGAAGACGCGCTTGAAGATCGTGTCGACATGCTTGGTGTGGTAGCCAAGGTCGAACTTCTCGCGGATATCGGCTTCGGAGAGCGCGGCGCGCACTTCCTGGTCGGCCAGCAGCTCTTCGAGGAAGTCCTTGCCCTGTTCCCAGACCTTCATGGCGTTGCGCTGCACGAGGCGGTAGGCGTCTTCGCGGGACACGCCGGCCTGGGTCAGCGCCAGGAGAACGCGCTGGGAGTGGACGAGACCGCGGAACTTGTTGAGGTTCTTTTCCATGTTCTCGGGATAGACGACCAGCTTCTCGATGACGCCGGCGAGACGGTTCAGCGCGAAGTCGAGGGTGATCGTCGTATCCGGGCCGATGGCGCGCTCGACGCTCGAATGGCTGATATCGCGCTCATGCCAGAGGGCCACGTTTTCCATGGCGGGGACAACCGACATGCGCACGAGGCGCGACAGGCCAGTCAGGTTTTCGGTGAGAACCGGGTTGCGCTTGTGCGGCATGGCCGACGAGCCCTTCTGGCCCGGCGAGAAGAATTCTTCGGCTTCCAGCACTTCGGTGCGCTGCATGTGACGGAATTCGATGGCGATATTTTCGATCGACGAGGCAATGACGCCGAGCGTGGCAAAGAACATGGCGTGGCGGTCGCGCGGGATAACCTGCGTGGAGACCGGCTCCGGGGTTAGGCCGAGCTTGGCGCAGACGTGCTCTTCGACGCGCGGGTCGATATTGGCGAAGGTACCGACGGCACCGGAGATCGCGCCCGTTGCGATTTCGGCGCGGGCAGCGACGAGGCGGGCGCGGTTGCGGTCCATCTCGGCATAGAAGCGAGCGAGCGTCAGGCCCATCGTCGTCGGCTCGGCATGGATGCCGTGGCTGCGGCCGATGCGGACGGTGTCCTTGTGCTCGAAAGCGCGGGTCTTCAGCGCTGCGAGAACGCGATCGACGCCGGCAAGCAGGATATCGGCAGCGCGCACCAGCTGCACGTTGAGCGTCGTGTCGAGAACGTCGGACGAGGTCATGCCCTGGTGCACGAAGCGGCTGTCGGGGCCGACGAATTCGGCGAGGTGGGTCAGGAAGGCGATGACGTCATGCTTGGTGACGGCTTCGATCTCGTCGATGCGGGCAACGTCGAAGTTCGCGGCACTGCCTTTTTCCCAGATGGTCTTTGCAGCTTCCTTCGGGATGACGCCGAGCTCGGCCAGCGCATCGCAGGCATAGGCTTCGATCTCGAACCAGATGCGGAACTTGGTTTCGGGCGACCAGATGGCGACCATCTCTGGGCGGGAGTAACGCGGGATCATGGCTCACTGCTTTCGTTGGTAGACAAAACTTGCTGGCGCCCCTGTAGCAAAGACGCGCGGCAATCTCAACGCATGCGTTTCGCAAGCACCAAACTGGTGGCCAGCAGGCAGACGAGGCCGAAGGGCAGAAACAGGCGAACGCCGAGGACCGCAAACTGGTAGACGGCATTGGCGCCGGTGAAGATGAACTCGAAAATCCAGATGACGCTGCCGAAAGGCGCATGCCAGCGCGAATAGAAGATGCGGTAGTCCATCGAGAACAGAAACGCCGTCATCAGGATGGTGCCTGCGGTCAGGCAGGCGAAGAAGGCGGCAAAGCGCGTCTCGACCGGGCGCCGCCAGGCGAAGAAGCGGGCGAGCGGCAGCATGAAGGGCCAGGCGAACAGGCCGCCGAAGAAATAGAGCAGTGCAAGTTCAGCCAGGTGGCTGGTTTCGAAGCGGTTTCGGGCATAGAGCGCCGCCATTGCCGACGCCGTCATCATCAGGGCCCAGAGGAGGGCGCCTGCGAAGAAATCGGCGGCGGGCGGTTTGGCGGCGCGGAAGCGTTCCATCGTCAGAGCAAACCCCGGACGGACCGGATCATGCGCGGCCGGCTTCGGCAGCGCGGCGCAGGCCGTCGATCTCGGCGCGGTAGCCTTCCAGCGATCCCGCCTTGAAGATCGCCGATCCCGCGACGAGGACGTTGGCGCCGGCCTTACCGACGATTGGGGCGGTTTCGAGCGTGACGCCGCCATCGACCTGCAGTTCGATCGGCCTGTCACCGATCAGCGACTTGGCGGCGGCGATCTTGCCGGCCATGGCCGGAATGAATTTCTGGCCGCCGAAACCTGGATTGACCGACATGATGAGGATGAGGTCGATATCATCCAGCACGTTCTCGATGACGGAGAGCGGCGTTGCCGGGTTAAGGGTGACGCCGACCTTCTTGCCGAGATTGCGGACGGTCTGCAGCGAGCGGTGCAGGTGCGGGCCGGACTCCGCATGAACGGTGATGCGGTCGCAGCCGGCCTTGGCGAAGGCTTCGAGATAGGCATCGACAGGCGAGATCATCAAGTGGCAGTCGAAGGTCGCATCCGTGTAGGAGCGGACCGACTTGATGACATCGGGGCCGAAGGAGATGTTCGGGACGAAATGGCCGTCCATGACGTCGAGATGGATCCAGTCGGCACCGGCCGCGGTCACGTCTCGGACTTCCTGTCCGAGCTTGGCGAAGTCGGCGGCGAGGACGGAGGGGGCGATGCGGATCGGCAGCGTCATGTGGAACTCTCTCTCGTTAAGATGCTCGCCGCGGATTTAGCAGTGCGCGGCGCAACGGGCAACTGATCGCAGCGCGATGACGCAGCCTCACTCCGAGGCAGCGCCGAGGATCTGGAAGGCGCCGTTGCGCCATTCCTGCAGGCGGTAGGGGTTGTCCGTCAGTTCGTGATTGGCGCCGAAGGTGACGGGGCCGATCGGGGTCATGAAATTCGTGCCGGTCAGGACATCGGCAAGCGGCTTGCCGTTTGCTGCCGTTACCGCCTGTTGGGCGATCGCCGCGGCTGCGGCGGCGGGAAGCACGTAGCCTTCCGGCTCGATGCCTTCAGCGCGCATTGCCTGCACGGTATCGCGGGCTTCCGGCTGGTTCGCATATTCCGCGATTGCGACGGCACGCACGCCATCTGCCAGTGCCAGCGGCTGATTGGCGGCGCGCATCGCATCGCCGCCGAGAATATCGAGCGGGATCTTTTCTGCTGCCGCATCGCGGGCGATGATCGCGACGTCGGAGCGGTCGCCGCCCACGAAGACCTTGGTGGCGCCGGCGCGCTTCAGCCGGCGAACAAGGGCGATCTGCTGTTCCTGGCCCGGCCGGTAGGTGTCGGTGAAGGCAGGCTTTAGCCCGTTCTGCTCCAGCGCGTTGCGGACGGCTTCGGTCAGTTCGCGGCCATGGATGGTGCCGTCCTCGATGAGCGCGATCGGGGCTGCTGCCCAGTCGCGGAGGATGACCTCGATGATCTTGGCGGCCTCGGCGCCATCAGGCGGGCCAAGGCGGAAGAGCGGCCATCCGTTCTTCAGCGAATCCTCCATCAGGATGCGCGAGCGGACAGAGACGGTGATTGCCGGGATATTGGCGTCCTTCAGCTTCGGCAGGGCGCCTTCGAGCGTCTCGCTGCAGAGGAAGCCGATGGCGATCTGGACCTTGGCACTGATGAGCTGGTCGGCGAGCGCTCCGCCGCTGTTTTCCTCGCAGCTCTCGTTGATCGCGACGAAGGTATTGCCGTCCCTGGTGATCTGAAAATTGGCGCCGGCGAAGACCTGGGTGCCGAGCTGCTGCAGGCTGCCGCCCTGTGGGGCGACGACGCCGATCGTCACGCCGGCTGCATGGCCCGCCGACGCCGCCACCAGCAGCATCGAAACAGCAGCTATGCCACGCAGAATATTCATAAAAGTCGCCGGCTCCTGACCTTCTTCATGCCCTTTTATCCGGCGATTGGTAATCGTCAAAGAAAAACAGCGGAATAGGCAGCATTTCGTCGCGTTCATTGTAGAAAAGGTAACCGATGACCGCCATATTAGCGGAAGAACAACAAGCGGCGAGGCCGCGGGAGACACCTTTTGTTGAGCAGACAGCCGATCGATCCCAAGCTTTATCGTGATGCCATGAGCCGTTTCGGCGGCCACGTGCAGCTCGTGACGACGGCGCTTGGCGATCAGGTGCGCGGCGTGACGATCACCGCCGCCTGTTCGGTCTCCGACAGTCCGGCCTGCGTGCTCGTCTGCCTCAATAATTCCAACCCGAAGAACGAGATCTTCTTCCGCAGCGGCATCTTCGCTCTGAATACGCTGGGCGCCCATCATCAGGGGCTGGCCGATGCGTTTTCCGGCCGCACGCAGCTCAGCAACGAAGAGCGGTTCGCGACCGGCAAGTTCGAGAAGCTGGTAACCGGTGCGCCGGTGCTTTCCGACAGCCTGGCCTCCTTTGATTGCCGCGTCATGGAAATCAAGGAGATGTCGACCCATCACGTCATCTTCGGCGAGGTCGTCGGCGTCCGCTTCGACGAAACAAAACCGGCTCTCCTCTATATGAACCGCGACTATCACACGCTATAACTTCTCCAAAAGGGAGGAGACATGGCTGATCAGACCGCGCCGCTTCTGCCGCAGTCGATCGACGAGACGATCGCGCTGCTCGGCGGGCACGACTATCTTGCGGGCCGGGCGCTCGGCACCGTGCTTTTCCTGGCATTGAAGATGAAGCGGCCCCTGTTTCTCGAGGGTGAGGCGGGCGTCGGCAAGACCGAGATCGCCAAGGTTCTGTCTAAGGCGCTCGGGCGCCCGCTGATCCGGCTGCAATGTTACGAGGGGCTGGATGTCGCCTCCGCCGTCTACGAGTGGAACTACCCGGCACAGATGCTGGAAATCCGGCTGGCGGAAGCATCGGGTCTGACGGACCGCGGACGGATCGAATCCGATATCTTTTCCGAGCGCTATCTGATCCGGCGTCCGGTACTGCAGGCTTTGTCCTCCGAAAATGGCCGTGCCCCGGTCTTCCTGATCGACGAGCTCGACCGCACCGACGAGGCCTTCGAAGCGTTCCTCCTTGAAGTGCTCTCGGATTTTCAGGTGACCATTCCCGAGCTCGGGACGATCAAGGCCGCCGAGCCGCCTATTGTCATCATCACCACCAACCGGACGCGCGAGGTGCATGACGCGCTGAAGCGGCGGTGCCTCTACCATTGGGTCGATTATCCGCAAGCGCAGCAGGAGCTGGAGATCATCCGCCGCAAGGTGCCCCACTGCAACGAGACGCTGTCGCGCGAAATCGTCGCTTATGTGCAGCGCCTGAGGACGCTTGATCTCTTCAAGAACCCCGGTGTAGCCGAGACGATCGATTGGGCGACGGCGCTGACCGAGCTCGACCGGCTGGCACTCGATCCCGAGACCATTTCCGACACGATTGGCACGCTGCTGAAATATCAGGACGACATCGCCCGCATCCAGGGCGGCGAGGGTGCGCGGGTGCTGAAGGATGTGCAGGACGAATTGCGGGCAGCGGGATAGGCGATGCAGGGCGGAAAGGCAGAGGATGGTATCGTCGTTCCGCCGCTTCCGCTGGGTGACGGCCGGTTTGCCGATAATATCGTTTTCTTCGGACGGACACTGCGCAAGGCCGGACTGAAGGTTGGCCCCGCGGCGATTGCCGACGCCATCGAGGCGGTCGAAGCCATCGGCATGGGATCGCGCGACGAGTTTCATGCGGCGCTTTCGGCTGTTTTCGTCAAGCGGCACGATGATGCTGCCGTCTTCGACGAGGCATTCCGGCTCTTTTGGCGCTCCCGAAATCTCGTCGAGAAGATGATCGCGATGATGTCGCCGCGGGCGCCGGATACGCGGGAGAAGGAAAAGCAGAAGCCCGGCGAGACGCGCGCTAGCGATGCGCTGCTCGGCGACCGCCGTCCCGACAAGCCGCCGCGCGAAGAGCCCGATATCGAGATCGACGCCCGTTTAACGACCTCGGGCAACGAGATCATCCGGCGCATGGATTTCGCGCAGATGTCAGCGGTAGAGATGGCGCTCGCCAAGAAGGAGCTATCGCGACTGCAGCTGCCGCTCGACCGTGTCACCACCAGGAGATTCAGGCCATCGCATCGCCACGCGACGGTCGATCCCCGCGCAACGATGCGCGCCGCACTTCGCACCGGCGGGTCGCTGATCCTGCCGCGCTACCGCGAGCGCAAGGAGATACAGCCGCCCTTGGTGGTGCTTGCGGATATCTCGGGCTCCATGAGCCAGTACACGCGGATCTTCCTGCATTTCCTGCATGTGCTGACGGAGCGGCGGCGCCGCGTCAGCACCTTTCTGTTCGGGACGCGGCTCACCAACGTGACGCGGCAGATGCGCAACAAGGATCCGGATCAGGCGCTGGACGAATGCGCGGCTGCCGTCAACGACTGGTCGGGCGGAACGCGGATCGGCGAAACGCTGCACGAGTTCAACCGGCTCTGGGGGCGCCGCGTCCTGGGTCAGGGCGCCGTGGTGCTGCTGATTACCGATGGGCTGGAGCGCGAAGGCGTCGAGCAACTTTCGGCCGAAATGGACCGATTGCACCGCTCCTGCCGGCGGCTGATCTGGCTCAACCCGCTGCTGCGCTTCGACGGATTCGAGCCGCGGGCGCGCGGCGTTCGCGCGATGCTGCCGCATGTTGACGAATTCCGACCGGTTCACAATCTATCTTCCTTGAGCGACCTTGCTGCGGCGCTCGGTTCCGGACGCGCCGGTACCTACGAACCGCGGCGCTATCTGGAGCGATTGAGAGGCCCGGCATGAGCGAAACGTCTATCGGCCTCGATCCGCTGGTGACGGCGGAAGCCTGGAGGAAGAGCGGCCGCGATGTGGCGATCGCGACCGTCATCGAGACATGGGGGTCTGCGCCGCGCCCGGCCGGCAGTCATCTGGTGATCGATGCCGACGGGAATTTCGAAGGCTCGGTTTCCGGCGGCTGCGTCGAAGGCGCGGTCATCACTGAAGCGCTCGACGTCATCGGCAGCGGCGAGGCGAAGATGCTGGAATTCGGCGTTGCCGACGAGACGGCCTGGCGTGTCGGGCTTTCCTGCGGCGGGCGTATCCGCGTCTATGTGGAAAGGCTCGGCTGATGGAGCTTGCGACGCTCGAGAGGCTGAATGCCTGCCGGCAGGCGCGGATCGCGGCCGTCCTGGTCACGGATCTCGGTGGTGGCCGGGCGAGCGTCGTTGCGGAAGGTGATCAGATCGATGGGGCGCTTGGCGAGGCGGTGGCTACGGCCTTTCGCTCCGGGCGCTCCGGTGTGATCGAGGCTGATGGCGGGCGCTACTTCCTCAATGTCCATCTGCCACCGGCCGATATCGTCATCATCGGTGCCGTCCATATCAGCCAGGTGCTGGCGCAGATGGCGGCGCTGGCAGGCTTTGACGTCAGGATCATCGATCCCAGGACGGCCTTCGCGACGCCGGAGCGTTTCGCCGGGATCGATCTGACCGCGGATTGGCCCATCGACGTCTTGAAGGACAAGCCGCTCGACGCCTATACGGCGCTGGTCGCGGTGACACACGATCCGAAGATCGACGATTTCCCGATTGCCGAGGCGCTGCGCCGAGGCTGTTTCTATGTCGGGGCGCTCGGTAGCCGGAAGACCCATGCGTCGCGTCTCGAGCGGCTGAAGGCCGAAGGCTTTTCGGATGAGGCGCTCGGACGGATCAACGGGCCGATCGGGCTCCATATTGGCGCCGCCAGCCCAGCGGAGATCGCGGTTGCCATTCTGGCGCAGATCATCGAGGCGTTGCGCTCACGCGATGTCGTGTCGCCGAAGGGTGACATGCGATGAAGTTCGGCGAATTTCCGGTGGCCGATGCTGAAGGGCTGATGCTCGCACATGCGGTGAAATTGCCGGAGCGGACCTTGCACAAGGGGCACCGCGTGTCGTCGGCGGATATCGAGGCGCTCACTGGTGCCGGTGTCGTCAGCATCACCGCAGCGCGGATCGAAGACGGGGATCTTAGCGAAGACGAGGCTGCCCGGCAGCTCGCCGCAGCGATTGCACCGGATCATCTGCGCTTCTCCGAGGCTGCGACGGGGCGGGTGAATGTCTATGCGGCGGCTGACGGGCTCTTCGTCGCCGACCGCGATGTCGTCGATCGCGTCAACCGCATCGATCCGGCAATCACGCTTGCCTGTCTCGCCGACCATGCACGCGTGAGGGCCGGCGAGATGGTGGCGACGTTCAAGATCATTCCGCTGGCTGTGCCGGGCCGCAAGGTGGAAGTAGCGTGCGACGCCCTGAGGGCGGCCGTGGCCTTCGAGGTCAAGCCCTTTGCCGACTATGCGGTGTCGCTTGTCGCCACCGAGCTGCCGTCGCTGAAGCCCGCGGTCATGGACAAGACCGCGCGCATTCTGGCGCATCGGCTTGCGGCATCCGGCAATCGGCTGGTCCGCGAGCGGCGTGTGGCGCACAGGCGGGATGCCGTTGCTGTTGCAATCAGTGAGGCCATGAGCGCCACTGATCGCTTGCCGAAGCTTGTGATCGTCTTTGGGGCCTCGGCGGTGATCGATGAGGACGATGTGATCCCGGCGGCGATCCGGCAGGCGGGCGGCGAGATCCTCAGCGTCGGCATGCCGGTCGATCCCGGCAACCTGATGGTGCTCGGGCGGATCGGCGAGACCTATGTCGTGGGGGCGCCTGGCTGCGCGCGGAGCCCGAAGGAGAATGGCTTCGATTGGGTCCTGGATCGCATCCTGGCGGGCGAGAATCCCGATGCGCGCGATCTGACGGGCATGGGCGTCGGAGGATTGCTTATGGAAATCGAGACACGGCCGCGGCCACGCGACAGCGCCGAGGAGCATCACCTACCGGTGACTGTCGCGACAGTCATCCTGGCTGCCGGCAAAGCCAGCCGGATGGGCGAGGGCGGCGCGCACAAGCTGCTGGCGGAATTCGATGGCGAGCCGCTGGTGCGTCGCACTGCGGAGACTGCGCTCGCTGCCGACGCGGCATCGGTGATCGTCGTGACCGGCCACCGGCGGGGCGAGATCGAGGCTGCGCTCTCCGGATTGGATGTCACGGCCGTCGACAACCCGGATTATGCATCCGGCATGGCAAGCTCGCTGATCTCCGGATTTTCGGCCTCGTCTGCGCGTGATGCGGATGGCGTTCTCGTCATGCTCGCCGATATGCCAGGCGTGACGTCCGCCGATCTCGACGCGCTGATCGCCGCCTTCCGTGCGGCTTCCGGGCGTGCGATCGTCCGTGCCGTCTCTCGCGGCAAGCGCGGCAACCCGGTCATTCTTCCGCGATCGCTCGGCGATGCCGTGATGCGGCTTGAAGGCGATGTCGGGGCACGGCATATCATCGAGACATCGGGGCTGCCGGTCATCGATGTCGATATCGGCGATGCTGCGCACCTGGACGTAGATACGCCCGAGGCCGTTCTGGCGGCCGGTGGCGTTTTGAGGGGATAGAATGGATACGGCGGCGATCGAGGAAATGTTTCAGGGGCTCGGCCCTGTCACCATCAAGCGGATGTTCGGCGGCAAGGGGATCTATCACCTTGGCCGGATTGTCGCGATCGAACTGCGCGATGAAATGCTCCTGAAGGCCGACGAGAAGAGCGCGCCGGAATTTGCCGATGCCGGCGCCATCCAATGGTCCTACGAGGGCAAGAAGGGCAATCCGGTGAAGATGCCCTACTGGTCGATCCCCGAGAATGCCTATGACGATCCGGACGAGATGGCGAAATGGGTCAGGCTTGCCTATGAGGCGGCGCTGCGGGCGGAATGATCAGGAGAGTGCTGTGTCTGGAAGCAGCGCGATTGCGGCTGCGGCAAATTCCGACAAAGGCTGCGGCAACTCGCCCAAGCCGAACCAGCCGAAATCGGTGAGCTTGTCCGGCTCGGTCAGCTGAGGTTCGCCCTCGAAGCTTTCCGCCAGATAGAGGAGTGAAATCCAGTGCTGCTTGTCGGCGGCGCTCAGGACTTCCGATGGGCCGAGAAGCCTGACCTTGCCGATCGCAAGGCCGGTTTCTTCTTCCGCTTCGCGGCGTGCGGCGTCTGCCGCCTTCTCCATGAAGTCGACCTTGCCGCCCGGAATGCTCCAGTGGCCCGGTTCCGGCGGCTTGACGCGCTTGTAGAGCAGAATTTTTCCGTCACGCACAATCACCAGGCCTACACCGAGGCCTGGGAAGTCGATGCCCGGCTTTCCCATAAGGGATCAGGCCTTGGCGCCGGCTGCAATCAGCATGAACGCCGGGATGTCGTCACCGAAACCGACCGGAGTCGGGCCGTCATCGTGATCGCGATAGCGGCGGCGATCGCGGGAGTCGTCGTTTGCCGGGTAAGGGCGTGCGTGGCGCGCGTTGTTCTGCTGCTTGTTTTCTGCTTTGCGCTCTTGCTTCACGCTTTCGACCTTTGCTGGTGCTGCTGCTTCAACGACTTCGGCGGCATTATCTTCCGCGGCGATATCAGATTTATGACCACGGCGATCCTTGCCGCGGCCACGGTCCCTGTCACGATCCCGGCCGTTGCGGCGAGGACGATCGCTTTCCTTGCTTTCCTCTGCAGGAGGCAGGGCGTTGAGATCGCCGTTCAGCCACTCGACCTTTTCGCCAATCAGCTTTTCGATCGCATCGGAAAACTTCGTATCGCGCTTGGTGACCAGCGTGAACGCGGCACCGGTGCGGCCCGCACGGCCGGTACGGCCGATGCGGTGGACATAGTCTTCCGAATGGATCGGTACGTCGAAGTTGAAAACGTGGCTCACATCAGGAATGTCGAGGCCACGAGCAGCCACGTCGGAGGCTACCAGAAGCTGGAGCTGGCCGTCGCGGAAATTCTGCAGCATTGTCGTGCGCGAACGCTGGTCCATGTCGCCGTGCAGGGCGCCGACGGAGAAGCCGTGGCGTTCCAGCGAACGGAAGAGATCAGCGACATCCTTCTTGCGGTTGCAGAAGATGATCGCGTTTTTCAGGTCTTCCTGGGCGCGGATGAGATCACGCAGAGTAGCGCGCTTTTCGTAGTCCTTGCCATGGGTGGCAACGAAGCGCTGGGTAATGGTCTTGGAAGCCGATGCCGGCTTTGCGACTTCGACACGTTCCGGGTTCTGCAGGAAGCGGTCCGCGAGCTTCTGGATTTCCGGCGGCATGGTGGCCGAGAAGAACAGCGTCTGGCGCGTGAACGGGATCAGCTTGGCGATGCGCTCGATATCCGGGATGAAGCCCATGTCGAGCATGCGGTCGGCTTCGTCGATGACGAAAATCTCGACTGCGGACATCAGGAGCTTTCCACGCTCGAAATGGTCGAGCAGGCGGCCGGGCGTGCAGATCAGAACGTCTGCGCCACGCTCAAGCTTGCGGTCCTGGTCTTCGAAGGACACGCCGCCGATCAGCAGGGCCACGTTGAGGCGGTGGTTCTTGCCGTACTTTTCGAAGTTTTCTGCAACCTGGGCCGCGAGTTCTCGCGTCGGCTCCAGGATCAGCGTACGGGGCATGCGAGCGCGGGCGCGGCCTTTTTCCAGCAGCGACAACATTGGCAGAACGAAGGACGCCGTCTTGCCCGTACCCGTCTGCGCGATGCCGCAAATATCGCGGCGCTGCAGGGCAAACGGGATCGCGCCCGCCTGAATAGGGGTTGGGGTCGTGTAGCCGGCGTCGGTAACGGCGGAAAGCACTTTTTGGCTCAGGCCAAGATCAGCAAATGTCGTCAAAGGGAAAACTATTTCCGTTCAGGTTCGGCCGAACTCTGGCTGAGTCGGCGGGATTGCATGCCGCAATGCAGCGCGACATATTCCCAAACGGCTTGCAAGTCAAGGAATACGGGCCTTGCAGCCCTTGCACAGGTAAAGCTGTGGTTACTGCGTTTGGTTATTTTATATAGGTCGCGAGTTTCAACCCTGCATTCATGAAATACATCGGATCAACGGCCCGGCCGTTCTGGCGTACTTCGTAGTGCAGATGCGTGCCCGTCGAGCGGCCCGTGCTGCCGGCAAGACCGATGACATCGCCGCGATCGACGGTATCGCCAACCTTGACCAGAATTTGCGACATGTGACCGTAGCGGGTCGAAATGCCGTTGCCGTGATCGACCTCGACCATGTTGCCGTAGCCGCCGGTCCAGCCGGCATTGATGACCTTGCCGGGTGCGGTCGGGCGAACCTTTTCGCCGGGGGCGAAGCGGAAATCGATGCCGGAATGCAGGGCAAGCCGGCCCAGGAACGGGTCACGGCGGTTGCCGAAAGGGCTGGTAATGTCCTTGCCGATGCCGGGATTGCGGAAGGGCAGGGATTCGGCGGTATTGCGCACGGCCTCGAGGCGCGTCAGCGCTGTATCGAGCTGTGCCAGCGAATTGTTGAAATCGTCGTCGCTCTCGGGCTCGACATAGGGGCCGCCTACGGCGCTGTCGTCATCGGCCTTTGCCGTCTGCTGCGGCACCTGAATGCTGAAGCGGTTCAGGACGGTGGAGATGGCATCGGCGGCGTCGCCTGCATCTGCCGTCAGCTGATCGACACGCGAGCGCTGGTCTTCTTCGACGCCTTTCAGCGACAGCGTCACCTTGGAAAACAGACGGTCGGCGCGATCGCCGACGGTTTCAGGGGCGGGAACGTAAGCGAGCGTGGTGTTGTCGGGCGTCGCATCGGCCGGTTCGCTATTGCCGGTCAGCAGCTTGTTGATGGCTTCCGCGCCGCCGGAGAGCGAGGCGCGCTTGTCCTTGGCATCGGGAGCGAAGGATTGCGCTGCAGGTGCCGGTTCTTCCTTGCCCGTCAGGCCGGAGCTTTCAGCGCGGTCGAGCAGCGAGCCGAGCTTGCCGTGGCGCGAGGTCAGCGCCATCTGCTGTTCCATCAGCTTGTCCACCTTGTCCTCGACGACCTGCTGGTCGAGCAGCTGGCGGGAGGTGACGCGGTCGACCTGGGCGCGGAGCGCGGCAATGCGATCCTCGTAATCGTGCTGCATGCGGGCCTGACGGGCCATGGTGGCGCCGATCAGGTCGTCGCGGAGCACGAGATAGGAAGTGGCAAGGAGATAGCCGATGGCAAAGACGCCGACGAAGCAGAAGGCGAGGGCCGCCATCCAGGGCTTGACCGTCATGTGACGGACCTTGTCGCCACTGGCGAGAATGAGGATATGTTCCTGTGAACGCTTGCCGAATACGCGCTGGTGCTGTGCATGCGTCACGGAGAATCTCCCAATTGATGCGCCCGTGCCTCGATTGGATTGATTACACACTGTTAAGGTTAATAAATTGCTTCTTTCATTAATGTGAATGCACGCAATGGTTACGCATTGCTTGTAGATGTCAATGACCGGTAGAAAGATGGCGTGAGGCCGGCTTCGGCGCGCGCCAGGTCATTGAAGGGCGGCTTCAGCGGACCGCGGAAGTTGGCGCGCACCAGTTCCCTGAAGGTCTGCGCGGGATCGCGGCGCTCGCGGGCGCAGAGAAAACGGAACCATTTGGCGCCGATCGCCACATGGCCTTTCTCGTCATTGTAGATCACGTCGAGCACGGCAGCGCTGTCGACATCGCCGGTCTCGCGCATCTTCGCCTGCAGCGACGGCGTCACGTCAAGGCCGCGGGCTTCGAGGATGAGCGGGACGACGGCAAGCCGCGCCGTCAGATCGTTGCGGGTCGAGTGCGCCGCCTGCCAGAGACCGTCATGGGCGGGCATGTCGCCATAATCGGCGCCGAGATCGCGCAGGCGGTCGCGGACCATGCGGAAATGCTTGGCCTCCTCGAAAGCTACCTGCATCCAGCCGTCAAAGAAGGAGTTCGGTACTGGCTCGGTGGCGAAGCGGGCCACGATATCGAGCGCGAGATCGACGGCATTGAGCTCGATATGGGCGATTGCATGCAGCAGCGCGATGCGGCCGTGGACGGTATGCAGCGAGCGCTTCTGAACTTGAGTCGGCGGCACGAGCGCCGGCTTTTCGGGGCGGCCGGGCCGCTCCGGAAGTGCGGCATCGAGCGGCGAGCGCAGCGATATCTTGCGGGCGAACCAGCGGGTGGCGGCTTCCTGGGCGAGCGCCGTCTTGCGATCGAGATCGGCCGAGCGGATGGCGTCGATCGCGCCACCTCTCAGCGATGTCATCTGCAAAGCGGTCATGCCGCGAGGTCCAGCACGGCCTTCAGAACGGCTTCGGCATGGCCTGGAACCTTGACCTTCTGCCAGATGGTGGCGATCGTGCCGTCGGCGCGGATCAGGAAGGTCGTGCGCTCGACGCCCATATAGGTGCGGCCGTACATGCTCTTCTGTTTCCAGACGCCATAGGCTTGCAGCACGGTCCTTTCCTCATCCGATGCGAGCGCGACGGCAAGGTTATGTTTCTTGATGAAACGGTCGTGGCATTTGACCGAATCAGGCGACATGCCGACGAGCGCCGCACCTGCCTTTTCAAACTCGGCGGCGAGCTCGGTGAAGCCGATCGATTCGGCCGTGCAGCCTGCCGTGTCATCCTTGGGATAGAAGAACAGAACCAGAGGCTTGCCTTTGAATTCCGTCAGCGATACGCGGCCGCCGCCATCACGCGGGAGGTTGAAGTCCGGGGCTTCGGCGCCGATACCGATATCCGCCATGTGGAAACCTTTCTTTTGCCGGGTTTATGAGTGACACTGAACCTGGCCGATATATATTGGGCGAGTATCCGGCGAGCTAGACCGGAAAATAAGAATTCAAGGAGTTACCCAAGGCGTATGTCGGCCATCCGCGGCGAAAAGGTTACGTTTCGCAAGAAAGACATCGTCGCTTTGCATGAACTCCCCTCGGCGCAAGCCGAGGACCCGATGATCGTGCATTGCCCGCCGCCGCGCTCGCGGCTGCGGCGCACCGCCGGCTGGACCGGCGCCTGCTGTGCTCTCCTCTTCATCATCATTGCCGCGATCGTCGGCGTGATCGAAAGTGGCATGATCGACACCGCGCTGTCGAAACAGGCGCAAATGGCGCTGAACAACGCGATGGGGCCGCGCTACAAGGCCGAAGTCGGCTCGACGGTAGTGCGCTTCACCTCCGGCCTGCGGCTGGCGCTGGAGGCCCGCAACGTCAACCTGATCGATCAGCAGAGCGGCGAACATCTGTCGACCGTCGAAGCGATGCGCATGGCGCTCGATCCGCTGGCGCTGTTTCGCGGGCGGATCGCGATCACCGATGTCGAGGCGGAGGATATCGCGCTCGATACGGCGCTGCTGCCCGCCGGCAATCCCATCAAGCTCGACAATCTTCGCGTCGACGAAGTGCCCCAAGCGCTCGAATCGGCATTCTCGCATCTCGACCTGTTCGACAGTTTCGCGCAGCGCGGCGGCACGGACAGCGTTCGCATCTCGGGAATCAACGTCAAGCTGGCCGATACCGCCAACGGACCGGTGTCGCTCGTCATCGACGATCTCGTCTTTGCCCGGCCGACCGATCATTCGCTGCAGCTGACCGGCGAAATCGCCATCAACGGCCAGCCGGCGACGCTCGACGTTCAGGCGGAGAGGCTGGGCGACAAGACCCAGCGCTTCACCGCCAAGCTCAGCCATGCCGACCTGACGCCGTTTGCCATCAAGCGAAACGTGCTGGGTGAGATCCGCCAGGGCATCAACGCTTTCGCCGATATAAACATTTCGGCTGTCAGGGACGGCGAGGGCACCGATCCGTCGTTGACGACCGGCGTGACGCTGGCGCCGGGGCTGATCTATGTCGATGGCGACCAGCAGCAGTTGAGTGGCGGCCAGATCAATCTGAATTACGATTTCAAGAAGGAGACGATTGAGATCGCCCGGTCGCAGGGGCAATTCGGCGCGACGACCGTTCCCTTCAACGGCGGCCTGATCGACCTCGACCGGCTGGATCCGACAGCCGGCAAGGGCTTCGGCATCGATCTCCTCGTCAGCGGCGGCAGCGCCTCTCCCGTCGGATCCGGCGAGCAGCCGGTGCCGTTCGATATCCAGACGAGCGGCCGCTTCATGGTCGCGACCAAGGAGCTGCAGTTCCCCGGCATCACCGTATCGACACCGCTCGGACAGCTCTATGGCTCGCTGCATGCGAAATTCGGCGACGTTTCGCCGGAGATCAGCTTCGTCGGCCAGTCGCAGCAATTGCAGACGGCGGCGATCAAGCAGCTCTGGCCGTTCTGGATGGCGCCGAAGGCCCGTGACTGGGTGCTGAAGAACCTGTTCGGCGGCACGGTCGCTGACGCCTCGATTTCCGTCTTCATTCCCTTCGGACGCCTCGATGAGGCCGTCGGCAAGGGGCTGAAGCTCGACGAGAACCAGATCAAAATCGCCTTCGATATCGCCAATGCCCGGATGAATGTCGCCGGCGAAATCCCGCCGATCCGCGATACTTCGGCGCATTTCGACCTGAAGGGGCCGCGGGCGACGATCTCGATCAAGAGCGGCACGTCGTTCTTTGCCTCCGGGCGTTCGGTCAATCTCGGTGCTGGCAGCTTCGTGCTGCCGTCGACCTATGACAAGCCGCTGATGGCGGAGATGCAGCTCGGCATATCGGGCTCAGCTGACGCCGTGGGTGAGCTTCTCACCTACAAGCCGATCCAGGTGCTGCAACGCGCCGGGTTGGCGCCACAGGACCTGAGCGGCAAGATCAATGCCACTGTGCAGGCTCGCTTCGGCCTGGTCAGCGCCCAGAATCCACCGCCGCCGGACTGGAAGGCTTCGATGCAGCTTTCCGGCGTCGATGTCGGCAAGCCGATCTCCGGGCGCAAGATCACCAATTTGGACGGGACGCTCAATGCCGATCCGAAGCAGGTGACGCTCGACGGCAAGGGGCAGATCGATGGCGTGCCGGCGGAGATTTCGCTGCTGGAACCGGTCGAGAAGAATTCGGGCATCACCCCGCAGCGCGTCATTACGGCGACGCTGACCAACGACCAGCGCGAGAAGCTGCTGCCGGGCCTGTCGGATATCATCGACGGCAGCATCAAGGTCGAGCTGACGCGGATCGACGAAGAGCGGCAGTCCGTCGATCTCGACCTGTCGCGCGCCGCCCTGCAGTTGCCCTGGGTTGGCTGGGCGAAAGGCAGCGGCATCCCGGCCGAGGCGACGTTCGAGGTCTCCGGTCCTGCAGAGAATACGCAGGTCAAGAATTTCAAGCTCAAGGGCGACGGCTTTGGTGCCAGCGGATCGCTGAACGTCGCGAAGGGCGGGCTGACATCTGCCGATTTCGACAGCGTCAAACTCTCGTCGCTCGACGATTTCGCCATCTCGATCCGCCGCAGCAAGGGCGTTTTCGACGTTTCTGTCTCTGGCGATACGGCCGATGCACGGCCGATCCTGGCGCGGCTGAAAAACGGCCAGAACGGCAGCGGCGACGATGGCGGCGGCGACAGCAAGGGCGGTGATATCACCGTGCGCGCCAAGCTCGGCCAGATCGTCGGCTTCAACGACGAACGCGTGCGCGGCCTCGATGCGCTCTACATGATGCGCGACGGCGAATTGCAGGTGCTGAACCTCTCCGGTGTCACCGACAGCGGCGAGGCCGTCGTGACGCAGATGAAGGACGGGCGCGTTCTGAATATCACGACGGGTGATGCCGGATCGGTGTCGCGCTTTGCCGATTTCTACAAGCATATGCGCGGCGGTCTGCTCAACATGACCGTGCGTTTCGGCCCGCGCGGCTGGGACGGCTCGGCGGATGTGCGACGCTTCCAGATCGTCAACGAAGACCGGCTGCGGTCGATCGTGGCAACCCCCGTCGGCAAGGATCAGCGAAGCCTGAATGCTGCCGTGAAGCGCGAGATCGATACTTCGGCGCAACGCTTCCAGCGCGGCTTTGCCCGTATCGTCTCGCAGGGCGGTACCGTCACCATCGAGAACGGCGTGGTGCGCGGCGAGCAGATCGGCGCGACCTTCCAGGGCGTGATCCGCGATGCCAAGGGCAATATGGACATGACGGGCACCTTCATGCCGGCTTACGGTCTGAACCGGCTATTCGCCGAACTGCCGGTCATCGGCATCATTCTCGGCAACGGTACCGACCGCGGCCTGATCGGCATCACCTTCAAGCTGACCGGCAAGTTCGACAAGCCGAACCTGCAGATCAACCCGCTGTCGATCATCGCCCCTGGCGTCTTCCGCAACATCTTCGAGTTTCAATAAAAAAAAGCCGGCGCGTGGCCGGCTTCCTTTCAATCAGATTATCCGGACCGCTCAGGCAGCGGGGCGGATCAGGATGTGCTTCTTCTTGCCAAGCGACAGCTTGATCACGCCATCAGCGGTGATCTCGGCACTGCCGATCACCGTGCGTTCGTCGCTGATCGCCTGATCGTTGATGCGCACGGCACCGCCCTGGACGTGGCGGCGTGCTTCGCCATTGGACGCGGCGAGGCCGGCGCGGACGATGAGCGACAGCAGGCCGAGGCCGGCATCGAGTTCGGCAGCCGGAATTTCGACCGACGGAAGGTTGTCGGATAGAGCGCCTTCCTCGAAGGTCTTGCGGGCGGTTTCCGCGGCCTGCTCCGCAGCGGCGCGGCCGTGCAGAATGGCGGTGACTTCCGTCGCGAGGATCTTCTTGACCTCGTTGATCTCCGAACCGGCCAGCGCCGAGAGGCGGGCGATCTCGTCCATCGGCAGCGTCGTGTAGAGCTTGAGGAAGCGCGATACGTCGGCGTCCTCGGTGTTGCGCCAGTACTGCCAGAAATCGTAGGCCGAGAGCATATCGGCGTTCAGCCAGACAGCGCCGGTCGCCGACTTGCCCATCTTGGCACCGGATGCGGTCGTCAGCAGCGGCGAGGTCAGCGCGTAAAGCTGCTGTGTCCCCATGCGGTGACCGAGGTCGATACCGTTGACGATGTTGCCCCACTGATCCGAACCACCCATCTGCAGACGGCAGTCGTAACGCTTGGCCAGTTCGACGAAGTCGTAGGCCTGCAGGATCATGTAGTTGAATTCGAGGAAGGAGAGCGACTGCTCGCGATCCAGGCGCGTCTTGACGCTGTCGAAGGACAGCATGCGGTTGACCGAGAAATGGCGGCCGACATCGCGCAGGAATTCGAGGTAGTTGATCGAACGCAGCCATTCAGCATTGTTGATCATCAGGGCGTCCTTCGGACCTTCACCATAGGTGAGGTAGTTCGAGAAGACGCGCTTGATGGAAGCGATGTTGCTCTCGATCGTGTCGACCGTCATCAGCTGGCGCGACTCTTCCTTGAAGGAGGGATCGCCGACCATGCCGGTACCGCCGCCCATCAGCGAGATGGCGCGGTGGCCGGTTGCCTGGAACCAGTGCAGCATCATGATCTGGATCAGCGAGCCGGCATGAAGGCTCGGCGCCGTCGGATCGAAGCCGATATAGGCCGTCACGGTTTCCTTGGCGAGCAGATCGTCGAGGCCGGATTCATCGGAGACCTGATGAATGAAGCCGCGCTCTTTCAGTGTGCGCAGGAAATCGGATTTGAACTCGGACATGACTTCGTCTCTTGAGGCTTCGGAGGGAATTGAGATCGGCACTTGTTGAAGCGCCGCGGCGCGTTTAGCACTGTTTTGCCGAAAGTGCACTATTCGGCGGCACAGTTTTTGGAGGAAGCATGCCCGGAGTGAGAACCGCGATCGGCCTGATGAGCGGCACGTCGATGGATGGGATCGATGTGGCATTGCTGCGGACGGACGGCGACGGCTTCGTCGAGCGCGGGCCGTTTCTCGGCGTTTCCTACGATCCGGCTTTTCGCGAACGGCTGAAAACGGCACTCGAGCAGGCGAAGGCGATCAAGAACCGGCAGGAACGGCCGGGCGATCTCGCGGCCATCGAACGGGAGCTTACGCAGCGGCACGCAGCTGCCGTTAGGGAGTTTTTGCAACAGAATGCAATGGAGGCCGGCGCTATCGATGTTCTCGGCTTTCACGGTCAGACCGTCCTGCACCGGCCGGACGAGGCCTTGACCGTTCAGATTGGCGACGGCGCACTTCTCGCCCGCGAGACCGGTATTGCGACGGTTTACGACATGCGGGCGAACGATATGGTTCATGGCGGCCAGGGCGCGCCGCTCGTGCCTGCCTATCACGCTGCGCTGGCCGCCAATATCAGCAATGCGAAGATGCCGGTCTGTTTCGTCAATATCGGCGGTATCTCCAACCTGACCTATGTCGGCGCCGATGGTACGGTGATCGCCTATGACAGCGGCCCCGGCAACACGCTGATCGATCAGTGGGTGGAGGCCCATGCCGGGATACCCTTCGATCAGGGTGGCATGATCGCTTCCGAGGGCCATGTCGTCAGCGAGCTGGCCGAGCGTTATCTCGCAAGCCCGTTCTTTACCGCGGCAAAACGGCGATCGCTCGACCGCAACGATTTCCTGCCGCCGCAGGGACGGGATGCGGAGCTTGCTGATGGCGCGCGCACGCTTGCCTATGTGGCGGCGGCATCGATCATCAAATCGGCCGGTCACCTGCCGGTGATGCCGGCGCTCTATGTGATCTGCGGTGGCGGACGGCTGAACAGGGTGATCATGCGCGATCTTGCGCAGCTGGCTGCAGAGCATCGGGCGACGGTGATTTCGGCGGAAGAAGCCGGTTTCAACGGCGACGCGATGGAGGCGGAGGCTTGGGCTTATCTGGCCGTGCGCTCGCTCGAGGGGCTGCCGTTGACCTATCCGGGCACGACGGGTGTCCGGGAAGCGGTGAGCGGTGGTGTGCTGACGGAGGCTATCGATGCAAACGATCCTTGAGACGGAGCGGCTGCAGTTCCTGATGTGGCAGCCGGACGAGGCACCATTGGTTCATGCCCTGCATTCGACGCTGGCGACGAGCCGCTTCATGTCGGGTGGCCTGCCTTGGACGATGGAACGCTGCCAGTCGCGCATCGAGCAGTGGATCGACGAACAGGATGATGACGGCACGACGAAATACAAGGTCGTGGCCAAGAGCGACGGGCGCTTTGTCGGCCGTGCCGGGATATCTCTGCATGACGAGGAGGCGCGCGAGTTCGAGCTCGGCTACGCATTCAATGAGGACGAATGGGGAAAGGGCTATGCGACGGAGGCGGCGCGGGGACTGATCGCCTGGTTCCTCGGCAAGGGCTTCAGCGACCGCTTGATCGCCTTCACGCATCCGGAGAATTTTGCTTCCCAGCACGTGCTGCGCAAAGCCGGCATGCGGGAGATCGAGCCGAGGCTGATCGATGGCTTCGTGGCGCCGACCTTCGAGATCGGCGCCAGCGATATCAAGGCTTAGCGAATACGCTTGGCGGCCGGTTCCGGCACCAGTTCGCCGTTCAGGCGGCGGTCGAGGTAGTCCTCGCACTCGGCCATCAGCGGCTCGACCTGGCCGTTGAAGAAGTGGTTGGCGCCCGGAACAGTGCGGTGGGTGATCAGAATACCCTTCTGCGTCTTCAGCTTCTCGACGAGGCCGTTGACGTCTTTTTCCGGGGCAACCTTGTCCTGTTCGCCGTTGATGATCAGGCCGGAGGACGGGCAGGGCGCCAGGAACGAGAAGTCGTAGGTGTTCGGCTGCGGAGCGATCGACATGAAGCCTTCGATCTCCGGGCGGCGCATCAGGAGCTGCATGCCGATCCAGGAGCCGAAGGAGTAGCCGGCAACCCAGCAGGTCTTCGAATCGGGATGCAGGCTCTGCACCCAGTCGAGCGCCGAGGCGGCATCCGAGAGCTCGCCGGCGCCGTGGTCGAATTCACCCTGGCTGCGGCCGATTCCGCGGAATTGAAGCGCAGTGTCGTGAACCCGCGCTTCTGGAACATGTAGAAGAGCTGGTAGACGATCTGGTTGTTCATCGTGCCGCCGAACTGCGGGTGCGGGTGCAGGATGAGGGCAATCGGTGCGCTTTTTTCCTTGGAGGGCTGGTAGCGGCCTTCAAGACGGCCGGCAGGGCCGTTGAAAATGACTTCGGGCATCGGTACTCCGGGTTTTATTTTCGCGTTCGGACTGCGCAGACTTGACGGACGTTGTCAGCTTTTCTAAAACGCAGTTTAGAACAATTCGAAACTTTGCATGGCACGCCACGCAGTGTGAAAGTGTCATAAGGCAAGCCCGGCGGAAATTTCAAGAAAAATGAGCCGGACCACCGAAGCAGAAACCAAGCGCAGGACTTGAGATCATGGCGCCGCCCCGCCTTTATCTTGACTGGAACGCGACATCGCCGCTGCATCCCGCAGTGCGCGAAGCAGTTTTGCGCGCTATGGATCTGTTCGGCAACCCCAATTCCGTGCATGGCGAGGGACGTGCCGTTCGCGCCGCAATTGAAGGCGCGCGTCGCGAGGTTGCCGCCCTTGTCGGGGCCGAGCCCGCGCATGTCATTCTGACGAGCGGTGCGACCGAAGCCGCCAATATGGTGCTGACGCCGGAATTTCGCATGGGGCGCACGCCGCTCGCGGTCGGTCATCTCTATTACAGCGCCGTCGAGCATCCCGCCATTCGCGAGGGTGGACGCTTCCCAAAGGAAAAGACCACCGAGAT
Organism: Rhizobium sp. BG4; assembly: GCF_016864575.1. Taxonomy (NCBI): domain Bacteria; kingdom Pseudomonadati; phylum Pseudomonadota; class Alphaproteobacteria; order Hyphomicrobiales; family Rhizobiaceae; genus Rhizobium; species Rhizobium sp. BG4. Next base: position 3,866,354 of record NZ_CP044125.1, read on the forward strand.
TCCGGTGACGTCGGATGGTACCGTCGATCTTGCGGCGCTTCAGGGCCTGCTTGCCGGTCACGATGCCTCATCCGGTCTGCCGATGGTGGCGATCATGCTCGTCAATAACGAGACTGGGATCGTCCAGCCGGTTCGCGAGGCAGCCGAGATCGTCAAGGCGCATCGCGGCCTTCTCGTCGTCGATGCCGTGCAGGCCGCAGGGCGGATCGAGATCGATATCAATGCGCTCGGCGCCGACTTTCTGATCCTGTCGTCGCACAAGCTCGGCGGGCCCAAGGGCGCCGGCGCTCTGGTGTCGCGCGGCGAGATCCTGATGCCGAAGCCGCTGATCCATGGCGGCGGGCAGGAAAAGGGTCACCGGTCGGGGACCGAGAATTCGCTCGCCGTCATCGGCTTCGGCGCGGCTGCCGCACAGGCGCGATCGGATTTCAGCGAACGGAACGGCCGGATTGCGGCCTTGCAGGCGCGGCTGGAAAGCGGCATGCGGGCAGCGGCACCCGATGTGGTGATCTACGGCGCCGATGGTCCGCGTGTGTCGAACACGACGTTCTTCACGCTGCCGGGCCTGAAGGCCGAGACCGGCCAGATCGCTTTCGATCTCGAAGGTGTGGCGCTTTCGGCGGGCTCTGCGTGCTCCTCCGGCAAGGTCGGCGAAAGCCATGTCCTCGTTGCCATGGGCCATGACCCGAAGCTCGGCGCGCTGCGCATTTCGCTCGGCTTTGCGACCAGCGGCGAGGATATCGACCGGGCGCTTGCCGCCTTCGGAAAAATTGCCGGACGGCGCAGGCCGGCCGGGGAGGCGGCCTGACCGTCTCACAAAATTGCGGAAACGGAAATTTCCGCTTGCCATCAGGGCTGAAAAGGCCCTTTTGGCCCACTACATAAGGGGCAATCAGAAAATTGCCCGCACGACAGCCTGCCGGACCTTTAGCCGGCGAGATTGGAGAACGACATGCCAGCCGTACAAGAAACGGTTGATCGCGTCCGCGAGATCGACGTCGATCAGTACAAATACGGTTTCGAGACCATCATCGAAATGGACAAGGCACCCAAGGGCCTGTCCGAAGATATCATCCGCTTCATCTCCGCCAAGAAGCAGGAGCCGGAATGGATGCTCGAGTGGCGCTTGGAAGCCTACAAGCGCTGGCTGACGATGGAAGAGCCGAACTGGGCGCGCGTCGATTACCCGAAGATCGATTTCAACGACATTCACTATTACGCCGCGCCGAAGAGCACGCCGGGTCCGAAGTCGCTTGATGAAGTCGATCCTGAAATCCTCAAGGTCTACGAGAAGCTCGGCATTCCCCTGAAGGAACAGGAAATCCTGGCCGGCGTCGAGAAGCCGCGGATCGCCGTCGATGCCGTCTTCGACAGCGTCTCCGTCGTCACCACCTTCAAGGAAGAGCTGAAGAAGGCCGGCGTTATCTTCATGTCGATCTCCGAAGCGATCCGCGAGCATCCGGAACTGGTTCAGAAGTATCTGGGTTCGGTCGTTCCGACCTCCGACAACTACTATGCGACGCTGAACTCGGCCGTCTTCACCGACGGCTCGTTTGTCTTCGTGCCGAAGGGCGTTCGCTGCCCGATGGAACTGTCGACCTACTTCCGCATCAACGAGAAGAACACCGGCCAGTTCGAGCGCACGCTGATCATCGCCGAGGAAGGCGCCTACGTTTCCTACCTCGAGGGCTGCACCGCGCCACAGCGCGACGAAAACCAGCTGCATGCGGCTGTCGTCGAGCTCGTTGCTCTCGATGATGCCGAGATCAAGTATTCGACCGTTCAGAACTGGTACCCGGGCGACGCCCAGGGCAAGGGCGGCATCTACAACTTCGTGACCAAGCGTGGCGATTGCCGCGGCGACCGTTCGAAGATTTCGTGGACGCAGGTCGAAACCGGTTCGGCGATCACCTGGAAGTACCCGTCCTGCATCCTGCGCGGCGATGACTCCCGAGGCGAATTCTACTCGATCGCCGTCTCCAACGGTCACCAGCAGATCGATTCCGGCACCAAGATGATCCATCTCGGCAAGAACACGTCGAGCCGCATCGTCTCGAAGGGTATTGCCGCCGGCGTTTCGCAGAACACCTATCGCGGCCAGGTCTCGGCTCACCGCAAGGCGTCGAACGCCCGCAACTTCACGCAGTGCGACTCGCTGCTGATCGGCGACAAGTGCGGCGCCCACACGGTGCCTTACATCGAGGCGAAGAACTCGACCGCGCAGTTCGAGCACGAGGCGACCACCTCGAAGATCTCCGAAGACCAGCTTTTCTACTGCCTGCAGCGCGGCATCCCAACCGAAGCGGCGATCGCCCTGATCGTCAACGGCTTCGTCAAGGAAGTCCTGCAGGAGTTGCCGATGGAATTCGCCGTCGAAGCGCAAAAGCTGATCAGCATCTCGCTTGAGGGGTCTGTCGGCTGACGCTGTCTCTGCATTGATTATTCGAGGGCGCGGTTGGGCGCGCCCGTTTCCGAACGCTTTTATGGAACAAGAACATGCTTGAAATCAAAAACCTGCACGCCCGTATCGCCGAAGACGGCACCGAGATCATCCGTGGCCTGAACCTGACGGTGAAGGCTGGCGAGATTGCCGCTATCATGGGCCCGAACGGCTCGGGCAAGTCGACGCTCTCCTACATCCTGTCGGGCCGCGAAGACTATGAAGTCACCGAGGGTGACATCCTCTATAACGGCGAGAGCATTCTCGAGCTCGACGCAGCCGAGCGCGCTTCGAAGGGCATTTTCCTGGCCTTCCAGTATCCGGTCGAAATCCCGGGCGTTGCCACGATGCAGTTCCTCAAGGTGGCGATGAACGAGCAGCGCAAGGCTCGCGGCGAAGAAGAACTGAAGACGCCTGACTTCATGCGCCTCGTCAAGGACGCTGCCGCCAAGCTGCAGATCAACCCTGACATGCTGAAGCGCCCGCTGAACGTCGGTTTCTCCGGCGGTGAAAAGAAGCGCGCCGAGATCCTGCAGATGGCGCTGCTGCAGCCGCAGCTCTGCGTGCTCGACGAAACCGACTCCGGTCTCGACATCGACGCCTTGAAGATCGTTGCCGACGGCGTCAACGCGCTGCGTTCGCCTGATCGCGCCGTGATCGTCATCACCCACTACCAGCGCCTGCTCGACTACATCGTTCCCGACACCGTTCACGTTCTCTACAAGGGCCAGGTGATCAAGTCGGGCGACAAGACGCTGGCACATGAGCTGGAAGCCAACGGTTATGCCGACATCATCGGAGCGGCAGCCTGATTAAGGCGGAAAGGACGTGTCCATGAACATGCAGACCACGAGCCGCCTGACCGCCGCGGAAGCTGCGCTCATCGAGGCTTTCAACAATCAGTTCGGCGAGCTGCCGGGCGACGGCGCGGTCACCGCGACGCGCGACCGCCTGCTCGACGACATCAAGAAGTCCGGCCTGCCGACGCGCCGCGTCGAGGCCTGGCACTATACCGATCTGAAGAACCTGCTGCGCGCCATACCGGCCGTTGCCGGTGATGCTGCCTCGAAGACGGTGAAGCCGCTCGTCGAGGGTTCTTCGGTGCTTTCGATCGTCCAGGGCCATGTCGATGCCAAGGCTTCGGTCGGCGGCATCGAGATTTCGAGCTATGCCCAGAGCCTGCTCGATGGTTCGGCTGCGACCTCTCTCGGCGCGCTTGGCGCCGACGATGCGGTTGGCCGGATCAACGGCAGCTTCGTGCGCGACGGCTATGTGATCGACATTCCGTCCGAAACCGAACTGGAGCAGCCGCTCGAGATCGATATCGTCCATGCCGGCGGCCAGATCCATACGCGTCTTCCGGTCACCTTCGGCGCCGGCGTCAAGGGCACCGTCATCGAGCGTCACCTGTCGGTGACCCCTGATGCGGCGCTCGTGTCCCATGTCAGTGACATCACGATCGGTGACGGCTCGGAACTGACCTGGATCATCCTGCAGCAGCAGGGTGGTGACGACACGCATCTCGGCCAGATCCGCATCGATCTCGGCGCTGACGCGAAGCTCAAGCTTTTCGTCATCAATGCCGGCGGCAAGCTGGTGCGTCAGGAGCTGCATATCAAGGCGACGGGCGAGGGTTCCGATCTGACGCTGCGCGGAATCAACCTGCTCGGCGGCGAAACCCATACGGACGTCACCATGGTTCTCGGCCATAACGTGCCGAATACCGGTTCGACCGAGATCATCCGCAACGTCGTCTTCGATCGCGCCAAGGGCGTGTTCCAGGGCATGATCCGGGTTGCCCCGGACGCGCAGAAGACCGACGCCAAGATGGCCTGCAACACGCTGCTGATGTCCGATGATGCCGAGTTCTCCGTCAAGCCGGAACTTGAGATCTTCGCCGACGACGTGCAGTGCGGCCACGGTGCGACGGTTGCCGATATCGACAGCAACCACCTCTACTACCTGATGGCTCGCGGCATTCCGGAGAACAAGGCGCGGGCGATGCTCGTCAACGCCTTCGTTGCCGAAATCGTCGAGGAACTGGAGGACGAGGCTCTGGTGGATGCCCTGGAAGGCATCATCTCCGCCTGGCTTGAAAAGCACGCCTGAGGGCGCTGGCGGAGGACAATCTCTCCTCCGTCATCCTCGGGCTTGTCCCGAGGATCTAAGCCGGTTCAGAAACGTAGACGTGGATAGATCCTCGGGACAGGCCCGAGGATGACGTAGCGCAGGCGGTAACGGCTGCGAAACCAAAACCTTCTGCGGTAGCTCCTCTAAGGAGCGACATGAAAGGGTCTGAAAATGGACCAGACAACGCCCGTAACCACGTATGACGTCGAAGCCATTCGCAGGGATTTCCCGATCCTGGCGAAGGAAGTGTATGGCAAGCCGCTGGTCTATCTCGACAACGGCGCGTCGGCCCAGAAGCCGCAGGCCGTCATCGACGCGGTGACGCATGCCTATTCGAACGAATATGCCAATGTGCATCGCGGTCTGCATTTCCTGTCGAATGCCGCAACCGAGGCCTATGAAGCTGCGCGCGAAAAGGTGCGGCGCTTCCTGAATGCGCCTTCGGTCGATGATATCGTCTTCACCAAGTCGTCCACCGAGGCGATCAATACGGTCGCTTACGGCTGGGGCATGCCGAAGATCGGCGAGGGCGACGAGATCGTCGTTTCGATCATGGAGCATCACTCCAACATCGTTCCCTGGCATTTCATCCGCGAGCGCCAGGGCGCCAAGCTGGTCTGGGTTGATGTCGATGACGACGGCGCTTTCCATATCGAGGCTTTCGAAAAGAGCCTGACTGAGCGCACCAAGCTCGTTGCCATCACCCATATGTCGAATGCGCTCGGCACTATCGTTCCGGTCAAGGAAATCTGCCGCATCGCCCACGAGCGCGGTATTCCGGTACTGCTCGACGGATCGCAGAGCGCCGTCCATATGCCTGTTGATGTGCAGGATATCGACTGCGACTGGTATGTGATGACCGGCCACAAGCTCTACGGTCCGTCGGGGATCGGCGTCCTCTACGGCAAGAAGGATCGCCTTCGCGAGATGCGCCCGTTCCAGGGCGGCGGCGAGATGATCTTCGAGGTCACCGAAGGCAACGTCACGTATAATGAGCCGCCGCATCGTTTCGAGGCCGGCACGCCGCCGATCGTTCAGGCGATCGGTCTCGGCTATGCACTGGATTACATGGAAAAAGTCGGCCGCGAGGCGATCGCGCGCCACGAGGCGGATCTGACGGCCTATGCGACCGAGCGGCTGCGCGAAGTCAATTCGCTGCGGGTCATCGGCAATGCGCCGGGCAAGGGCGGCATTTTCTCCTTCGAGCTTGCAGGCCTGCATGCCCATGACGTCTCGACGGTTATCGATCGGCGTGGTGTTGCGGTTCGCGCCGGCACGCATTGCGCCATGCCGCTCTTGAAACGCTTCGGCGTGACCTCCACATGCCGTGCGTCATTCGCCATGTATAATACCCGCGCCGAGGTCGATGCCTTGGCCGATGCGCTGGAATATGCGCGCAAGTTCTTTGCTTGAGGATACCGTAATGAGCCTTGATGACAGCGAACAGAAGACCGACGTGCGCGAGGGTATCGTGCATTCGAGCATTCCGGCGGAAGAGCTGGCGCGTCTCAGCGACGACGTGATCGGCGCGCTGAAGACGGTCTACGACCCGGAAATTCCGGCCGATATCTTCGAACTCGGTCTGATCTACAAGATCGATATCGAAGACGACCGCATGGTCAAGATCATGATGACGCTGACGGCACCCGGTTGCCCGGTGGCCGGCGAGATGCCCGGCTGGGTCGAAAACGCCGTTGGTGCCGTGGAAGGCGTGTCGGGCGTCGAGGTCGAAATGACCTTCGATCCGCCGTGGACGCCTGATCGTATGTCGGAAGAGGCGCAGGTCGCCGTCGGCTGGTACTAATTGGCGGCTGGTATTGATCGGTTAAGCCACTGGCACTACATTTGATTCATGAAACACCGGACCTTCAATCCGTGTGCGTAAGGAGAATGAGCCGATGGGCTTTGCAGTAATGAGCATGACGCAGGAAGCGGCCGATCGCGTGAAGGCGATCGTCGGCGGTGCTGGACCGGACGCCAAGGGCATTCGCGTCGGCATCAAGAAGGGCGGCTGCGCCGGGATGGAATATACCATCGACATGGTGACCGAGCCCAACCCGAAGGACGACCTGATCGAGCGCGATGGCGCAAGCGTCTGGATCGAGCCCTCGGCCGTGCTTTATCTGCTCGGCACCCAGCTCGGCTTCGAGCAGACGACGCTGCGCTCCGGCTTCACCTTCACCAACCCGAACCAGACATCGGCCTGCGGCTGCGGCGAATCCGTCGAACTGAAGCCTGCCGATCTCGCGGCTCTTGCCGCCCAGGGAAATCCCGTGGTGACCGCTTCGCATTGATGCGCGGTCTCATGGCCACCAACAGGCCGCCAGCGATGGCGGCTTTTTCTTTTTGCAGTTGTCCGATCGCGGCGGCGTAACATCTCTCAGGCATGATCATCGAAACGCTGCTTCTGCTGTTTGCCAAAGGCGCTCTGCTCGGTCTCGTCATCACGATACCGCCGGGGCCGATTGCGACGCTTTGCATTGACCGCAGCCTGAACCGCGGATTCGCCTCGGGTGCTGCAATCGGTATCGGGGCGGCGCTCGGGGATTCCGTCTACGCGCTGGTCGCTGCGGCGGGTCTGGCGATGGTGTCCAATGTCGTCGATGCCTATTCGCTGCCGATCGCGGCGGTTGGCGGCCTGCTGCTGGTCTTTCTCGGCATCCGCGATCTCGTGACGCCGCCGGCGGCTGCGCGCGAAATGGGGGCAGGGAACCTCTTCCGCACGATCGCCTCGACCTTCCTGCTGGCAATCTCCAATCCCGGCGCGCTGCTCTCTTTCGGCGGTTTGTTTGCCGGTCTCGGACTGGTGGATGGCAATACGCCGATGGAAACGGCGGCGATCGTCGTTGGCGTCTTTGCGGGTGCGATGGTGTGGTGGACGCTGCTCAGCGCCGCGGTCAATCTGGCACGGGACCGGATCTCGCGCGACGTGACGCTGCTGATCCGCCGCATATCAGGATGGCTGATCATCGGCTTCGGCGGCGCCATTCTCGGCTATGCCGCGGTCAATCTATTCGGCTGAAATCAGTCGCGCTTGATGGTGGCGAGCAGTTGCCAGAGATCGGCGCCGGTTTCGAAGACGATCGCATTCGCCTTGTAGCCCTGTGCCGACTGCATCATGTCCGTCATCTCGGTGGCGAGATCGGCCGGCTGACCTTCATCCGTCGTCATCGTCGAGGGATCGATACGGCTGTAGCCCGGCGTGTTAAGATTGGCGACATTGTTGGCGGTGGCGGCGAAACGGTTGGTCTGCGCGCGCATGCCCGACGACGCGGTATTCATGATGCTCGAGATGTTCATCAGCCGGTATTCCCCACACTTCCGTAAGCTTGCTATAGCAGCCGGCGCTTAGCGAATGCTGAACGGGTTTCGTTAACGGTATTGGCGCTCCAAAGCACGATCTGTTTCGAACTGGTGCAGCTTCGTGAAGGCGGGCGGCGTGGTCCGTGCTTGGCAACGGTGGGGTCGGGGACTACCATGCTGGCAGCTGATGGAGGCGGCGATGTCCTCGAGTTTCAATGTCCACAAGGCATCGGGATACGAACAGCTGATGGGGCGCTGGAGCCAGAAACTCGCGCTGCCATTCATCGATTTTGCGGGTGTTGAGGATGGTGATCGCATTGTCGATGTCGGCTGCGGCACCGGCAGCCTGACCTTCGCACTTGCCCATTCCCGGCGTATCCAGGCGATAGAGGCGATCGATTTCTCATCCGTCTTCGTCGAGGAGGCGCTGCGGCGGAACAATGATCCGCGGATCACCATACGGCAGGCCGATGCCTGCGCATTGCCTTTCGAGACCGCGAGCTTCGATCGCGCGCTGGCATTGCTCGTCCTGCATTTCATTCCCGAGGCAAAGAAGGCGATCGGCGAAATGCGCCGGGTCACGCGGCCCGGCGGCACCGTTGCGGCCGTCGTCTGGGATCATCTCGGCGGCATGGCGGGCATGCGGATGATGATCGATACGGTCGCGGCGCTCAGCGAGGCCGGACGCCAGCTTCGCAGCCGCTACTGCTTCCAGCCGATGATACAGCCCGGCGAAATGAAGCGGGCTTTCATCGAAGGCGGGCTTCTCGATGTCGAGGAGACGCAGCTCATGATCCGCATGAATTACGAAAATTTCGACGACTACTGGGGGCCGATTGCAGCGGGGGAAGGGCCGCTCGGCGCATTTGTGGGCAAGCTCGACGGCGCGGAGAGGGCGCAGGTCGATGCTGCGGTACGCGATGCCTACGAAGCCGGGCGGCCCGACGGTCCGCGATCCTTTGCCAATGTCGCATGGGCCTGCCGGGGCCGCGTGCCCTGAGGCGGCTTATTTCTTGATATCGATGCCGGCTTCAACAGCCGCAGCGATGAAGGCGTTACGGGCCTGTTCGTTGCTAGCCTTGCCCTTGATGACGTCGGCGCAGATCAGCAGCGCCTTGTCGAGCGCCGGGCCATCCTCGGTCGGCCAGTCCTCGATCATCGCCCAGGAGGCGGCCTGCGTGGTGCCGATCGTCACATATTGGCCGGGCTCCTCGAGCGCCAGCAGCACGGGGTTTGCCCAAGGCACCTGAGTGAGATCGTTGTCGGATTTTGCCATGGGTTGAAACCTGCTTTTATCGAAAGTCCGATGTCCTTAGCGGTGCAGGTCTTCTGCGACAAGGGAAAAGGTCTCGGTCTCCAGCCATCGCTTGATGATGCCGGGTTCGCCCTCGTGGAGGCCATGGCCCGTTGGCGAAATCTGAAATTCGACTTTCGCGCCGGCAGCTTGGAATTGCTGCACGGATTTTGCGGCATCCTCGGGCTGGCGGCGATCATCGTCTACACCGCCGAGGATCAGGATCGGCTTTGCCGCCATCGGTGGCAGGGCTGCGTCAGGTGCGGGAGATAGCGGACGGATCAGGACGGCGCCGAGTGCGCAGGCCGGATCGTGCATGAGCAGCGATGCGGCCATGATCGCGCCGTTCGAGAAACCGAGCACGATAGGCGGCCCGGATATGAGCTGGGTTTTGATGGCAGTGCTGAGGAACGAATGAATCCGTTCGGTCTGAACAGCAAGATCTGCAACATCCAGCGTCCGGTCGCTATTGCGCCGGAAGAAGGCATAGCCGCCTTCCCAAGCGATGCCACCGCGCAGTGATATGACCGGATGATCGGGTGCAGCCTCCGCGGCGAGCGGTATCAGTTCCGTCTCGTCCATGCTGCTGCCATGCATCAGCAGCAGTGGCGGTAAGCGGGGATCGCCTGCTAAGGCGATGTAGTGGAAGCCCTGCAGGTCAGGCATCGTCAGGTCACGATCTTCGGGAAATGAAAACGCCCGGCCAAAGCCGGGCGTTTCGTTGTTCAGCGCTTACTCGGCCGCTTCGGCATAGTCTTCCAGCGGCGGGCAGGTACAGATCAGGTTACGGTCGCCATAGACGTTGTCGACGCGGTTGACCGGCGACCAGTACTTGTCGACGCGGAATGCGCCGGGCGGGAAGCAGGCCTGTTCGCGCGAATAGGGGCGATCCCATTCGCCGACCAGGTCTTCGACCGTGTGAGGGGCGTTTTTCAGCGGGTTGTTCTGCTTGTCCGAACGGCCTTCCTCGATGTCGCGGGCTTCCTGGCGGATCGCCAGCATGGCTTCGCAGAAGCGGTCGAGTTCGGCCTTGGTTTCGGATTCCGTCGGCTCGATCATCAGCGTGCCGGCAACCGGCCAGCTCATGGTCGGCGCGTGGAAGCCGCAGTCGATCAGGCGCTTGGCGACGTCATCGACCGTCACACCGCAGCTGTCGACCAGCGGACGGGTGTCGATGATGCATTCATGCGCCACGCGGCCGGCTTCGGACTTGTAGAGCACGTCATAGGCACCCTTGAGGCGGGCAGCGATATAGTTGGCGTTGAGGATCGCCACCTTGGTTGCCTGCGTCAGGCCTTCGCCGCCCATCATCAGGCAGTAGCTCCAGGAGATCGGCAGGATCGATGCCGAACCGAAGGCTGCAGCCGAAACGGCGCCGGGGCGGCCGTCGGTTTCCGAGTGACCGGGCAGGTGCGGTGCCAGATGCGACTTGACACCGATCGGGCCCATGCCGGGACCGCCGCCGCCATGCGGGATGCAGAAGGTCTTGTGCAGGTTGAGGTGGCTGACGTCGGAGCCGATGTCACCGGGGCGGGACAGGCCGACCATGGCGTTCATGTTGGCGCCATCGAGATACACCTGGCCGCCGTGCTTGTGCACGAGGTCGCAGATTTCCTTCACCGTTTCCTCGAACACGCCATGCGTCGAGGGGTAGGTGATCATGCAGCAGGAGAGGTTCTCCGAATACTGCTCGGCCTTGGCGCGGAAATCGTCGAGGTCGATATCGCCATTTTCGCGAACCTTGACGACGACGACCTTCATGCCGACCATCTGGGCAGAGGCCGGGTTGGTGCCGTGCGCGGAGGTCGGGATCAGGCAGACGTCGCGGTGACCATTGCCATTGGCGATATGGTAGTTGCGGATCGTCAGGAGGCCTGCATATTCGCCCTGTGCACCGGAGTTCGGCTGCATGGAGAAGGCATCGTAGCCGGTGACAGCGCAGAGCTTTTCCGTCAGGTCGTCGATCATCTCGCGATAGCCAAGCGCCTGGTCGGCCGGAACGAACGGATGGATATCCGAGAATTCGGGCCAGGTGATCGGCAGCATTTCAGCTGTGGCGTTCAGCTTCATCGTGCAGGAGCCGAGCGGGATCATCGAGCGGTCGAGCGCCAGATCGCGGTCGGAGAGCCGGCGGATGTAGCGGGTCATCTCGCTTTCAGCGCGGTTCATGTGGAAGATCGGATGCGTCAGGTATTCGCTGGTGCGCAGCAGTTCCTTCGGCAGGCGATAGGACGGCTCGAAGTCGCCGACGGCGAAATTGCCGCCGAATGCGCGCCAGACGGCTTCCAGCGTTGCCGGGCGGGTGCGCTCGTCAAGGCTCATACCGATCTTGGTGCCGCCGACCTTGCGCAGGTTGACGCCTTCGGCGACGGCTGCGCGCAGGATCAGGCCCTGCATGTGGCCGACATCAACAGTGATCGTGTCGAAGAAGGTTTCCGGCTCGACCTTGTAGCCGAGCTTTTCGAGGCCCTTGGCCATCAGCACGGCCTTCTGGTGGACCTGCTGGGCGATCGCCTTGATGCCCTTCGGACCGTGGAAGACGGTGTACATGGAGGCCATGACGGCGAGCAGGACCTGCGCGGTGCAGATGTTCGACGTCGCCTTTTCGCGGCGGATGTGCTGTTCGCGGGTCTGCAGCGACAGGCGGTAGGCGCGGTTGCCGCGGGCATCGACCGAGACGCCGACGAGACGGCCCGGCATCGAGCGCTTATGCGCGTCCTTGACGGACATGTAGGCCGCATGCGGACCGCCATAACCGACAGGAACGCCAAAACGCTGCGATGAACCGATAGCGATATCGGCACCCATTTCGCCCGGCGACTTCAGGAGCGTCAGCGCCAGAATGTCGGCAGCGACGATGGCGATCGCGCCCGTCTGATGCAGACGGGAGATCAGGCCGGTGAAGTCGTGAATGTGGCCATGCGTGCCCGGATACTGGAAGATCGCGCCGAAGACGTCGACCGGATCGAGATCCGTGAATGGGTTGCCGACGAGCACGCTCCAGCCGAGCGGCTCGGCGCGGGTCTTGATCAGCTCGATCGTCTGCGGGTGGCAGGCGGCGTCGACGAAGAAGGCCTTGGCCTTCGACTTCGAGACGCGCTCGGCCATCGCCATGCCTTCGGCGGCAGCCGTTGCTTCGTCGAGAAGCGAAGCGTTGGCGACGTCGAGACCGGTGAGATCGCAGATCATCGTCTGGTAGTTCAGGAGCGCTTCGAGGCGGCCCTGCGAGATCTCCGGCTGGTAGGGCGTATAGGCCGTGTACCAGGCGGGGTTTTCGAGGATGTTGCGCTGGATGACCGGCGGTGTGATCGTGCCGTAATAGCCCTGACCGATCAGCGAGGTCAGCACCTTGTTCTTGTTGGCGGTCTCGCGCAGCTTGTCGAGCGCTTCACGCTCCGTCATCGGCGCGCCCCAGAGGAGCGGCGCCTTCTGGCGGATGGAGGGCGGGACGGTCGCGTCGATCAGCCCGTCGAGGCTGTTATAGCCAATGACCTTGAGCATATCGGTCATTTCGGCCGGAGACGGACCGATATGACGGCGATTGGCAAAGTCGTAGGGCTGGTAGTCGGTGAACTGGAATTCGGTCGGCGTCGTCATTACGCAGTGAGCTCCTTGTAGGCCGCTTCATCGAGCAGGCCATCGGCATCAGCCGCATTTGCAAGCTTCAGCTTGAAGAACCAGCCGGCGCCCTGCGGATCGGAATTGACCAGCGACGGGTCTGCGACAATGGCTTCGTTAACTTCGGTGATCTCGCCATCCAGCGGACAATAGACGTCGGAGGCCGCCTTGACGGATTCGACGGTGGAGGCATTGTCGTTCTTGGCGAAGGTCGCGCCGATTTCCGGCAGTTCTACGAATACGAGGTCGCCGAGCTGATCAACGGCGTAATTGGTGATTCCGACCGTTGCAACGCCGCCTTCGATCTTCAGCCATTCATGTTCTTCGGTAAACTTGAGCATTGTTTGTCCTCTCTGGGAAAAGTTTCAGCGTTTGTAGGTCGGCGTAATAAAGGGCAGGGCGCTGACGGTGACCGGCAGGTACTTGCCGCGCACTTCAGCAAAAATGACCGTTCCGGCAGCCGCATGCGACAACGGCACGTAACCCATGGCGACGGGACCCTCGACGCTCGGGCCGAAGCCGCCGGACGTGACTTCGCCGAGCTCGGTCTTGCCTTCGGCATCGGCATAGAGCTTGGCATGGCCGCGCACCGGTGCCTTACCGTCAGGCTTCAGGCCGACGCGGCGGCGCGTGGCGCCATTGTCGAGCTCGGAGAGGATGCGGCCGGCACCCGGGAATCCGCCGGCGCGGGCGCCGCCCGTCTTGCGGGCCTTCTGCATGCCCCATTCGAGGGCCGCTTCGACGGGCGTCGTCGTTGTGTCGATGTCGTTGCCATAGAGGCAGAGACCGGCTTCCAGACGCAGCGAATCGCGGGCGCCGAGGCCGATCGCCTCGACATCTGGATGCTCAAGCAACCGCTTGGTGACATCCTCGGCCTTGTCGGCTGGAATGGAGATTTCGAAGCCGTCTTCGCCGGAATAGCCGGAACGGGAAACGAGACAGGAAACGTCGTGCAGGCGGCAGTGGCGCACGTCCATGAACTTCATGGCGGCGACGTCGGCCCAGAGTTCGGCGAGCACATCGACGGCGCGCGGTCCCTGAAGCGCGATGAGCGCGCGGTCGAGCACGGTGATGTCGCAGCGATCGCCGATGTGCTTGCGCATATGCGCGACGTCTTCTTCCTTGCAGGCGGCGTTGACGACGACGAAGAGATGATCGTCGAGATGGGTGATCATCAGGTCGTCGAGAATGCCACCGTTGTCATCGGTGAAAAAACCGTAGCGCTGGCGTCCCTCGGCGAGGCCGAGAATATCGACGGGCACGAGGCTTTCGAGCGCAAGCGCGGCATCTTCATACTTGCCCGACTTCGCCTTGACGATGACCTGGCCCATGTGGGACACGTCGAAAACGCCGGCCGCCTGGCGGGTCTGCAGGTGTTCCTTCATGACGCCGGCCGGATATTGCACCGGCATGTCGTATCCGGCGAAGGGAACCATGCGGGCGCCGAGCGACAGGTGCAGCGCGTGAAGCGGGGTTTTCTTGAGGGCAGCAGTATCGTCCAATGACGCCTCCGGTCGTTGCGCGTGGAATTCCATGCGCGGGCTCAAATGAAGGCGCGGTTGCGCCTCGTTATCGAGCCCCCTCTGTCCTTGCGCCTGAGATTGTTATCCCTTCGGCGAGCGTTTCGATAACGCTTCTCTCCAGAGTTCCGTCTGCCCCTTGTGGTCCTTTTGCCTGAGAGTTTCCGGGGCGGTTGCTCCTTCGGCACCGGCACTTGCGAACCGGCTTCTCCCAACAAGGTCGCGGCAATTATCGGGCGGAACGGGTTGTTGGCAAGGGGGAATGTCGCCGCCGAACAAATTTTTGTCGCGGCATCACGGCGCAAATTGTGATCTGCGTCAAATCGGCTTTTGCTTTTCGCCCATAAAGTGATTAATCGCGACAGCCGCGGAAGGGGATTTGATGGCGAACACGGGCCGGAAAGCTGGGATGCTGACGCGCATGATCTGCGCGCTGGGCCTGCTTGTGCTCGGCCTTGCGCATCAGGCGCCGCAGCTCGCCGCTGAACCCCTCTATAGCAGCGCCGAATATGCCCTGCCGGACGGCTCCTTCGCCTCGCTTTGCGTGACCGTCAAGGACGACGATAGCAAGCACCTGCCGATGGGGCCGAATTGCGAGGTCTGCCGTCTCGCTGCCTCGATCATTCTGCCTGCGCCGGATGCGGCCGCATGGCTTAGGCTGGAATTTTCCTCTTTCGAGAATGCGCTGACCAGCGATATCGCCGTCCTGCCGGTGCGCGCGGTGGCGCAGCCGAAATCGCGGGGGCCGCCGGTTCTGGCCTGATCTCCAGCCCGAACCGAAATGCAACATGATGCCGGAGGCCGCCAAGACGATGCGGATGCCGGCGAGGAGACACCAGATGAAAACCGCTCAGACCCTTGGCCTTGCTGCCGCTTTTTCCTTTGCCGCAACGGCCGCCAGCGCCCATGTGACCTTCCTCGACGCCGAGGCGCCGCAGGAAGCGACAATTCTCGCGACGCTGCAGGTGCCGCATGGCTGCGATGGCAAGCCGACCAATGAGGTGCAGGTGAAGCTGCCGGAAGGTTTCGTTTTCGCCAAGCCGCAGCCGAAGGCTGGCTGGCAGCTCGAGGTCATCAAAGGCGACTACAAAAAGAGCTACGACAATCACGGCACGCCGGTGAAGTCGGGCGCGATCGAGATCCGCTGGAAGGGCGGCAATCTCTCCGACGATTTCTACGACACATTCGTGATCCAGGGTAAGGTCTCCGGCGTCGATGCCGGGACGTCGCTGGCTTTCCCGGTCACGCAGCTCTGCGGCGATACCGTCGAGGCCTGGGATCAGGTTGCCGCCGAAGGCAGCGATCCGCACAAGCTGAAGAGCCCGGCGCCGGTGCTGACCGTTGTCGCGGGCAGCGATCACGGTCATGGTCACGACGACATGGCCGGAATGGACATGAGCGGCATGGCCGGAATGGCGATGGCGGCACCCGCTGGTGACGAAGCAAAGCTCGGCGATCTCGAAATCTCCGGTGCCTTCGCCAAGGCGATGCTGCCGGGTCAGCCGGTCGGTGGCGGCTTCTTCACCATCAAGAACGGCGGCAATAGCGACGACACGCTGATTGCGGTGTCGTCGCCGAATGCCGGCGAAGTGCAGATGCACGAGATGAAGACCGAGAACAACGTGATGAAGATGCGCGAGCTCAAGGGCGGCATCAAGGTTCCGGCCGGCGAGACCGTCAAGCTGGAGCCGGGTGCCCTGCATCTGATGTTCCAGAAGGTGACGGCGCCGTTCAAGCAGGGCGACAGCGTTCCGGTGACGCTGACCTTCGAGAAGGCCGGCAAGGTGGATGTGACGCTGAAGGTCCTGTCCGCCCAGGGCAAGTAAACACCAAAAGGCCCGCGGCTTTCACCGCGGGCCTTTTCGCTTCCTGGGGGTGAATCAGACTTCCTCGTAAGACCTGAGCGCCTGCTGCAGGCCGGCCTGCGGCTGCTTGTTGCCCTTGGTCATCAGGTCGAGGGCCACCTCGGTCGATTGGATGATGTTGGGCGAATCTTCGAGCTCGTCGGCGGCTGCCACGCCGCGCAGCTGGCGTTCGGCCATCCGGCGCGTTTCCTTGGCGGCCATGTTCGGCGGCACGCGCTGAGCGATCCTCAGCGACTCGAAAGCGGCAGCCGCGGTGCTCGCGGATATGGTTACGACCTGTGTCATCTTCTTCAGGATAGACAGCCCGCGTTCTTGCGCCGCTAAGGAAATCGCTCGCATTTTAGCGATGGGCCGGAAACTGTTGGAATCGGCGGGCTGCTGCGCTACACAACGCCCATGTTTCAAGCTCTTCTCGTTGCCGGCGGTGGTGCTGCCGGGTCTCTGCTACGCTATTTCGTCGGTCACTGGTCCCTCAGATTATGGGGGCCGAACTTTCCGTGGGGCACGCTGATCGTCAATATCGTCGGCTGCTTCATCATCGGCGTGTTTGCCGAGATGATCGCGCGCCGCTTCAATGCATCGGCCGATCTCCGGCTGCTGCTGATCACCGGGTTTCTCGGCGGCTTCACGACGTTTTCGGCCTTTTCGCTCGATGCCATCTCGCTCTTCGAGCGCGGCGAGGCGGTGATGGGCGGCGTCTATATCGCTGCCAGCGTCGGTCTCTCGATGGCCGCCGTCATCGCTGGTCTCGCCCTGATGCGTGCTTTGCTCTGAAAGGCGGTTCCCGCGCGGGCAAAAATGCTCTAAAGCCAGCGGCAACCGCCGCGCCAGGCGCAGGCAATCATTTCCGGAAAGACAAGAACAATGGCCGGTATCGAACATATCACTGTTGAAGCCGACGAAGCGGGCATGCGCCTCGATCGCTGGTTCAAGATCCATTATCCGGGGCTCGGTTTCGGCCCCTTGCAGAAACTGCTGCGCTCCGGCCAGGTCCGTGTCGATGGCGGCCGGGTGAAGACCGATGCGCGCATCCAGCCGGGACAGGTCGTCCGCGTGCCGCCGCTTGATGTCGATGCCAAGAAGACCGGGCCGATAGCCTCTCATGACCTGAAGCACGGTGACGATTACGATCTCCTGCAGCGCATGGTGCTGCACGAAGACGACAAGGTGATCGTCCTCAACAAGCCTGCCGGCCTTGCCGTGCAGGGCGGATCGGGCGTCACCCGCAACATCGACAAGATGCTGGAAGCCTGGACCAACAAGAAGGGTGAGAAGCCACGGCTCGTCCATCGCCTTGACCGCGACACGTCGGGGGTTCTGGTCATCGCCCGGACCCGAGGTGCTGCGCAGAAGCTGACGGCCGCCTTCCGCGAGCGCGATACGAAGAAGACCTACTGGTCTCTGGTACGCGGTGTGCCGCGCAAGCACGAAGACAAGATTTCGACCTGGCTCGTGAAGGAAGCGACTGAGGACGGGGACCGCATGCGGATCGCCAAGCATGGCGAGGACGGCGCCGATCACGCCATTTCCTACTACCGCGTCCTTGAGACCGCCGCTCAGAACCTCGCCTGGCTTGAGATGGAGCCTTATACGGGACGTACACACCAGCTGCGCGTCCACGCCCTCCACATCGGACACCCGATCATCGGCGATCCCAAATACTTCATCGAGGATCCGAACTGGGCATTTCCGGGCGGCATCCAGAAGCGGCTGCATCTGCATGCCCGCAAGATCGATATTCCGCATCCGGACGGCGGCCGCCTGAAGGTGACCGCGCCGCTGCCGCCGCACATGGTTCAGACCTGGAACCTGCTCGGCCTCGATCTCGCCGGTGCCGAAAGGGACGACGAGGAATGAAGCTTGCTCTTTTCGATTGCGACGGCACTCTCGTCGACAGCGCTGCGCTGATCCACGAGGTCATGGCGCGCACCTTCGTGGATTTCGGCTATCCGCGACCGGATATCTCGGCAACCAAGTCGATCATCGGCCTGACGCTCGATATCGCCATTGCCCGAATGCAGGGCAAGCCGCATGTCGATGACGAGGCGGTGGAGATGACCGCGCATTATAAGAAGATCTATATGGACGTGCGCAGCGAGCCGGGCATGGACGTGCCACTGTTCGACGGCATCAAGCCGGTGATTGCAGCGCTTGCCGCGCGTGACGACATCCTCATCGGCGCCGTCACCGGCAAATCGCGCCGCGGCCTCGTCAACGTTCTCGAAACACACGGCTTTGCGCCGGATTTCATCGTCTCGCGCACCGCCGACGACTGCCCGTCGAAGCCGCATCCGGCGATGGTCACCGAATGCTGTGACGAAACCGGCATGAATCCGGCCGACGCCATTGTCATCGGCGATGCGATTTACGATATGCAGATGGCAAAGGCGGCCGGCGCCAAGGCGATCGGCGTATCCTGGGGTTATGCAAGTGTCGAAGACCTGGTCGCCGCCGGGGCCGATGCCATCGTCCGCCATCCGAAAGACCTGCTCGAGCATTTTTGAGGTGACGCCATGCGCGACCTGTTGAACGACCTCTCCGAAGGTCTCAGCCATCCCGATCCGATCCGCCGCGCGCAGATCCAGATGAAGAAGCCGCTGCCGAAGCGCTTCTACAAGGATGTGACCGTTGCCGAGCAGGAAGACGGCGGCTTCGCCATCCTGCTCGATGGCAAGGCGGTTCGCACGCCTGCCAAGCAGATTCTTGCCGTTCCCGCCAAGGCGCTTGGTGATCTGCTTGCCGCCGAATGGGATGCGCAGGCCGAGATGATCGATCCGTCGACCATGCCGGTGACCCGTCTGGTCAATACGGCGCTCGATGGCGTTGCCACCGATACGCAGGCGGTCATCGAGGATCTCTTGCGCTTTTCGTCCAGCGATCTTCTCTGCTACCGGGCCGACGGCCCGGAAATGCTGGTCAAGCGCCAGGCTGATCGCTGGGATCCGGTGCTCGACTGGGCGGCCGACGATCTTGGCGCGCGCTTCATCCTGATCGAGGGTGTCATTCACCACGAGCAGCCGCGTGACGCGATCGCCGCCTTCGGTGTGACGCTGCGCCGCCACGACGATGCGCTGACGCTCGCCGCCTTGCATACGATCACGACGCTAACCGGTTCGGCCATCCTGGCGCTTGCTTTTGCCGAACGGCACCTCACTATGGACGAAGTCTGGTCGCTGGCGCATCTTGATGAAGACTGGACGATCGAGCATTGGGGCAGCGACGAGGAAGCCGAGGCGCGCCGCGCCAAGCGCTTCGAAGACTTCAAGGCCGCCGCGGATGTTTTTTTTGGCGCTAAGGGCCTGAAACATATTGCTTTGACAGCCAGAATGGCGAAATCTGCGACTCCTGACGGGGGATAGGTGCAGGTTTTGCAATGAAGTGGCTGCGGTTATGTTTTTGCCAATTGGCGGTGATTTGCGTGGCCTTGAGCGCCTGCAGCATGGGCTCGAAGGAGCCCCCTGCGCCGATCTATGATGTCCGCAGCGCGGTCGTTCTCGGCGGTGTCGGCGTTCCGCCGGCGGTGTTGTCGGGGATCAGCGACCGCGTCAATGCAGCTATCAACGCCACGGTCCGCACCGATGTCTATCCGCGCGTCGTTCTGACGATCCGCATCGTTTCCGTCACCAAGGGGCAGGGGTTCGACAAGAACCGCAACGTGGCCAAAATCACGGCCGACGCGGCCTCGGTCGATGACGGCTCGGTCATCGGCGTCTCGGCCTTCGACGTTTCGAGCTTCGCCAACGATCCGGCTATGGCCGACCAGATTCTTGCAGAGGATATCGCAGCGCGCATCCGCTCGGCGTTCCAGCTGACGGCCGGGCGCGGCTGACGACGAGCCGCTCGCGCGGCGGGAGGAGATTTCATGAAGGAAATTCTCGAAGAGCTCGAGCGCCGGCGCGATGCGGCCCGTCTCGGCGGCGGCGAGGCGCGCATCGAAGCGCAGCACAAACGCGGCAAGCTGACGGCGCGCGAGCGCATCGACCTCATTCTCGATGAGGATTCCTTCGAAGAGTTCGACATGTTCGTCGAGCATCGTTCGACAGATTTCGGCATGGAGAAGAGCCGTATCGCCGGCGACGGCGTTGTCACCGGCTGGGGAACGGTCAATGGCCGTACCGTCTTCGTCTTTGCCAAGGACTTTACCGTCTTCGGCGGCTCGCTTTCGGAAGCGCATGCCGAGAAGATCATGAAGGTGCAGGATATGGCGCTGAAGAACCGCGCGCCAATCATCGGCATCTATGACGCCGGCGGCGCCCGCATCCAGGAAGGCGTCGCGGCGCTCGGCGGCTATGCCGAGGTGTTCCAGCGCAACGTGCTCGCCTCGGGCGTCATTCCGCAGATTTCGGTGATCATGGGTCCCTGCGCCGGCGGTGACGTCTATTCGCCTGCGATGACCGATTTCATCTTCATGGTGCGCGACACATCCTACATGTTCGTGACCGGCCCCGATGTCGTGAAGACGGTGACCAACGAGACCGTGACGGCCGAGGAGCTCGGCGGCGCCTCGGTCCATACGACGCGGTCGTCGATTGCCGACGGCGCTTATGACAACGATGTCGATACGCTGCTGCAGGTGCGGCGCCTCATCGATTTCCTGCCGCAGTCCAATACCTCGCCGATCCCCGAAATCGAATGTTACCAGCCGGTGACAGAGTCGGACGAGTCGCTGGATACGCTGGTTCCGGCCAATGCGAACAAGCCCTACGACATCAAAGAACTGATCCTGAAAGTCGCCGACGAAGGCGATTTCTTCGAGATCCAGGCGAGCTTTGCCAAGAACATCGTCTGCGGCTTCGGGCGGATCGAGGGCTCGACGGTGGGTTTCGTCGCCAACCAGCCGATGGTGCTTGCCGGCGTGCTCGACAGTGACGCCTCGCGCAAGGCGGCGCGCTTCGTGCGCTTCTGCGACTGCTTCAACATTCCTCTTGTCACCTTCGTCGACGTGCCGGGATTTCTGCCGGGGACGGCGCAGGAATATGGCGGTCTGATCAAGCATGGCGCCAAGCTGCTGTTTGCCTATGCGGAAGCGACGGTGCCGAAGCTGACGGTCATCACCCGCAAGGCCTTCGGCGGCGCCTATGACGTGATGGCATCCAAGCATCTGCGCGGCGACCTGAACTATGCCTGGCCAACGGCGCAGATCGCCGTGATGGGCGCCAAGGGCGCCGTCGAGATCATCTTCCGCAAGGATATCGCCGATCCCGAGAAGATCGCCGCGCATACCAAGATGTACGAGGACCGGTTCCTGTCGCCTTTCGTCGCCGCCGAGCGTGGCTATATCGACGAGGTGATCATGCCGCATTCGACGCGCCGCCGTCTGGCGCGGGGATTGAAGATGCTGCGCAACAAGGATCTCTCCAATCCCTGGAAGAAGCATGACAACATTCCGCTCTGACCGAATAAAACTGTGCTTTCCGGTGTTTAGGCACTGTCGAAGATGTGAACGCCAGCCGTGATTCCGTGATTTTTCTCGGCATCGCGGACAGGCTAACGCTCTTCCTGCCCCTAGAAGGAGAGTCTTTATGTCTGCTTTTGATCGCTTGAGCGCCTATCAGCCCTATGCACTGGCTGCGCTCAGAATTTTTGCCGCTCTGCTGTTCATCGAACACGGCACGATGAAACTTTTCGC
Source organism: Rhizobium sp. BG4 (assembly GCF_016864575.1). Lineage (NCBI taxonomy): Bacteria > Pseudomonadati > Pseudomonadota > Alphaproteobacteria > Hyphomicrobiales > Rhizobiaceae > Rhizobium > Rhizobium sp. BG4. Next base: position 3,888,153 of record NZ_CP044125.1, read on the forward strand.
CTTCCCGATCCCGCAGGGTGACGGTGGCTCGCTGCCGCCGCTGTTCCTCGTCGCCGCATTACTGGAAGTTATCGGCGGCCTGCTTGTTCTCGTCGGTTTCCTGACGCGTCCGGTTGCCTTCCTGCTGTCCGGTGAAATGGCGATCGCCTATTTCATGGCGCATTTCCCGCGCGGCTTCTATCCGGCGGTCAATGGCGGCGGTGAAGCAATCCTATTCTGCTTCATCTTCCTGTTCCTGGTCTTTGCCGGCGCCGGCGCGCTTTCGGTCGATAGCCGCAAGACGGTCTGAAAATGAGAAATGCCGCGGTTTGATCCGCGGCATTTCCACTTTTATGCGGTGAGTTTCAGTCCGGCGATGCCGGCAACGATCAGGCCGATACAGGCGAGGCGCGCAGCGTTTGCGGGATCACCGAGCAGCCAGATGCCGAGCAGGACCGTGCCAACCGTGCCGATACCGGTCCAGATCGCGTAAGCCGTGCCGATCGGCAGCGTCTTGACCGCCAGACCCAAGAGAATCACGCTGATCACCATCGAGACGACCGTGAGCACGGTCGGCATGGGGCGTGTGAAGCCATCGGTATATTTCAGACCGATCGCCCAACCACATTCGAAAAGACCTGCGAGAAACAGCAGGAACCAGGCCATCTTACTCTCCTTGTTAAGAGCGAGGCCGTCCCCGCGACTTTTGCGCCCGAAGGCTCGGGCGCCGCAGTCGTCTGCGTTGTCAGTCATATGCGACGCGAGGCGGCGAAGTTCAAGCTAGGATTTGGCATAGCTGCCATGCCACCCGTTTCCTGTGCTCAGCCGAGGCGTTCGGCGTGCCATCGCAAGTGGTCGTCCATGAAGGTGGAGATGAAGTAGTAGGAGTGATCGTAGCGCTCGTGCATGCGCAGCGTCAGCGCGATGTCCGTGCCCGTGATCGCATCCTCGAAAAGCCAGGGGCGCAGGCCGGTTTCGAGGAAACCATCGGCCTTGCCCTGGTCGATCAGGAATTCCGGGAAACGTGCGCCGTCGCTTACCAGGGCGCAGGCGTCATATTGCCGCCAGTTCTTACGGTCGGCACCGAGATATTTTTCGAGCGCCGGGGCGGACCAGTCCGCGGTCGAGGGTGCGACGATCGGTGCGAAAGCCGAGCAGCTCTTGAAACGGCCGGGGTTCTTCAGCGCGATCGTCATGGCGCCATGACCGCCCATCGAATGACCGAAGATAGCCTGGCGGCTCATGTCGGCGCGGAACTGTTCGGCGATCAGGGCAGGGAGCTCTTCGGTGATGTAAGTGTACATCTGGAAGTGCTCGGCCCAGGGCGCCTCGGTCGCATCGAGGTAGAAGCCGGCGCCCTTGCCCATCTGCCAGTTGGTCAGCTCATCGGCGACGTCGTTGCCGCGCGGGCTGGTGTCCGGGCAGACGACGATCATGCCGAGCTCGGCGGCGAGGCGGCGGTATTCGCCCTTTTCCATGACGTTGGCATGGGTGCAGGTCAGGCCGGAGAGATACCAGAGCACCGGGCAGGGCTCCTTGATCGCCTTCGGCGGCACGAAGACGGCAAAGGTCATCTCGCAATTGCAGGCCTCGGATTCGTGGCTGAATACGCCCTGCATGCCGCCGAATGCGGTCGCCTGCGAAATGATCTTCATGTCAGTCTCCAGTCTGTTCGGAAATGTTCTTGGCGCGGCGGCAGAGCCGGTCGAAGGTTTCGAGGAAACGCGAGCGATCCTTGGGGCCGAAAGCGGCGTTGTAGCCCTTGCTTTCGCCGGTCTCGCGCAGATGCGCGCCGAGATCCCGCATGGCGCTCGCCATGCCGATATTGGTGTCGTCGAAGACACGGCCTGTGGGGCCGCACACCAATGCACCGGCAGCCACACAGCGCACGGCAAGCGGCACGTCTGCGGTGACGACGACATCGGCTATTGCCGCATGCTCGGCGATCCAGTTGTCGGCGGCATCGAAGGCGTTCGAGACGATGACGTTGCGCACCATCGGATCCCGCGACGGCCGCAGCCCGGAATTGGCGACAAACGTCACCTCCATCCCGAGCCGCTCGGCTACCTTCAGAATTTCCGGCTTGACCGGGCAGGCGTCTGCATCGACGTAGATCAATAGACGACCACACCGCGGATGCTTTCGCCCTTGTGCATCATGTCGAAGCCCTTGTTGATGTCTTCGAGGGGCATCGTGTGGGTGATCATCGGGTCGATCTGGATCTTGCCCTGCATGTACCAGTCAACGATCTTCGGGACGTCGGTGCGGCCGCGGGCGCCGCCGAAAGCCGTGCCCATCCAGTTGCGGCCGGTGACGAGCTGGAACGGACGGGTGGAGATTTCCTGCCCGGCGCCGGCGACGCCGATGATGACGGATTTGCCCCAGCCGCGATGCGAGGATTCGAGCGCCTGGCGCATGACCTTGGTGTTGCCGGTGCAGTCGAAGGTGTAGTCGGCGCCGCCGATCAGGTCGCCGTTGCGCTTCGTCAGGTTGACGAGGTAGGGCACGATATCGTCGCCGACATCCTTCGGATTGACGAAATGCGTCATGCCGAATTTCTCGCCCCACTCCTTGCGGTCGTTGTTGATGTCGACGCCGATGATCATGTCGGCGCCGGCAAGGCGCAGGCCCTGGAGAACATTGAGGCCAATGCCGCCGAGACCGAAGACGATCGCCGTCGAGCCGATTTCCACCTTGGCGGTGTTGATGACGGCGCCGATGCCTGTCGTCACGCCGCAGCCGATGTAGCAGATCTTGTCGAAGGGTGCGTCCGGATTGACCTTGGCGACGGCAATCTCGGGCAGAACCGTGAAATTGGCGAAGGTCGAGCAGCCCATGTAATGGTGGATCTTGTCCTTGCCGATCGAGAAGCGCGAGGTGCCGTCGGGCATCAGACCCTGGCCCTGCGTCGAGCGGATCGCCGTGCAGAGATTGGTCTTGCGCGACAGGCAGGAATAGCACTCGCGGCATTCAGGCGTGTAGAGCGGGATGACGTGGTCGCCCTTCTTCACCGAGGTGACGCCGGGGCCGACATCGACGACGATGCCAGCGCCTTCGTGGCCGAGAATGGCCGGAAACAGGCCTTCCGGATCGGCACCCGAGAGGGTGAAGTCGTCGGTATGGCAGATGCCTGTTGCCTTCACCTCGATCAGCACTTCGCCGGCCTTCGGCCCGTCGAGCTGAACTGTCATGACTTCCAAAGGCTTGCCTGCCTGAACGGCGACTGCGGCGCGAACGTCCATCGTCTGATCTCCCTATCTGATTTGCTGGGCGGACAATCGCACGGCGGCAGAGGGGCGCTCAAGCGAAAAGCTTGATCAAAAGACACTTTGTCCGGGATGCGGCAGCCAGTTTGCCGCTAACGTCAGAAAAGCTTTTCGCTCGCGAAAATAATGGCATAGCCGTGCATGGCGATCGCCGCGTAGAAGCCGAATGCAACGAGCATCCTTTCACCATCATTCATCTCATCAAGCTTCTGGCGCGGCTTGACCGAGCCCGAGCCGATCATGCTCATGAGGATGAAGACGGCCAGCCCGGCGATCAGCAGATTGTTCGACAGGCCGATCGCCCAGCCGACGCCGACAATGCAGGCGGTGACGGTGAAGCTTGCGATGATCAGCGAGTGCCGGGTGCGGAAGATCTGGCGCAGCACCTGACCGCCGTCGAAGCGGTGCATCGGCAGCAGGTTGAGGAGATTGAAGGCGCCGAGGATCAGCAGCAGGACGAGCAGCGGCCGGCCGACACTCGCCGGCACGACGCCGTGGCCGATACCCTGGATGGCAGCGATGATGATCGGCACGACGAATGCCGACATTCCGGCGCCCATCAGCGCGCAGGCGGCAACCTCGAAAAGGGTCTTGTAGGGGCGCCCGCCAATCGCGATACCGCCGAGCAGCGGGATGAAGATCATCCGCACCGATTTGTGCCCGAAGGCGCGGTAGGCCGCCATGTGGCCGAGCTCGTGAAGGGCGATGACCATGGTCAGAAAGGTCGAGATCATCAGGCCACTGGCAGTGAGCCCGAAGAACGGCCAGAGCAGCAGAGTGGAAAGCACGGCCAGGAAGGTTTGAACCAGAGGCCTTTCGAAATGGCCTTGCGGCCTGGAGACGCCGGTTTCCACCCATCCCTGCAGAGAGCGGATTTCGCGCTGGAGCACGAAATAGCGGAAGATGAGGAAGGCGAGGCCGCGATAGTGGTCGGTCTGACTGATCTCCAGCGCAGAGCCCTGTGGCGTGGACCTGATGATGCGGCTTTCGCTGTAATGCTGCCAGAAGGCCGGATCGAGCGTGCTGTCGTCGGCGATCCGCGACCGGAAGGCATGCGCGCCACCGGCGGGAAGCGGATCGAGCGCCAGGACGCGGCGCAGCGGCTCGCCATTGCGGTCGAGATGGCTGTAGACCTGCTCGACGAAACCCGGCCGGTGGGCGATGGCCGCGCTGCTAATGACGGCGTGGTGCCAGTCGGCAGACTCGCCGGCGGGATTGATCGCCTTCCACAGTGTTTCGGGCGGACAGCGGAAGGTTCTCGTCACGCTGATCGTGCGCAGACCGAGCGGTATGCGCATCAGAAGCCAGAGCAGACCGAGATTGATGAACAGCAGGATGGCCGCTGATTGAAGCGCCGACATAGAGGACTCCGGCCCCAGCCACAGGGCGAAAACGGCTCATCATAGCGCGAGCCGCTTAACAAATGCCCTTGTCACCGATGGGTGAGCACCTCGCCGCTGTGCCGGAACGGGTCAGGCGAACTCCATGATGACGGCATCGACGGCGAGGCTTTCGCCCGGCTTTGCCTTCACTTTGCCGACGACGAGATCGCGCTCGGCGCGCAGCACGTTTTCCATCTTCATGGCCTCGACGACGGCAAGCGTCTCGCCGGCCTTGACCTCCTGGCCCTCGGCAACCGCAATCGACACGACGAGACCGGGCATGGGGCAGAGCAGAAGTTTCGACGTATCCGGCGGCAGCTTGACCGGCATCAGGCGGTCGAGCTCGGCATGGCGCGGCGTGAAGACCTTGGCGCGAACGGAGAGACCCTGCCAGTCGATGCGCAGACCGTTCAGAACAGGCCGGATCTGGGCGATGACCTTGACGCCATCGATCGTGCCGGACCAGACGGGCTCGCCGGGTCTCCAATTGGTGACAACATGCAGCTCGCGGTCATCGGCCTTCATTCCCATCTCGAAGGGGATGGTGACATGACCTTCAAGGAGGCTCGCAGCGACGTAGTCGCCGCCGACCTTCACCACCCAGTCGCTGCGCAGATCGCCCGTCGCTGCACGGAGGCGATCGCCATGGCGTTCGCGGCGGTTGGTCTCGATCAGCGAGGCCGAGAGGGCGATTGCCGCCAGCGCGGCCCTCTGCGATGCATCGGGCTCTACCGGTGCGAAACCATCGGGATATTCCTCGGCGATGAAACCCGTTGAAAGCCGGCCTTCGCGCCAACGGGGATGTTTCATCAAGGCCGAGAGGAACGGAACATTGTGTTCGATCCCGTCGACCACGAAGGCATCGAGCGCCTCGGCCATCGCATCTACTGCGGTCAGCCGGTCCGGCGCCCAGGTGCAGAGCTTGGCGATCATCGGATCGTAATACATCGAGATTTCGGCGCCTTCAAAAACGCCGGTGTCGTTGCGGACGATGATATCGCCATGCTTGCCTTCAGCGGGCGGGCGGTAGCGGGTGAGGCGGCCGATCGACGGCAGGAAATTGCGGTAGGGGTCCTCGGCATAGAGGCGGCTTTCGATTGCCCAGCCGTTCAGCTTGATGTCCTTTTGCGCGAAGGGCAGCTTCTCTCCGGCCGCAACGCGGATCATCTGCTCGACGAGATCGATGCCGGTGACGAGTTCGGTCACGGGATGCTCGACCTGCAGGCGGGTGTTCATTTCCAGGAAATAGAAATTGCGGTCGCGATCGACGATGAACTCGACTGTGCCTGCGCTTTGATAGTCGACGGCCTTGGCAAGCGCGATGGACTGCTCGCCCATCGCCTTGCGGGTCTTCTCGTCGAGAAAGGGCGAGGGCGCCTCTTCGGCAACCTTCTGGTTCCGGCGCTGGATCGAGCATTCGCGCTCGCCGAGATAGACCGCATTGCCATGCCCGTCAGCAAGCACCTGAATCTCGATATGACGGGGATCGACGACATATTTCTCGATGAAGACGCGGTCGTCGCCGAAGGAGCTCTTCGCCTCCGAACGGGCGCGATCGAAGCCGTCGCGCACTTCCGCCTCGTTCCAGGCGATACGCATGCCCTTGCCGCCACCGCCGGCCGAGGCCTTGATCATGACGGGATAGCCGATCTCGCCGGCGATCTTTTCCGCCTGCGCCACGTCCTCGATGACACCGAGATAGCCCGGCACGGTCGAGACCTTGGCGGCGTTGGCGAATTTCTTCGATTCGATCTTGTCGCCCATGGCAAGGATCGCCTTGGGCTTCGGTCCGATGAAGACGATACCTTCCTTCTCCAGCGCCTCGCAGAAGGAGGCGCGTTCGGAGAGGAAGCCGTAGCCGGGGTGGACGGCCTCGGCGCCGGTTTCCCTGCAGACTGCAATGATTTTCTCGGCGACGAGATAGCTTTCCGCAGCAGGCGCTGCGCCGATATGAACGGCCTCGTCGGCCATTTCGACATGCAGCGCGTCCCGATCCGCGTCGGAATAGACCGCGACGGTCAAAATACCCATGCGCCGCGCAGTCTTGATCACGCGGCAAGCGATTTCGCCGCGATTCGCGATCAGGATTTTCTTGAACATGAAGACTCCACCCGAGAAATGCGTCCTGAAGTTCTACGCAGAAACTTCAGGACGCACAATCGTACGAAAGCCTTGCAGCTATTCAGCTTTACGGCGCAGGGATCAGGCGACGGCCTGCTCGTCGTCGACGATCCTCAGCCAGCGGCTGGTGCGCGGCTGGTGATAATCGCGAAGCTCGAGCGCCCGCATGATTTCGGTCCAGCGGGGATGGTTTCCGGCGGGAAGCGTTTCCGTCTCGATGCGGCGAAGGACGCCGTGGGTGACCGGCGAAACGGGGATGACGCCGCCTTCACAGACATTCCGCAGCACGCGCATGACGTAATCGACGTCCTGGCGGGTGATTCCCTTGCGCTCGACGGCGCGCGTCAGCTTGTAGCCGCCGACATTGTCGGTGATCGCCAGGCGGAGCTGGTCGAGGGCGAAGGCGCGCAGCTCATCCGGTACATAGGACGAGATTTCCATGATGTGCAGCACCAGCTCCAGCTCGAGCGCCGAGTTCACGACGCCATCGGTCGCGAACATGCGCATGATCCAGGCGGCGTTGATCTCGTCGAGCGATCCCTGCGGATAGCTGTAATTGACGATGAAACCGGCGAGGCTTTCGACGAAGAAAGCGTTCCATTCCGGGCATTTTTCGGGGCAGGAATTGTTGAGTGCGAGCATGACGACCACGTCGTCGGCGGTCCGGACGCCGTCCGGGAAGCTATGCTTGCGCAGAAGGCCGATGTCGTCGGCGGCCAACCGGTGCTTTCCGGCGATGACGCATGCCGGGAAAGCGAGTCGGAATTCGCTCATTTTTTATCTCCAGAACCTCATCATGAGGCCGGAGACGCTTCTATCGCGCGCGGATTGAGGATCCCTCAACAACGACAGTTAACGAATTGCCCCTTCATTCAGGCCGAATTGACGGACTTCGACTGCAGCCGTTCGCGCCAGATGATGAAAAGCCCGGACGCGACGATGATGGCGATTCCTATCCACTTGGAAACAGTGGGGAAATCATTGAACAGCGCGTAGCCGAGAACCGTGGCCGAGATGATCTCGAAGTACTGAAATGGGGCAAGCAGCGAGAGCGGCGCCAGGCGAAAAGCCCGAACGACGAGCAAATGCGCATAGCCGGAGAGCGAGCCGAGAATCAGCAGCAGCACCAGACCGAGGAGAGACGAGGGCAGGGAGATCTCGAAATCCGCGATACCTGCGGCATTTCCGCCGAAGAGCGCAACGGCCATGAACAGCGTTCCGCCGATTCCGGCCATGGTCTGCATGGTCAGCGGCGAATCGGCCTCGCCGATCGCGCGATTGAGGAACAGGTAGAGCGAATAGAGGAAAGCGCAGAAGACCGGGAGCAGCGCCTTGAGGCCGAAGATTTCGTAGCTTGGCTGGATGACGATCATGGCGCCGCCGAAGCCGACGACGATCGCCGTCCAGCGCCGCCAGCCGACCTTGTCTCCGAGGAAGAGCGCCGACATCGCCGTCAGCATGAAGGGCTCGACGAAATAGATGGCGAAGACATCGGCGAGCGGCATGTATTTGACGGCGACGAAGAACAGCAGGCTTGCCGCGCCATGGAGGACACCGCGCAACAGGTTCATCCAGGGACGCTTGGCGTGCAGCGCCTTCCAGCGGAAGAGCACGAACAGCAGCGGCAGCGTGCAGACCAGCTGGAAGAAGAATCGGTAGAAGGTCACCTGGCCCGGCGACATCGATTCGAAGGTCGCCATATATTTGGCGATCGCATCCATGGCGGGAAGGACGATCATGGCACCGGCCATGATGGCCATGCCCTGGAGGGGATTCTGCTGGGATTGTGGCTGGGACATGCTCGGCTTCCGGAAACATGACCATCAACCACAGGACCGGCCCGCAGGCAAGGCGCGCCTCAAGCCTCGTTGACGGTCTCTCCGAAGACGGCTTCGAAGGATTCACGCAGGCGCATGTCGACATCCGCCATCATCACCGGCAGGCCGAGATCGACGAGGCTCGTAACGCCATAGGCAGAGATGCCGCAGGGAACGATGCCGCTGAAATGGTCGAGATCCGGCTCGACGTTCAGAGAGAGCCCATGGAAGGTGACCCACCGGCGCAGGCGGATGCCGAGAGCGGCGATCTTGTCTTCGCTGACTGAACCATCCGGCAGCAGCGGTTTTTCGGGACGGCGCACCCAGACGCCAACCCGGTCCTCGCGCCGTTCGCCGCGGACATTCATCGAATCGAGCGTGCGAATGACGACGTCTTCGAGGGCGGCAACGAAAGCGCGGACGTCCTGGCGGCGCCGCTTGAGGTCGAGCATCACATAGGCAACGCGCTGGCCGGGTCCGTGATAGGTGTACTCGCCGCCGCGGCCGGTGGCGAAGACAGGGAATCGGTCCGGCTGCACCAGATCCTTGGCATCGGCACTGGTGCCGGCCGTATAAAGCGGTGGATGTTCGACGAGCCAGACGAGTTCGTCGCCGCCATCGGCAATCGCCGCGACCTCGCGTTCCATTGTTTCCACAGCCTGCTCATAGGGCACCAGGCTATCGGCGATCCGCCAGCGGACGGGATTATTGCCCTCGCGAGGAAACATGGAGAATTGCAAATCGGTGCGCAGCATGGACTTTTCCCTTGCCGCACAGGGGAAGCGGCAGAGCGCTATATGGCCCCGTTTGATGCCCAATTCAAATGCTGTGATTTGTTTTGAAAAAAACTGTCATATCGCTCTTGTGCGCCCAAAATGCTTTTGCTACATGCTGCCTCGCCGACGCAAATCGGCCCTACCACGATGCGGTCGTGGCGGAATTGGTAGACGCGCAGCGTTGAGGTCGCTGTGGGGCAACCCGTGGAAGTTCGAGTCTTCTCGACCGCACCAAGAACCCGGCTTAGGCCGGGTTTTTTGTTTTTCTACAGTTCATTACGTTGTTTTCTTTATCTCGTATCTCAAGACCGTTCCGGCGGCCGGCTATCGATACGGCCGCTTCGTGCTCTAGCTTTCAAGGCAGATAAGGAGCCGCAGCATTGAGCCTGACCTTCGCAATCGGCGACATACATGGCTGCATCGATCCGATGATGCGGATGATCGAGCGGGTGGAAGCTTACGCGCCGGCAGGCAAGATCGTGTTTCTCGGAGACTATGTCGATCGCGGTCCGGATAGCCGCTCCGTGATCGAAAGGCTGATCGCCGGACCGAGTTCACCGGACTGGCAGTGGATCACGCTGAAGGGCAATCACGAGGACATGCTGACCGGCGCCCATGACGGCCGGCATGCCGAATCGTGGTGGCTGGAGAATGGCGGGATCGAGACCTTGGCGTCCTATGGCGGCGCTCTGCCGCCCGAACATCTGCGCTGGATGGAATCGCTGCCCTTCATTCATACCGATCAGCACCGCATTTTCGTTCACGCCGGCGTGCGGGAAGGGCGCTATCTCGAGGAGCAGACGCAGCATGATCTGATGTGGATCCGCTTTGCGGATGGCGTCTCTGGCGAATATTGGGGCAAGCATCTGGTGCATGGCCATACGCCGTCGGCCTCCAATCCGCGTATTTGGGGCAACCGGACCAATGTCGACGGCGCCTGTGTGTTCGGCGGCAGGCTTGCTTGCGCGGTGTTCGATGACGAAGTGCCAGGTGGGCCGGTCGAGTTTCTGACGGTAAGGCCTTAAACAAGAGAAGGGCCGCAAACGCGGCCCCGGCTCATTTTCAGATCAGCAAGTGGTCAGTGATCGCCCATGTCGCGGCAAGCGTCGGTGTGGGTTGCGCCACCGTCACCGGCCCTCGTCTGCGGACCCTTTAGCTCATCCGGCGTCTGGCAAGGCGGAAGATGCTCAGCCTGCAGTTTGGCTTCGAGCTTGTTATAGTTGATCTTGCTCGGTGCCGGCATCTTCGACTGGTACCAGCCATCGCTGTCATTGGTGTAGTCGTTTGAATAGGCGGGCGCTGCATGCTGCGTGTAGTGCACTGCCTTCGGCGGGCTGATCAGGACCGGCTTGACATAGCTGTCATCATACATCGGAGCGGCGAAGACGGACGACGCCATGCTGATGGCGAAGAGGGAGGCGGTTGCGGCGAGCTTGATGCTCATGGTTATATCTCCTCAATCAGTTGTTGCAATCAACAACGAAACGATAACCCTCGGCAACCACCAGTTCGCTCCCCAATTGAGGCGGAATTGTGGGAGATTGCAGGCGGATTGGGTTACGAATTGTCCATGTAATTCACGAAATCGTGGGCTTTTCTCACCAATCCGTGACGAACGTTAGTGCGCTATCAAAGGCATTTTGCCCGGCCTTTCGCAAAGCCGGGCGCCAGTATAAATACAACCATTGGAATTATTAATAAGCGCTACAATTTTAGCCACCTAATCTTCATTCGGGATATGGGAGTCGACGCCTGTCGTTTCCAGGCGATTGCGAATGTGGCGCACGCCATCGACCGAGAGGGCGCCGAGTTCGACCTTGCGCGCCATGCCGATCGTCTCGACCGAGCCTTCAAGCGTCACCGTGTGGCCGTCGACATGGATGTCGATGCTGTCGGGGTCGAGGCCTTCGATGTTCTCCAGGTTTTCGAAGACGCGCACCTCAAGGTCGTCGCTGTCGTCACGATTGATGCTGTCGGCCCGTAGCGTGTCCCTGAGCCGGTTCTCGTTGCCGTCCTCGTCGGTCCCGTCGATGCGGAAGCCGCTGTTGCGGTCGCGGTCGAAATTGGCTGCGGTCTCGCCGTAGGCGCCGTTTCCGGGCTTTCCATCCGATGCCCCTGAGGCGTCGGCATAGGGCCAGCCATCGTCGAGGTTACGTTCCTCGTAGTCGCGGTAATCGTCTTCGCGCGACAGCGTCTTCTTGTCGTCGGTCTTCGGCATGGTCTTCCTCCTTGAAGGCTCATGCTCGAACAACGCCTGCAGACCGGAATGGTTCGGCGCCGGATTATGAAATTACCGGCCGGCCTTGTCCCATTTGCGGATCAGCCGGTCGCGCTTCAGCTTCGACAGGCGCTGGAGCCAGAAGATGCCATCGAGCTGGTCGATCTCGTGCTGGATGCAGATTGCGAGGAAACCGTCCGCATCCTCTTCCTTCATCTCGCCAGACAAGGTCTGATAGCGGAGCCTGATGGAGGCCGGCCGCTCCACATCCTCGGTCGCGCCCGGCATCGAGACGCTTCCTTCCGTCTGGCGCACCAGCATGGGCGACGAGGAGATGATCTCGGGGTTGACGTAGTTTCTGACGCCATCAGCCTTGCTGAGCTCAAGAACAAACAGGCGCTTGAAGACGCCGATATGAGCCGCAGTGATGCCGACGCCGGGGGCTTCCCGCATCGTTTCAAGCAGGTCGCCGGCGAGCGTTTTCAGATCGTCGTCGAAGGCGGTCACGGGAGTGCAGACTGTCTTCAGGCCGGGATGCGGATAGCGGAGGATGGGGCGGATCGTCATGCGGGCTTAGGCTCCTGATCAATTGCCGGGAAACTATCCTCCGGCCCGCGCATTGTCATCTCCAGAGAGGGTTTTTGACGCTAGACGGGAGAGGGCGTTTCAGTTAGCAGGGGCTTGAGTTCCTGCCGCTGCCCGGGCGGGCGGGATTCGTTTATCCGCTTGTTGACAATACCTTTTCCGCCGCCATTCTCGAACGCGGCAGGAAAGCCGTAACTGTTATGAAATTGGATGCGAGGGCGCAGATGACGGCAAGCGAAGAAGACGAACGCATCCGCAAGCGTCCAGACGACGAAGACGCCGATATCTATGACGAGGATGGCAACGTCCGCAGCGATTTCCTGACGCTCGTCGGCGCCGCGATCGCCGATCGTGATACGATATTCCTGCGCCAGAACGTGGCGCGCCTGCACGAATCGGAAATCGGCGACCTCTTGGAGGCGATCCAGCCGGAACAGCGCCTGGCGCTGGTGCGGTTGCTCGGCGACGACTTCGACATGACGGCGCTGACGGAGGTCGACGAGGCGATCCGCCGCGAGATCGTCGATCAGATGCCGAACGAGCAGATTGCCGCGGCGATCGGCGACCTCGATTCGGACGATGCCGTCTACATTCTGGAAGACCTCGACCAGGAAGACCGCGAAGAGATCCTGGCGCAGCTGCCGTTTACCGAGCGGGTTCGCCTGCGACGGGCGCTCGACTATCCCGAAAGCTCGGCCGGCCGCCGCATGCAGACGGAATTCGTCGCCGTGCCGCCGTTCTGGACAGTCGGGCAGACGATCGACTACATGCGCGAGGAGGAGGATCTGCCTTACTCCTTCACGCAGATCTTCGTCATCGATCCGACCTTCAAGCTCTTGGGTGCCGTCGATCTCGACAAGATCCTGCGCACCAAGCGGCAGACGAAGATCGAACAGATCATGCGGGAGATGAACCATCCGATCCCCGCGGAGATGGACCAGGAAGAGGCGGCGCAGCTTTTCGAGCAGTACGACCTTCTCTCGGCCGCGGTCGTCGACGAGAACGAACGTCTGGTCGGCGTGCTGACCATCGATGACGTCGTCGACGTCATTCACGAAGAAGCCGATGAGGACATCAAGCGCCTCGGCGGTGTCGGTGACGAAGAACTGTCGGACAATGTCATCTCGACTGTGCGTTCGCGCTTTTTGTGGCTGCTGATCAATCTCGGCACGGCGATGCTGTCGGCGAGCGTCATCGGGCTGTTTGACGGATCGATCGAGAAGATGATCGCGCTTGCGGTGCTGATGCCAATCGTCGCCTCTATGGCGGCAATGCCGGGACCCAGACGATGACGGTCACAGTGCGGGCGCTCGCGACCCGCGATCTCGATATCTACAATGCCGGGCGCATCATCCGCAGGGAGGCGAGCGTCGGCATCATGAACGGCGTCATCTTCGCCATGATCATGGGGGCGATTGCCGGGACCTGGTTCCACGACTACCAGCTCGGCATGGTGATCGGCGCGGCGATGATCATCAACCTGATCGCGGCAGCGCTTGCCGGCATCCTGCTGCCACTACTCCTGGACAAGGTCGGGGCCGATCCGGCGATCGCATCGTCGGTATTCGTGACGACCGTAACTGACTGTACGGGCTTCTTCGCGTTTCTGGGGATTGCCACCTGGTGGTTCGGGATTTAACCACGCCAACCCGCTCAAATTGACTATTACGTAAAAGTCAATATTATTGCCGGGAGAGAGTGGGAATCCGATGCCTGTGAACAAATACTATAGCATAACGGAGCTGACGCGCGAATTTGGTGTTTCGACGCGAACGCTTCGCTTCTACGAAGACGAAGGTTTGATCCATCCAGAACGCCGTGGCCGCACGCGGCTGTTCCGCCCGGCAGACCGCAGGCTCATCCAGGAAATCCTGCGCGGCAGGCGTATCGGTTTCACGATCGCCGAGATCCGCGAAATCATTACCGTCTACAAGGAGCCGCCGGGCGAGCTCGGGCAGCTGAAGCTGTTGATGAAGCGTGTCGACGAGAAGCGCGAAGACCTGCGACAGAAGCGCAAGGATATCGACGACACCCTGACGGAACTCGACAATATCGAGGAAGCCTGCCTCGGCCGTCTGGCCGAAATCGGCGTCGGCACCTGAGGGATCACTGCTGCTCGGGCGGAAGCGCCTTGATGCTGCACTGATTGGCGATCGCCTGCACGCTGTCGTCATCAGCCTTGACGATACCCGTGTGGAACGGTTCCAGCAGCTTCTGGTCCTGCATTTCGGTCAGCGTGCATTCGCAATAGATCTGGCATGACTTGGGGTCCATGCCCTGGCACCAGCCGGGATTGCACTGACGCATGTGGATCTCGGCGAGATCGGGCTTGGCCGGCGGCATGACGAAGGTCATTCCGTAAGCGATGGCGATCAGCACCGGCTGATGGATCAGATAGAAGGCAAGGCTGTGCTTGCCGGCGCGGGCAAGCAGCGAGCTGCCGGTGCCGGTCGCGGCAAGCTTCTGCGGCAGGCCGGTGCGCAGTGCGATCAGAGACAGTGACAGGCCGGACATGTAGGCGGTGGCCCAGGGGAATAGCGGCACATAGTCGTTTGAGCGCGGCGGCATGTCGGTCAGGCCGATCCACCAGAGTAGCGGATGATTGAAGGTCGCGGACCTGAGGATGCCTGGCGCGACGAAAGTGTCGGCGATCCAGGCGCCGACCAGTGCGACCGTGACAACGAGTGTCACCGGAAGCGGCAGGCGGACGAAGGCGACGCCGATCAGCGTCATCGCCGCCATGCAGTGGAGAATGCCGAAAAAGATCCATTCGCCGGGCATGGCGATGCGTGTTGCGACCGAGATCAGCAGCGCAGCACCAGCGATCATCGCGAAGCGCTTCCAGAACGGACGCCAGCGAATGCCGCCCTGGCTCGACAGCGCCATGCTGATGCCGGCGATGAACAAGAAGGTTGTGGCGATGGCGCGGGCGTAGAGCTTCAGCCAGCCGGTTTCCGCCGTGCCGGGCGTCAGATAGCCCATGAACTCCAGGTCCCAACTGAAATGGTAGGTGGCCATGGCAATGAGCGCGGCGCCACGCACCGTGTCCAGCAGGCCAATACGCGGAACACGCGCGACCACGCCGCTATCAGTCGCCAAAACAGTCATTCACAGTCCCCCGGACAAATCACCATCGCCATCAGGCTTGGGATCGCGGGGAATAGGAGAAAGGTGGAGATTTGATGGCGGGCCGCCATCAAGGATCGCCAAGCGTGCCTCGGAGAAGAACTGTCGACGGGTGAGGACGAAGACGACGGTCGCCGTCGTTGCCATGAACACGTAAGGGTTCACGAACCAGCCGAGATAGCCAATCGACAGGAAGATTGCCCTCAGGCCTTCGTTGAAGTGGCTGCCGGCGATGATGTTCATGCGGATGACGCGTTCGGCGGCGCGCTCCGCGGCATAGATGTCGGCCTCGGTATCGCGCATCATCGGGATCGAGCCGAACAGGATGGTGCAGTAATTGAAGAGCCGGTAGGACCAGCCGAACTTGAAGAAAGAATAGGCAAAGAGCGCGGCGAGGCCACCGACCTTGATCTCGAAGCTCGCATGGCTGCCGCCGAAGACATAGGGCAGATCGGCGAAGATGGCGCTGACCTTGTCCGTCGCTCCGAGAAGCGCGAAGCAGCTACCGATCGCGAAGATAGAGGTAGAGGCGAAGAAGGCGGTGCCGTTCTGCAGGCCGGCCATGATCTGTGTGTCGATCATCTTGAGGTCACGACGGAGCGAATTGTAGATCCACTCGCGGCGGCGCTCACCCATCGCATGGGTCAGGCTGGTGCGGCCGAAGAAGGTGCGGCCGCGCAGCAGCCAGGAATAGCCGAGCCAGGAGACAGCGAAGAAGGCGAGCGAGATGTAGTCCGCGGTGGTGAGCATCGGTGATTCAGTCCCTGATCTGCGGCGCCACTCTACAGATGCTTCAGGGTGCTGCAATCGCCACTAGGGCTGCTTGGCGGCGATTTCCGCATGGACGGGCTTTCGCAAGCGGGCCACAGGCATTAAATCCATGTGATCGGTGGTGTCGCGCCGGTCAAACGCGATGTCGGTCCGCCGCATGCGGCAGATCGTGACCGGGGTTAGTCTCGGCAGAATTTCATTATTGGGAAGCAGGCATGTTCCTTTCGGTATTCGATGTATTCAAGATCGGCGTCGGGCCTTCGAGCTCGCACACGATGGGGCCGATGTCGGCGGCCAACCGCTTCCTCGACCTCATCCTGTCGAACGAATGGCCGCGGCCTTCGTCGGGCGCGCAGGTTGCTTCGATCAAGGCCAGCCTGCACGGCTCGCTCGCCTATACCGGTATCGGACATGGAACGGGCAGGGCGGTTATCCTCGGCCTGATGGGCGAAGCGCCCGATAGCGTCGATCCCGACAAGATGGATGGCATCATCGACCAGGTGGAGCGCTCCGGCCGGATCACGCCGCCCGGCCATCCCGCCTATTTCTTCCTGCCGAAGAACGACCTGATCTTCGACAAGAAGCAGACGCTGCCCGGTCATGCCAACGGCATGATCTTCTCAGCTTTCGACAAGGACGAGCGCCTGCTGCTGAAGCGGATCTACTATTCGGTCGGCGGCGGCTTCGTCGTCACCGATACCGAGCTCGAGCAGATGCGCGCGAAGAAGAAGGCGGTCGCCGGTGCCACCAAGGTTCCCTATCCCTTCGCGACGGCAGCGCAGATGCTCGAGATGGCGGATCGCTCCGGTCTCACCATCGCGCAGATGAAGCGTGCCAACGAGGAAAGCCAGCGCAGCCGCGAAGAGCTCGACGCCGGTCTGGATCGGATCTGGGATGCGATGCGCTCCTGTATCGAGCGCGGGCTGAAGGTCGACGGTATCATGCCGGGTGGCCTGAAGGTTCGCCGCCGTGCGCGGCAAATCCATGACAAGCTGCAGGAGGAATGGCGCAGTAACCGGATCAATCCGCTGCTCGCCAACGACTGGCTGAGCGTCTATGCGATGGCCGTCAACGAAGAGAATGCCGCCGGTGGCCGCGTCGTGACCGCGCCGACCAATGGTGCGGCCGGCGTCATTCCGGCGACGATCCGCTACTACGAGCATTTCCATGACGACTGGGACCAGAACGGCATCCGCGACTATCTGCTGACGGCTGCCGCCGTCGGCGGCATCATCAAGCACAATGCCTCGATCTCCGGCGCCGAAGTCGGCTGTCAGGGCGAGGTGGGTTCGGCGGCTGCGATGGCGGCTGCGGGGCTTGCCGCGGTCATGGGGGCGACGCCCGCCCAGATCGAGAATGCTGCTGAAATCGCGCTCGAACACCATCTCGGCATGACCTGCGATCCGGTCGCCGGTCTCGTGCAGGTTCCCTGCATCGAGCGCAACGCGCTTGGTGCCGTCAAGGCGGTCACGGCGGCGTCGCTGGCGATCAAGGGTGACGGCCAGCATTTCGTGCCGCTCGATGCCTGCATCGAGACGATGCGCCAGACCGGATACGACATGAGCGAGAAGTACAAGGAAACCTCCACCGGAGGTTTGGCCGTCAACGTCGTGGAATGCTGAGTTTGTGGACTTGCGGCCGGTAGCGCTTGACGCTGCCGGTCAAAAGGATTTCAACACCAGCATGGCATTGCATCTCATCAAATTATGCGTCGGCGCAGACTCGATCGAGGATCTGCGCGAATGGGTCGCCGAGCGTTCGCTCCGGGCGATCGCCGCGGGCCTGGAACCGCATTCCGTCCACACCACCCGCATGGTCCCGAAGCGCGTCGATGAACTGCTCGACGGCGGTTCGCTCTATTGGGTGATCAAGGGTCAGGTTCAGGCGCGGCAGAAGCTGCTGGGGATCGAGACATTCACGGATGGCGAGGGAATTGGCCGCTGCCATCTCGTTCTCGGCCCGGAGGTGATCGAAACCGCCGTTCAGCCGAAGCGGGCCTTTCAGGGATGGCGCTACTACCCGGAAGAAGATATCCCGCGCGACATGATGAGCCTTGGCGCCGGTGTCGCAGAAATGCCCGCGGACTTGCGCCGCGAGCTTTCGGAGCTTGGACTGCTTTAAGCGGTCAGCGCAAGCGCAGCATCACGGGCGACTTGCCGCCCGGGCATGTCACATGCAGATGGATGCGGGCTTCCGGCTGCGAATAGCGCCAGGCGCGCGCGCCATGGCAGAGCAGCAGATTGATCAGATCCTTGGTCTTGGCAGACTTGGCGCGCGGCTTCTGCAGGCCGATTTCGGCGAGGCGCAGAGCCGCCTCATGAAGCGGATGCAGGCCGATGCGGGCAGGCTTTCCTGCTGCGCGTGCTTCGGGCGGAAAGCCCGGTACATTTCCATTGATCGCCATAATATTCCCCGTACGCACTAACAATCGAGGTCACGAATTTCGGCGGGAGCCGCATACACCGGCCCTGCCGTGAACGGTGCCGTCAGAAACAGAACTGCCGGCACCGGAGAGATCATTGGGCAGCTGCCCAGCACTTGACGCCTGCGCGCTTCAGCGCCTTGCAGGCATTGACCGCATCGCGCTGGTCGTCGAAACCACCGAAGCGAGCGCGGTAAATCTGTTCACCGTCATTGGCATAGGCGACGGCGAAGGGCTTGGCCGAGCGCAGAGCCTTGCCGCCCTTGGTCTTGGCATTTTCCAGAAGGTCCATAGCGGCATCCTTGCTGGAGGAAACGCCGATCTGGACAACCCAGCCAGCCGGACCCTTCTCGGTGACGGCAGCAGGCGTTGCAGCGGCCTTGGCAGCGGGAACCGAAGCGGTCGTCAGCTGATCAACGGAATTCTCTTCAGGCTGTTCCGGCATATAGGCGGGAGCAGGCGTGGGAACCGCGACATTGCCCTTGATCGCGACGGTCTTGACCTTGGTCGGCTGCGGCATCTGTGCCGGCTGTGCTGCAACCAGCGGGTTCTCGGACTTGACGGCAGGCGTATCGGTGTAGGCGGTCTGCGCGGCGGCGACTTCGTAACGGGCGGCCGGTGCCGGAGCGGTATGCGGCAGATCGATTTCGGAAGCTGCTGCGACCGGGATCTCAGGAGCGCGGGTCGGAGCTGGCTCGGCGATCAGCTTGGAACCGCCACGGGTGGAAGCCTTCGGCAGGTAGGCTGCGATCAGCTTGCGCATCTGATTGTCGCGGGCAGGGGTCGAAGCACCACCCATGACAACGCCGACGATCGAGCGGCCTTCGTCCTGCACCGAGCTGACGAGATTGAAGCCTGCAGCGCGGGTATAGCCGGTCTTGATGCCATCGACGCCGCGGACAGAGCCGACGAGGCGGTTGTGGCTGCGGATGGTGCGGGTGCCGAACTTGAAGCTCTGCGTGGCGAAATATCCGTAATATTGCGGGAAGTGCTGGCGGAGCGCTATGCCGAGGCGAGCCTGGTCGCGGGCCGTCGTCATCTGCGCGGTATTCGGCAGGCCGTTGGCGTTGCGATAGGTGGTGCGCGTCATGCCGAGCGCATGAGCCTTTGCCGTCATCATCTGCGCGAAGCGGTCTTCGCTGCCGCCGCCGAGAAGCTCGCCGAGCGCGGTTGCCGCATCATTGGCAGAGAGCGTCACGAGGCCGAGAATGCCCTGTTCGACGGTGATCGAACCGCCAGCGCGAACGCCGAGCTTGGTCGGCGCCTGGGCCGATGCATGCGGGGAGAAGGGAACGCGGGTATCGAGCGCGATGCGGCCCTGTTCAAGCGCCTCGAAGGTCATGTACAGCGTCATCATCTTCGTCAGCGATGCCGGATACTGAAGGCGATCGGCGTTCTCGCTGTAGAGGACATTGCCGGTCTTGGCGTCGACGACGATACCGGCATATTTCGGATTGGCAGCCTCGGCTTCGGCAGTGACCGACTCGGCCAGGAAGGCCGCAGTGGCGATTGCGAGCGCCGTAATCATCTTCACCAGAAAATGGCCGGACCGGGACGGAACAACGGAGGAGGCTGACCTTGACACTATTTCACTCTTCGCTTGCATTTCTGACAGTTTTGAACCGGATCGCGCGCCCCTCCGCGCCGACCGTTGTCTTCGGAAGTTACCGGGGCTGAGTTACCAATCCGTTTATGATTAATCGTTTCTTTCGCCACCAAGCTGCATTTTAGCGGCTTGTTGCAGAACGGGTCGCAAGGCGCGCCTCCACAAAGGTGCGAATAGCGGCATCAATATGGTCCCAATCGTTCAAATGACGGCTGGAGAATCGGTAGAGCACGCTCAGATCCTTGCCGACCTTGATATCGCGCTGGCAGTCGCCGCTGGTGGCGGCCTCGGGTGAGTCGGGCAGGACGCAGCGCACCGCGTAATCGGGGGCGTTCTCGCGCGCTGCCGTCAGCAGCACCTCGCCGCTATAGCCGGCGTCGGCGCGCAGGCGGTGCAAAGTCAGGCCATCGGCATAGGGAGCGGCCGCGCCATCCATCAGATGCGTGTAGATCGGCTCGATGCGCCCCGACATGTCGCGCGACATGGTGCTCTGGGTGATCTGCAGGAAGATCAGGCCAGAGGATTGCGCGACGTCATCGAAGCGGGCGCGCTGTTCCTTGGTATAGCCCTGCATTTCCGGCCAGGTGAGATAGAGATCGGCGCGCTCGGCGACGCCGCCGTGACGCTGGCTCGGGAATCGCAGAGTGTTTTCGGAAAGGTTCAGGGTGTCGCGGCCGATGGTGATGCTGACAGCTGCGGTGCTGTCGCTATTGCCGGCAAGCGTGATGTGGCGGCCGAACCAGCGTCCGCCAAAGCTGATCGCCACCGTCAGCAGCGCCAGGACGGCGACGACGGCGGTAAGCTTGATCAGGAAACCATTGGAGAGAAGCGGCGTCTCTTCCGCGGCAACATTGGAAGCGGGATGGCTCATGGCGGATCTTCAGTCGTTGACCGCCGCAAGAGAAACGTGAGCCGCCGGTGTCAGGGATGAATCTACCGGTATGATCGGGCGAGGGTGGTTAATATCGCATTAACCAAAGGACGGCTCTGCCCTACAAAAGAGGCGAGCCGCTCCCGGGACAGCGGGAGCGGCTCTGGGGCGCCGGTCGGGGACGGGGATGCGGGGGACTGACCGGAGCCTAGCCTTGGCCCGCCGGACTGGCTGGCGGGGTATTTCAGGTGTTAGCGAACGCTACCGACGGCGACCGCACGGCCATCCTGAAGCTTCATCCAGCGATTCGGATCATCCGAAGACTGACGCTTGAGGTAGGTGTATTCGGTATCGGCCCAGAGCATGACCTTGTTGCGCATGTTGTCGAGAATGAAGTCGCCATGGTCGGTGCGGACGGTGAGCACGGCGTGGCCTTCGCCATTCGGCTGAAGCACAACGGTCATCAGCAGGTCGGAAGGCGATACGCCGGCATCGATCAGCAGCTTGCGCTTCAGCAGCGCATAGTCCTCACAGTCGCCGACAGTGCGCGGATAGGCCCAGCGCTCTTCGACGCCGTAGATTTCCATGTCGGTCATCGGCTGGATCGAGGAATTGACCTGGTAGTTGATCTTGAGGACCTGCTTCCAGCGATCTTCGGTCAGAAGCAGCGGACCGGCGTCGCCGGCGGGATTGCTGCAGTCTGCCGGGTTTTCCTTGCAGAACTGGTAGGCGCCGATCGGCGGGCTGGCATTGCCTGCGAGTGTCATGCTGCCGGGCGCCGCCTGTCCTGGGCCCGTCATCGTGATCATCATTACAGTGGCGATAAAGGCGCCCTTGATTGCGTTGAACATTGTCTTTGTAGTCTCCCCGTTTGTTGGGAGGACAATGACACGCACGATTTTATCTCATGCAAAATTACGCAGTAAAATTAAGTTCTTAGTTGATTCAAAAGCGCGGAAAACTTGAAGAATATTTGACTCGAATGCGCATAAAAGACGCAGAAAATTCGAGGCGAATTTGAGTAAAATTGTTCCATTCCGAGATAGGTCTTCTGTGCCGAAATGGCGCTATTCCGGCGAAAGTCTTAACGCGACGCAGGCCGGATTTACGATTTCGTTACGAATTGGGTGATTTCGGGAGGTGCCTGCTGAGGTGTCCGAAGATGCGGAATCGTTCAGATAGAGCGGTGAAAACGGCTGAAAACAGCGATTTCAGACGTTGCAGCGCCAAAATTATTTTTTGAGAAAATGCAGAATTTTTGCGGTGGCCGCGACGATTTCGGCGGAAATGCCAGCGTTGTCAGTCGAATGGGCGGCATTTTCGACGATGACAAGCTCGCTGCCTGGCCAGGATTGGTGCAATTCCCAAGCCGTAACCAGTGGTGCCTCGAGATCGAAGCGCCCCTGGATCAGGATTCCCGGTATGCCGGCAAGCGCTGCGGCACCCTGCAGCAGCTGCCGGTCGGAAAGCCATGCATCGTGGTGGAAATAATGTGTGACGATCCGCGCACGGGTCAGTAGGTAGCGGGCATCCGCCCAGCGGCGCGGCAAGCCGTTCGGGTCGGCAAGCAGGATCGAGGCCGCCTCCCAACGATGCCACGCGACGGCGGCAGCCCGCCGTTCGGCCGGATCGGTGCTATTGAGCAGGCCGTGGTAATAGGCGAGAGGGGCGAGATCGTCCGGGATCGACTGCGTGAAATCGGCGTATTCGTGTGGGAAGAACCGCGCCATTCCGGTGCAGAGCCAGTCGATCTCGGAGCGGCGGGTGGTTGTGATACCGGCAAGCACCATGGCGGCGACATGACCGGGATGCGACTCTGCATAGGCGAGCGCGAGCGTCGTGCCCCAGGAATTTCCGAACAGCACGAATCGGTCGACGCTGAGATAGGCACGCAGCCGCTCGATGTCGGCGACCAGATGCCAGGTCGTGTTGCCGGAGAGGTCGCAATCCTGATCAGCCGCATTCGGGAGGCTGCGGCCGCAGTTGCGCTGATCGAAGAGAATGATGCGGTAGACCGATGGATCGAAATAGCGGCGCGCTCCCGTCGAGCACCCGGATCCGGGTACGCCGTGAAGAACCAGAGCGGAAATGCCGTCCGGATTGCCGGAGCATTCCCAATAGAGCCGGTTGCCGTCGCCGGTATCCAGCATGCCGTGGTCATAGGGCTCGATGTCGGGAAATAGCTCAGCCATCAAAAAAGCCGCCTTTTGCGAGGCGGCTGTATTCGTCGATGACGGTGACAGGACGATGACGTCTCAGAGAAATTCGCGCAGCGTCTCTCGGGACTGGAGCGACAGGAACTCCAGCGCCACGCCTTCGGAGAAGTGGCGAACCACGCGGCCGCGCATATTGCCGAGGCGGACGGCAGAGCCGAGCGGCGGACGGGCTTCGACATCGACGGCAGCGCCGGACAGCGAAAGGTCCATTATGCGGCAGACATAACGCGTGCCGTCTTCGAGCGTCAGTTCGCTCTTCGTCTCGCGCGGCGTCAGACGGTCGTGGCGGCGATCTTCGGGAAGGCCGAGCTCGTGCTTGTTGGCAAGCCAGGTCAGCTGCGCGGCAAGCTTTTCGCGCTTACGCTCGGTCGCATTGATCGACATCGTGAAGCCGCGGGCATCGACGGTCTGGACATGACCTTCGACACGGCCGAGATGATCGATATAGGCGACAACGCGTTCATTGGAGCGAGGGCGGCCGATGCAGGTGACGTACATATCGCCCGGCGACATGTCGATAACCATGCATTCGTACTCTTCGTAATTCGCAAGCATCAGGCGGCCCTGCATATTGATGGGCACGCGCTGAAAAACACCCTGTTCAGGGCGCGGCGCTCTCTGCGTCTGGGCTTGCTGGAACGAGTGCATGAAAGCGCTTCTTTATAAAATGATATGCTGGGATCATTACCCGCAACACATTAACAGAAGGTTGTCTGACTGCCCCTGATTACAGCTTCCGGAATGGGTTCCGGTTGTATCGTTCCGGGACAGTCAGCGGGCGCCTGAACCAGGACGGAACGAAGAGACGACGCGGCCGAGAATTCCGGCCAAACCCTGCTGGCGCGGCGTGCGCGGAGCGGCGGGCCAGACGCCGTCGGGTGCCCCCTGGAAGCTGCGCAACGCCCGGCAGCGATCGAGAACCAGGAAGTCGAGCGGCACGACTTCGAGCCAGGTTGCAACGGTCATCGCGGCAATGACGCCAAGCATCCGCTCGCAGTTACCATCTTCCGAGCGCAGCGGCATGAGCGCGATCTCGAAAGCGGCGCGATGGCCGGCGGTGCTATAACCGGTGGCATTGATCAGGGCAGGCATCGTGTGGCGCATGGCGCCGGCAATGGTGGCTTCGATCGTCGCGCTATATCCATCGCCGAAGAGATCCGAGAAGCTTTCGTCGCGCAGATCGCGGCCGAACAGGTCCGAAATCTTGGCTCCCGCGAGGCGGAAAGTGATGATGTCGTCGCCGCTCTTTTCGAGGATGAAAAGGCTTGGCAGGAAGTGACCCAAACTGGACGGCTCGATCTGCGACTTCAACGGCGCTTCGCCGGCGCCGCGCAAGCGGTTCCAGTAGTCGTAAACATCGATGACGGTCTGATGACGCACGGGACACCCAATCTGTTTCATTACAGTCCAGAAACGGGCCTTCATGGCCCATCTGAGGTTTACCCTGCGGGTTTCATGCCAGTTCGGAGCCGTTAAGGTTAAAGAAGGGTTTCGATTGTGCTGGTGCAGGCTTCATGGGACTGTCGCTCATCACTTCGGCAACGAAGTTCAGCACACAAACTCATCGGGCACGGGGTCATCCCCGGGGGACGCTCGGCCGCCGTCCGGTTCTTCCGGACGGCTTTTTTTTTGCCCGGCGCTCCTGTAAGGCTTTGGCCTTCAAAGGCGAGGGCAAAGATGGACGATCAATCGGCGGGACGGCAGGTCAACGAGGAAGAACGGATTCCAAAGCGAGAGCCGATCTTCAATCTGCCGGGCATTCTCGTCGCGACGCTCGCGCTGCTCGCCATCATCTATGCCGTCCAGACGCTGGTTCTTTCCGATCAGGCTGTCGAGTGGCTGCTCGTCACCTTCGGCTTCATCCCCGCCCGCTATGTCATGCCGCTTACGGAGCAGGGGCTTGAGTGGCTCTGGAGCCCTGTGACCTATTCGCTGCTCCACGGCAGCATCGAACATATCCTCTTCAACGGCCTGTGGCTGATGGCCTTCGGTGCGCCGGTGATCCGGCGAATCGGTGTCGCCCGCTATCTGGCTTTCTGGGTTCTGTCGTCGATCGCCTCGGCTGCACTTCATGCCGCGCTGAACTGGGGCGATCCGACCTTGCTGATCGGCGCTTCGGGGGTGATTTCCGGCCTGATGGGCGCGGCCTGCCGCTTTGCCTTCCCGGCTCAGGCGCGCGCCGGCGTGCCGGCGCATCTCAATCCGCGGCTGTCGATCGCCGAGACCTTCCGGAGCCGCACCGTCATCGTCTTCACGCTGTTCTGGCTGTTCGGCAATGCGCTGATCGCCGTCGGCGTGCCGCTGATCGGTGACGGCAGCCAGGCGATCGCCTGGGATGCGCATATCGGCGGCTTCGTCTTCGGATTCTTCCTGTTTCCGCTTTTCGACCGGGCTCTACCGCCTTCGGACGAGGAGCCCGAGGAACCGGCCGTATTGCAATCTTGAGCGTTGAAGTGCACCATTCCAACTGATCCGCGCTGGGAGGAGAGACCGCCGCGGATGCCTGTGAACAGTATAGTGTTTCCACTTACGACATAGGAGGTTGTGAATGTCCAATACCGTAAAGGCCATCCTCGATCTGAAGGGCCGCGACGTCGTCACGGCCGGTCCGAACACGACCGTCGCGGAGGCTGCAAAGGTGCTCAGCCAGAAGAAAATCGGCGCGATCGTCGTAGTCGGGGTGCAGGGAAAGATTTCCGGCATCTTCACCGAACGTGACGTCGTCAATGCGATTGCCAAGTCCGGCAAGGACTGTCTCGATCAGCCGGTGGCTTCGCTGATGACATCGAAGGTTTTCCGCTGCCATGAAGAATCGACGGTCAACGAACTGATGGAGCTGATGACCAGCAAGCGCTTCCGCCATGTTCCCGTCGAAACCAACGGCAAGCTTGCCGGGATCATTTCGATCGGTGACGTGGTGAAGACCCGCATCGCGGAAGTCGAGCGCGAGGCCGAAGAGATCAAAGCCTATATTGCAGGGTAAAGGGGTTGCCGGCCGCCATCAGCCGTGGCCGGCGAACACTTCCTGCATTCTCTTGAGTTCGGGAAGCCTGATAGAGGCTTCCTCGTAGCCGCGCTCGATTGCTTCACCGGCGCGATGGAACTCGGACAGCCCGATATCGCTGAGCCGCGGATGCAGCGAAATGTCCGGCGGATCGCCGGCGAGGCGGGCGCGTGAAATCCTGTCCTGGATGATGTTGAATGCCTGGACCATGACGCCGGTCATGCCGAGGCGCGTATAGGGCGTTTCCTCGCGCTTCTGCACTTCCTGTGCCGTCAGCCCGGCATTGTGCTTGACGACGGCCGAGCGGCCGAAGAGGTCGTAATTCAGGTTCACGGCGCAGACCAGCGGCTGCTCGTAGCTGCGGCAGACGGAGACCGGGACGGGATTGACAAGCGCGCCGTCGACCAGCGTACGGTTGTTGCTGCGGATCGGCTCGAAGATGCCGGGCAGGGCGTAGGAAGCGCGTAGCGCCGTGATCAGCGAACCGTTGGAGATCCAGACCTCGTGGCCGGTATTGACCTCTGCCGCGACGGCGACGAAGGGTCGGTCGAGATCCTCGATATTCAGCCCTTCCAGATGCTCGGCCATGCGCTTCGTCAGCCGCATGCCGCCGAACAGGCCGCTGCCGCCGATCGTCAGATCGAGCAGGCTGGCGATGCGGCGCATGGTGAGCGAGCGGGCGAATTCCTCGAGCTCGTCGAGCTTTCCGGCGAGATAGCAGCCGCCGACAAGGGCGCCGATCGAGGTGCCCGCGATCATGCCGATTTCGATCCCGGCTTCATCGAGCGCGCGCAGCACGCCGATATGGGCCCAGCCGCGCGCAGCACCGCCGCCGAGCGCGAGAGCGATCTTGGCTTTCTTCTGGGGCAGGGGCGAGATAGGCGGAACGGTCATGTCGGGCAATGTGGAAGATGCACCGGAATCGGATGTGCCAGCCTCAGAGCCTTGACGGTGCAAACTCCAGTTCAGCATGGCGTGCCTCCTCCCGGCAGAACACTGTGGTCTTCTAACTGTGTCCCTCTTCCCTTTCCAAATCGTATATAGCGGGCGAAACTGACCCAATAAGAGGCAAAATGCCCCAGTTTTGCGCTATTTCTTGTAGACGTCAGCCGGGTCGAAATGGCGCTCGTCATCGACGATGTCGAGCATCGGCTTTCCATCCTGCAGCGATACGGTGCGGTAAAAACAGGAACGGCGGCCAGTATGGCATGTCGCGTCGTGACCGGCGACCTCTACTTTCAGCCAGATGGCATCCTGATCGCAATCGGTACGGATTTCCCTGACCGTCTGGACATTGCCGGACGTTTCGCCCTTCAGCCAGAGCTTGCCGCGCGAGCGGCTGAAATAGTGGGCCTTGCCGGTCTGGATGGTCAGCGCCAGCGCCTGGGCGTTCATATGCGCCACCATCAGCAGCTCGCCGTCGTTGATGTCCGTGACGATGGCGGTGATCAGGCCGCGATCGTCGAAGCGCGGGGTGAAGTCCCCCGCGTCCTCGAGCTCGGATTTGTCGTCTGAAGGCGTGTTGAAGGCGAAGGGCGTCATCGATCGGCTCTCTCTATGGAGCCGGATCAGCGGCCCCGTACCATGGACATGAATCGCGCCTGTTCGGCGGGCTCGGACTTGAAGGTCCCAGTAAAGGTTGTCGTCAATGTGGTCGAACCCTGCTTCTGCACACCGCGCATCGCCATGCACATATGTTCGGCTTCGATCATGACCGCGACACCGCGCGGACGGAGCGTTTCGTCGATCGCTTTCGATATCTGCGCCGTCATGGTTTCCTGGGTCTGTAGGCGGCGGCCGAAGATCTCGACGGTGCGGGCGATCTTCGAGAGACCGAGCACCTTGCCGTCGGGCAGGTAGGCCACATGCGCCTTGCCGATGATCGGCACCATGTGATGTTCGCAATGCGAGAAGAACGGAATGTCCTTCACCAGCACCATGTCGTCATAGCCGGCAACCTCCTCGAAGGTGCGGCCGAGGACGTCTTCGGCGTCCATGTCATAGCCGGCGAAGAGTTCACGATAGGCCTTGGCGACACGCGCGGGGGTGTCGAGCAGACCTTCGCGCGCCGGATCGTCGCCCGCCCAGCGGAGCAGGGTGCGGACGGCCTCTTCGGCTTCCTTTTGGGTGGGGCGGTTGGAATCGCGGCTGTTGTTCGGAAAATTCTTTACGATGGCGTCCATACTGTTCAAGTCTCCTGATCCGCTGTCATGCGGACCCGTCTTCGGACTCGCCACTGGTATTCCCTTCAGGAATTTTTGCACCTTTGGCAGGCTCCGGGGCTTTCGGGGCGATGGCCCTTCCGGCACGGTTTCCCAATCAAACTTACCGGGGGCCATTGCATTTTCATGGCCCTCGAACGACATACATATAGGAAGACAGCGTCTTCATGTAAGTATCCTAACACGACACGGTGTGTTTTTTGTTTAAGATACAATGGCCACCAAGCGAGCCGGTCCGCAGAACTCTGGAGCGGAATTGATCATGGACGAGATCTACAACAGCAAAATCCTCGAATTTGCGGGCAATATTCCGCGTATCGGCAGTCTCGATGATGCCGATGCCAGCGCCCAGGCACATTCGAAGCTCTGTGGTTCCAAGGTGAAGATCTGGCTGAAGATGGACGGCGATACCGTCAGCGACTTCGCCCATGACGTCAAAGCCTGCGCCCTCGGCCAGGCATCCTCATCGGTGATGGCGCGCCATGTTGTCGGCGCCACTGCCGCCGAGTTGCGCAAGGCGCGCGAGGACATGCTCGCCATGCTGAAGGCTGACGGCGAGGGGCCAGAGGGCCGTTTCGAGGAGATGCGCTACCTGCGCCCGGTCAAGGACTACAAGGCCCGCCACGCCTCCACCATGCTCACCTTCGATGCCGTCGTCGATGCGATCGGCCAGATCGAAGCGAAGCGCGCCGAGATGGCGGACGCCTGAGCCAATGTGCGAATTCTGCGCCCTTCAGCATGATGATGAAGACGAAGGCGGTGCCGCGGCGCGGCCGCCGAAGGCCAAGCGCTTTTCGCGAAATTACTCCGGCAGCTTTTCGAAGACGCCCGGCCGGCTGTTCGGCATGGGCTTCATCCGGCTCTACCAGCTGACGCTTTCAGGCTTCATCGGCAATTCCTGCCGGCATATTCCGACCTGCTCCGAATATGGCTACGAGGCTGTCGCGCGGCATGGGCTGTGGGCCGGCGGATGGATGACGCTGTTTCGCGTCGGGCGTTGCGGCCCGGGCGGCACGAGCGGGCTCGACCCGGTGCCCGAGGCGCTTGAGACGCGGTTCCATTGGTGGACGCCGTGGCGCTACCTGGTGTTTGGCCGGAAGGCCGCATGACGACTTATGTCGCGCTGCTGCACAGCATTGTCATCGCGCCCGGCAGGCGGGTGGTGATGGCGAATTTGCGCGACATGGCATCCTCGCTCGGCTACCGCAATCCACGCACGCTGGTTTCGACCGGCAATATCATCTTCGAAACGCCGGAGTCACCGATCGGTGAGATTGAAACCAAGCTCGAGGCCGCATTTCGCGAAAGGTACGGCAAACCGGTCGATATCATAGCGCGGACCGGCACAAGCTGGCAGCGGCTGGCGCGATCGAACCCGTTTCCTGACGGCGAGGGCAGCCAGGTGATCATCCGGGTGATGCGCACAGCGCTTGAGCGGCCGGCATTCGAAAAGCTGAAGCCCTATGCCGATCCGAGCCAGCGGCTGGCGCTTATCCATGGCGATCTGTGGATCGATTTTGCCGGCAAGCCGAGTGAATGGAAGCTGTTGTCGGCGCTGACGACCAAGCGGATGGGCGTCGGGACGCTGCGCAACTGGAATACCGTCCGCGGTCTCGCCGAGATGCTCTGAAGAGCCGGCTTATCCTTTACTAAAAGACCAAATCCGACTATCACGCGGCAGCGCTTGCGTACGGACGCTTTCGCTTCATTTGCAACCACCCGCATTCGTTGGCGGGACTGGACAAGGAGAATATCGATATGTCCCAATCCGTTTCCCTGACTTTCCCCGATGGCAATGTGCGCGAGTTCGCGGCCGGTACGACCGGTAAGGACGTTGCCGAATCCATTTCCAAGTCGCTGGCCAAGAAGTCTGTCGCGATCGCGATCGACGGCGTTGTGCGCGACCTGTCCGATCCCGTCGTCGACGGCAAGATCGAGATCATCACACGCAGCGATGAGCGCGCGCTGGAGCTGATCCGCCACGATGCCGCCCACGTCATGGCCGAAGCCGTGCAGGAGCTCTGGCCCGGCACGCAGGTCACCATAGGTCCGGTGATCGAGAACGGCTTCTATTACGACTTCGCCAAGAACGAGCCCTTCACGCCTGATGATCTGCCGAAGATCGAAAAGAAGATGAAGGAGATCATCGCTCGCAACGCGCCCTTCACAAAGCAGGTCTGGTCGCGTGAAAAGGCCAAGGAAGTATTTGCCGCCAAGGGCGAGCAGTACAAGGTCGAGCTCGTCGATGCGATCCCCGAAGGCCAGGATCTGAAGATCTATTATCAGGGCGACTGGTTCGACCTCTGCCGCGGCCCGCATATGGCGTCGACCGGTCAGATCGGCACGGCCTTCAAGTTGATGAAGGTTGCCGGTGCCTACTGGCGCGGTGACAGCAACAACGCCATGTTGTCGCGCATCTACGGCACGGCTTTCGCCGAGCAGTCGGAACTCGACAACTACCTGCATATCCTCGCCGAAGCCGAGAAGCGCGACCACCGCAAGCTCGGCCGCGAAATGGACCTGTTCCATTTCCAGGAAGAGGGTCCAGGCGTGGTTTTCTGGCATGGCAAGGGCTGGCGGATGTTCCAGTCGCTGACCGCCTATATGCGCCGCCGCCTGGCCGGCACCTATGAAGAGGTCAACGCGCCGCAGGTTCTCGATGCCTCGCTCTGGGAGACTTCCGGTCACTGGGGCTGGTACCAGGAGAACATGTTTGCGGTGAAGTCGGCCTATGCCTTCACGCATCCCGAGGACAAGGAAGCGGATAACCGCATCTTCGCGCTGAAGCCGATGAACTGCCCGGGTCACGTGCAGATCTTCAAGCACGGCCTGAAGTCCTACCGCGAGCTGCCGATCCGCCTTGCCGAGTTCGGCAACGTGCACCGTTACGAGGCCTCGGGCGCTCTGCATGGCCTGATGCGCGTGCGCGGCTTCACGCAGGACGACGCGCATGTGTTCTGCACCGACGAGCAGATGGCGGCGGAATGCCTGCGCATCAACGACCTGATCCTCTCGGTCTACGAGGACTTCGGCTTCAAGGAGATCGTCGTCAAGCTCTCCACCCGTCCGGAAAAGCGCGTCGGCACCGATGCCCTCTGGGATCGCGCCGAAAGCGTGATGATGGACGTGCTGAAGACGATCGAGGCGCAGTCCGAGGGCCGCATCAAAACCGGCATCCTGCCGGGCGAGGGCGCCTTCTACGGTCCGAAGTTCGAATATACCCTGAAGGACGCCATCGGCCGTGAATGGCAGTGCGGCACGACGCAGGTCGACTTCAACCTGCCGGAACGCTTCGGTGCCTTCTACATCGACAGCAATTCGGAGAAGACGCAGCCGGTCATGATCCATCGCGCCATCTGCGGCTCGATGGAGCGCTTCCTCGGCATCCTGATCGAGAACTTCGCCGGTCATATGCCGCTCTGGATCGCGCCGCAGCAGATCGTCGTGGCGACCATCACCTCGGAAGCCGATGGCTACGGCCAGGAAGTTGCCGATGCGCTGCGTGACGCTGGTCTGAACGTATCGACCGACTTCCGTAACGAGAAGATCAACTACAAGGTCCGCGAACATTCCGTTACGAAGGTTCCTGTGATCATCGTCTGCGGCAAGAAGGAAGCGGAAGAGCGCACCGTCAACATCCGCCGTCTCGGCAGCCAGGAACAGACCTCGATGACGCTCGATGCGGCGATCGAAAGCCTGACCTGGGAAGCGACGCCGCCGGATGTGCGCCGCAAGATCGAAGCGAAGAAGGCCAAGGCTGCCTGATCGCTTCCGGTTGAAGCAAACAGATGAAAAAGGGGCGGCGCTCGCGAGAGGGCCGCCCCTTTGATTTTCATATTCCGAGAATGGTGACGCTTGGCGGCGTGAAATCCTTGATCCCCAACTTCGGCCAATCGCATTTGCGGTCAAACTTGGCCTTCGATACCGTCCGCATGCATTTCGGGTCGGTCTTGAAGGCATATCCGGGCAAACTGACGTACTTGACACTCGGCGCACAGAGCGCGAGCGCGATACACATCGTCAATGCCGCGCAGATGGTCCGCATGGGACACCTCCTTCGTTCGGCATGACTTCTCGATACGGAACCCCTCCGTACGCGCAACCATCGCATGTCCGGATACAGGCTTCTATTCGCCTAATCGGATGCGGCGACGCGGGGCGCGGGCTATGCGCTGATCATCGGGATGGGCGAGGGGAATGCTCCGTTCAGACGAGGCAAACGGCAGGTCAGTCGGCGTCTGCGCCGTCCGATCCGCTGCTCGGAACGAGCTGGTCGTAGGACGGGAGCGGTGCCTGGGCGGAGTTCTGTGGCGGTTCGCCCGCAGCCGCCGGCTGCGGCTCGGGCTGGACGGTGGTCGCAGCGCTATCCGGCTCCTGCGGCTGAACGTCCTTCATGAGAACTTCGACATCGGTATTCTTGCCGGCTGCGACCTTGAAGTCGCGCTGGTAGATCTTGTCCTTGTTGCGGGCGACGGCGGAATATTCGCCTTCAGCTAGAACCATCGTTGGGAAGGCGCTGACGCTTTCGCCGACGCTGTCGCCGGCCGCCGTCAGGATCGACCAGGCGGTATCGGCGATCGCTTCGCCACCGGCTTCGGAGACGAGCTTGAAGGTGATCTGCGCCGCGCGGTGCTGGATCGTCGCTTCGGTCAGCTTGCCGGCTTCGACCTGGATGTCGGCGCGGATGACGGCATTGACGTCACCATATTCGGAGACGACGTGATAGGTGCCGGCATTGAGGCGCACGACGGTGTTCGGCGAGACGTCGGCCATGACGAGGCCGCGCTCGCCGTCGTCGCGCACTTCCGAGGAATAGATCGAGAAGCTCAATTGCTCCGGCCGGATACGGACATCGGAACCGGAGACGGCGTTGAGCAGCAGGCCACCGGCATCGAGCACCATGACCTGCTTGTCGACGGCGCCGCTATCGGGAACGTTGACCTTCTTGGTGACACCGGCGCGGCCGAAGGAGACGTTGACGAAATAGTCGCCGGGCGCGAGCTGGAAGGCGGCCGAGCCGCCCTTGGCGCTGGCGATCAGCGGCAGCTTGCCATCAGCGCCGGCAATCGGGCTGAAGACATACCAGGAAAGACCGTCCTCGACCGGCTGGCCGTCGGCTGTCAGCTTGGCCTCCATCGGCACTTCATGCAGCAGGGCGCCCGGAGGCGTCGTGCCCGGCGCGATGAAGGCGTTGAGCTTCGGCATCTTGGACGTCGTGTCGAGCTGCTTGAAGTCCTTGAACGCTTCCTGCGCGCCTGCCGAAAACGGCGAGGCGATCACCAGTGCGAGCGCAAGGGCGAGCCGCGCGAAGGGCAAAATGCCGGTCATGTGTTTCCTGGACAGATTGACTTTAGAAATCACAGGGGCCACTTCAAGACCAACCCGATGGCAAATTCAAGACCCATCCCCCTCGCTGTCCCGAAATTGAAAGTTTCTCCCGCATGAAATCCGATATCAAGCTGATCGATTACCTCAACGTGCGCCGCTCCATCCCCGCGTTCCAGATGTGCGAGCCGGGTCCCGAGAAGGCCGAGATCGAGGAAATCCTCCGCCTGTCGTCGCGCGTTCCCGATCACGGCAAGCTCGCCCCCTGGCGCTTCATCGTCTATCGCGGCGAAGAGCGGGTGCGGATCGGCGAGGAGCTTCTGAAGCTCGCGCTGGAAGCCAAGCCTGATCTCTCCGACGAAATGATCCAGGTCGAGCGGACGCGCTTCACGCGCGCTCCTGTTGTCGTCGCGATCGTCAGCAAGGCAGGCCCGCATTTCAAGATCCCTGAATGGGAACAGGTGATGTCGGCGGGCGCACTTTGCCTCAACGTGATCTTCGCCGCCAATGCGCATGGCTGGGTGGCGAACTGGCTGACGGAATGGTTTGCCTTCGACGAGCGCGCCTATCCGCTGCTCGGCGTCCAGCCGGGCGAGAAGATCGCCGGCTTCATTCATATGGGCTCGTCCGAGTTTCCGCCGGTCGAGCGGCCGCGTCCGGAACTGACCGAGACCGTCACCTGGGTCGGCGGAGACGCGTGATGTTCTACCCCACCGACACCAACAAGCATGGGCTGGCGCACGATCCCTTCAAGGCGATCGTGGCGCCGCGGCCGATCGGCTGGATCGGCACCAAGGGCACCGATGGTTCGCTGAACCTCGGCCCGTATTCCTTCTTCAACGCGATTTCGGATCGCCCGAAGCTGGTGATGTTTTCATCGAGCGGCCGCAAGCACAGCCAGCAGAACGCGCGCGAGACCGGCGTCTTCACCTGCAGCTTCGTCAGCCGCAATCTCGTCGACCAGATGAACCTGTCGTCCGCGACCGTACCTTATGGTGTCAACGAGTTCGAATTCTCCGGGCTGACGGCCAAGCAGGGGGAGATCGTCGACGCGCCCTATGTCGCCGAGGCATTTGCCGTCCTGGAGTGCAAGGTGACCGAGATCATCGAGCCGAGGGGCCTGTCCGGTGAGCCCTCCGAGAATGTCATGGTGATCGGCGAAGTCGTCGGCATCCACATCGATGAGACGATCATCCGCGAGGGCCGTCTCGACATGGCGATCGCCCGGCCGGTAGCCCGCATGGGCTATATGGACTACGCAGAAGGCAGCGACGTCTTCGAACTCATCCGCCCCAAGACGCCCTGACGCGGCCTGCGCAAGGGTTAATGAATATGGTGAACCAATCATAAACCATTTGCCGGTAGCGTTCTCAGAACAAGAGGAACGTGAAGGAATCACGTTCCGCAGACTGGGGCGTAATGGTGATTGTAGAGGCATTCCTTCGCTGGGTCGAAACCGCCAAGTCCGGAGACCGGGCACGAGCGGCCAGCGCCCTTGGCCGGGCCTATCTCCAGTCCGAGATGCAGCCTGAAGAGCGTAAGGCCGCCGAGATGGCGATGACCTTCCTGCTCGACGATCCCTCGCCGAAAGTTCGCCTTGCCCTTGCCGAAGCCATCGCATGGTCCGGCGACGCGCCGCGGTCACTGATCCTGGCACTTGCCGAAGACCAGCCTGAAATTGCCTGCCATGCCGTTACCTGCTCGCCGCTGCTGACAGATGCCGATCTTGTCGATCTGGCCGGTCGTGGCAGCGACGTGACGCGCATGCTGATCGCTGCACGCAGCGCGGTGTCGCGGGCCGTCTGCGCCGCCCTTGCCGAAGTCGGCGGGGAGGAGGACGTTCTCTGCCTTCTGGAAAACGAGGGCGCTGCAATTGCGCCGCTTTCGCTGAAGCGTATTGCCGAACGGCTCGGCGACTGCTGCGATATCCGCAATCTGCTGCTCGATCGCGACAGCCTGCCGGCCGACGCCCGCCAGCTTTTGACGCAGCATGTCAGCGATGCGCTTGTGGCGCTGCCGCTCGCGCAGGCCGCCATCGGCATCAACCGCCTGCAGCGTATCAGCCGCGAGGCGACGCAGTCTGCCGTCGTGTCGATCGCCGGAGAGATCCAGCCGCGTGAAATTGACGACCTTGTGGAGCATCTGCGCGTCCACGGCCATCTGACGCCGTCCTTCCTGATGCATGCGCTATGCTCTGGGAAGGTCGATTTCTTCGCGGGCGCCGTCGTCAACCTGACGGGCTGCAGTGAAAAGCGGGTCCGCTCGATCCTGGCGACCGGCCGTATGCATGCGGTCCGGGCTCTCTACGAGACCGCGGGGCTAACCCGCGAGATCAGCACCATTTTCGTCGAGGCGACGCTGCTCTGGCGCGAGGCGTCGCGCAAGGCTTCGGGTACGATGCTTTCTACGATCTGCGTACGGCTGCTCGAGCGCTTCCGCCATCACGGCGCCCATGACGCCGTCAAGGAGCTACTCGACATGGTCGAGAAGCTGCACATCGCCGAGCAGCGTCAGTCGGCGCGCGCCTATGCCTCTCAGGCAGCGCTTGTCGCCGCCTAGTCGGTCAGCCGTTGGGCGACCCAGGAATATCCATTCGAAACGAAATGAACGGGCTTGGCGAGTGTCGCCTTGATGCCTTCTCCTGTCGGCAGGCCAGCGCGGACGCGCTCGGCAACCCTTATAGCGTAGGCGCGAAGGCCGGTTGGCTGCGGCTGTTCGGCCGCTGGAGCCGCGGCCGTTGCCTGTGCTTCAAGCTTTGCCGTCTCGGGAGCGATTACGGGCTTGGGTTCCTCGCAGACGGCGATAACCGTCGGATACTTGGCGTTGGTGAAGCCCTTCAGCTGCTTTTCCGATTCGGCATCGCACATCGCCACAGTCTGCCAGTGCTTGTCGACGGTCGCCACGTAATTGCACTGGGTGACGGAATCGTTGCACCCGAAGATGGTCATGGCGATGAGGACGGCTTGCATATCCGGGATCCCTGGCTATTGAAACTGATGATCTTAGACGTTCCAATTCCAACGGAATAAAGGCGGCTGCATTACCATTTCGTCATGCAAGCCAGCCGGGAAAGCAGGAGCCGCATGACCGTTACCATCGCCCTCGAATCGCCGCGCCAGCCTGAGGTCGTGCGCCTGCTCGACCTGTCGGATGCCTATGCGGCCTCGCTTTATCCGGCAGAGAGCAACCATCTCGTCGATCTCTCGACGCTGGAGAAGCCTTCGGTGAGCTTCTTCGTGGCGCGCCATGACGGCGCTGTCGTCGGCTGCGTGGCGCTCGTCGAGGCGGGTGACGGCACCGCCGAGATCAAGCGGATGTTTGTCGATCCGCAAGCGCGCGGGCTGCGAGTGGCGAGCAGGCTGATGGATGAACTCGAGACACAGGCGAGCAGGCGCGGTCTCGGCGCAATCCGGCTCGAGACCGGGATCCGCCAGCCCGAGGCGATCGGTCTTTATCGCAAGTATGGCTATGTCGAGATTGAACCGTTCGGGTCCTACCAGCCGGACCCGCTCAGCCTGTTCATGGAAAAGCGGCTCGACTGATCAGCCGTCGGCCGCGCGCTGCGAAGGCGGCGCCTGTTCGTCGATGATGATTTCGGGGCCGCTGCCGCTCTGATCCGAGGTGCGGACCTCGTGCATCCATTCACGCCAGATCGCGACGAGCAGCGCCATCAGCACCGGGCCGATGAAGAGCCCGAGGAAGCCCATAGTTTTCACGCCACCGACGAGACCGAAGAAGGTCGGCAGGAACGGCAGCTTGATCGGGCCGCCGACGAGCTTGGGGCGGAGCGTCTTGTCGACGATGAAGAGCTCGACGCTGCCCCAGATGAAGAGGCCGGCGCCGGCAAAATGCGAGCCGCTGGCGACGAGATAGACCGAGACCAGCGTGAAGGAGAGCGGCGCGCCGCCCGGGATCAGCGCCATGATGCCGGTGAGAACGCCGAGCGTGACGGGCGAGGGGACGCCGGCGATCCAATAGGCGATGCCAAGCACGATGCCTTCGCCGATGGCGATGAGCGTCATGCCCATGACGGTCGAGCTGATCGTCGCCGGCACGACGCGGGAAATCCGCTCCCAGCGGTTCGGCAGAATGCGCTCGCCGAGCATGTCGATCTGTTTCGAGAAGGACGCGCCATCGCGATAGACGAAAAACAACGCGATCAGCATGAAGAGCAGCGTCAGCAGCAAGTGGAACGAGGCGCCGCCGGCGGCAAGGACCGCGCGGTAGATATTGCCGATATTGGCGCCGCTGACGGCCTGGATGACTTCACCCATCGAGCCGGGGCTGCCGATATATTTCGTCCAGAGCTCGTCGATGTAGGGACCGGCGAAGGGCAGGGCGAGGATCCATTGCGGGGTCGGGGCGCCCATGCGGTTGGCGCGGATCGCCCAAGCGACCCAATCGCGCACCTCGCCCGTCGTATAGGTGACGGCAAAGACGATCGGGATGACCAGGAACGTGACGATCAGGATGATCGCCACCGTCGCCGCAACGGTGGTATTGCCGCCAACGCGGGCGAGAAGTTTGCGATAGAGCGGCCAGCTCGCAAAGCCGATGACGAGAGCGGCGAGAACCGGGACGACGAAGCCGTAGAAGAAATAGACGCCGGCCGCGACGATCAGAATCAGAAGCCAGCGGGCAGCCGAAATCGAGGGAATGAGAGGCGTGCGGGCAGGCGCGGACGGACCAAGCCACCGCGGCTCGCCTGGCAGTTTGTTTTTATTCGAGAGGCTCACGTCGTTCCCTGCTTTTCTTCTCAACCACGGATATGGGCCATCGTGCCACCGGACGCAAGCATTTCGGCCAGGAAATACCCGTTGGTCCGGTCGCGCCAAGGACCGTGCCGCGGTTGGCATAGCGCTTCGTGCTGAAGGCAGTGTGACGGCAATTTCCTGCCAGAGTGTTGATCGCCGGACAAAAGATCATGCAGGCTATGCAACGAGAAATCGCAACGGCATGGAAACGCCAAACGAAAACAGCGCGACGGACAGAACCGTCGCGCTGTTTCGAGAGCCCTGAAGGCTGTGTCTCAGATGTCGAGATTATCGGCGAAGGCGGCGCGATCCTGGATGAAGCGGAAGCGAGCTTCCGGCTTCGTGCCCATGAGATCGTCGACGGCCGTGCGTGTACCCTCGAAATCGACTTCGTCGATCAGCACGCGCAGCATCGTGCGCTTGCTCGGATCCATCGTCGTTTCCTTGAGCTGAGCCGGCAGCATTTCGCCGAGACCTTTGAAGCGGCTGATCTCGACCTTCTTGCCCTTGAACTCTGTGGCGATCAGTTCGGCGCGATGGGCGTCGTCGCGGGCATAGGCCGACTTGGCGCCCTGGCTGATCTTGTAGAGCGGCGGAACGGCGAGGAACAGGTGCCCGCCACGCACGAGCTCGGGCATTTCCTGGTAGAAGAAGGTGATCAGCAGCGAAGCGATATGCGCGCCGTCGACGTCGGCATCGGTCATGACGATGACGCGCTCGTAGCGGAGATCTTCCTCGCGATATTTCGAGCGCGTGCCGCAGCCGAGCGCCTGGACGAGATCGGAGAGCTGCTGGTTGGCACCAAGCTTTTCGCGGCCGGCGCTGGCGACATTGAGGATCTTGCCGCGCAGCGGGAGGATCGCCTGATTGGCGCGGTTGCGCGCCTGCTTGGCGGAGCCACCTGCCGAGTCACCCTCGACGATGAAGAGCTCGGCGCCCTGGGCGGTGTTCTGCGAGCAGTCGGCAAGCTTGCCGGGCAGGCGCAACTTACGCACGGCGGTCTTGCGGTTGACTTCCTTTTCCTTGCGGCGGCGAAGGCGCTCTTCGGCGCGCTCGATGACCCAATCGAGCAGCTTGGCCGCCTCGTTCGGGTTATCGGCGAGATAGTGGTCGAAGGGGTCGCGCAGCGCATTTTCGACGATGCGCTGGGCCTCGACGGTCGCCAGCTTGTCCTTTGTCTGGCCGACGAATTCCGGCTCGCGGATGAAGACCGAGAGCATGCCGACGGCCGAGATCATCACGTCATCGGTGGTGATCTGCGCGGCGCGCTTGTTCTGCGTCAGGTCGGCATAGGCCTTGAGGCCCTTGGTGAGCGCGATACGAAGACCCGCCTCATGCGTGCCGCCTTCGGGGGTCGGGATGGTGTTACAGTAGGAATGGACCTGCGGGTCGCCGCCGTACCAGGTGATCGCCCATTCGAGCGAACCATGGCCGCTTGCCTTCTCCGACTTGCCGGCGAAGATTTCGCGGGTGACGGTGAATTCCTTGCCCATCGTTGCCTGGAGATAGTCCTTCAGGCCGCCGGGGAAATGGAAAACCGCCTTGTTCGGAACATCCGAGCCTTCAGGCAGGACGCCTTCGTCGCAGCTCCAGCGGATTTCAACGCCGCCGAAAAGATAGGCCTTCGAGCGTGCCATGCGGAAGACGCGGGCGCCATCGAATTTGGCATGATCGCCGAAGATCTGCGGATCGGGATGGAAGCGCACGCGGGTGCCGCGGCGGTTGTGAACATCGCCGAGATCCTCGAGCCCGCCCTGCGGCAGGCCGCGCGAGAAGCGCTGGCGGTAGAGTTTGCGATTGCGGGCAACCTCGACTTCCAGATCATCAGACAGCGCGTTGACGACCGAAACGCCGACGCCGTGCAGACCGCCCGAGGTCTCATAGGCCTTGCCGTCGAACTTACCGCCGGCATG
Source organism: Rhizobium sp. BG4 (assembly GCF_016864575.1). Lineage (NCBI taxonomy): Bacteria > Pseudomonadati > Pseudomonadota > Alphaproteobacteria > Hyphomicrobiales > Rhizobiaceae > Rhizobium > Rhizobium sp. BG4. Next base: position 3,928,527 of record NZ_CP044125.1, read on the forward strand.
GAGCTTGGTCATGATGACTTCGAGCGTCGACTTGCCGGGAACCTGCGGATGGTTCTCGACCGGGATGCCGCGGCCGTTATCGGTGACGGTCAGGTAGCCCTGGAGATCGAGATGAACCTCAATGAAATTGGCGTGACCGGCAACCGCTTCGTCCATCGCGTTATCGATGACTTCGGCGAAGAGGTGGTGCAGCGCCTTCTCGTCGGTGCCGCCGATATACATGCCGGGGCGCATGCGCACCGGTTCCAGGCCCTCGAGGACGCGGATCGACGAGGCGCCGTAATCGTCGCCATTCGATGTTGCCGGGGCAGGGCGTGCCGTTGCCGCGGGGGCGCGGCTGGGGCGGGAGCCGGCTTGGGTGCCTCTTCCTGCTTGGGCGCGAGAGGCATTCCGGAGAAGAGGTCGTTGCTGTCTTCCATGGAGTCGTTCAGATCTTCAATCCTGTTCGGGCGGCACGTCCGCCGGGGCGTGACCCAAAATCACCGCATTTGATGTCACGTTTGCGAATCAGGCAAATTTTGCCAGAAAGCGCCTCGCTACGCGACGCCGCCCGATTTGGCGGAATTCTCTAGAATTGGTTTGCGTTGCCGGGCGCGGAATGGCAAGCGGACTTATCTCTGAGGAAACCGCTCGCATGAAAATGTCCACAAGTCATTGCATGATTATCACCGCAATTGCGGCCTTTTTGCTGTCCGGCACCATAAGCAGTGCTTCGGCGGACGCGCTGCCGCCCTACAAGGACGAGCTGTTTTCGGCGCAGACTGTGATGCAGACGTCCGATAACGGCGCCTTCGAAACCATCAATTACGACGAAATGCGCGATATCAACGGCCGCGACCAGATCCCGGAGCAGCGGGTCCAGCAGAAATATGTGTCGCTCGGCATCCGCAAGCTGCAGCAGGACGAAACCCTTTCACTGGACGGGCACCGGATCGATGTCACCAGGGTGGGACCGACTGACAATGCGGCCTTCACCGTGATCTTCATTCACGGCCGCGACGGCACGCGCAGGCTCGGCGCCAACGACTTCACCTTCGGCGGCAACTTCAACCGGGTGAAGAACCTCGTCGCCGGAAATGGCGGCACCTATTATTCGCCGACGGTCAGGACTTTCGACAGCGACGGCGTTGCCAACATCGTCGAACTGATCCGCTATGCCAGCGAAAGGTCGGGCGGGCGGCCCGTCATCCTGTCCTGCGCCTCGATGGGCAGCCAGATCTGCTGGGGCGTCACCCGCGATCCGGCAAGCGTCAAGCGCCTCAAGGGCATGCTGATCGTGAGCGGCGTCACCGATCCCGATTTCACCAAGAGTGCCTTCTACAAGGCCAAGCTGCCGATGTATTTCGCCCATGGCAGCCGCGACCCGGTCTATGCAGCTACCGACCAGCAGGGCCTGTTCGAAGCGCTCTACAAGTCCAAGTATCCGACGCGCTTCACGCTGTTCGATACCGGCAACCACGGAACGCCGATCCGGATGATCGACTGGCGCAAGGTGCTGAACTGGATTCTCGCTTCTTAGGCAAATCGGCGAGCCGATTTTAAGCATTCTGCACGCGAAACCGTCTTTTTCCCTTACGTAAGGGGCGGAAAGCTTTTCATTCGCTGCTGCTTTTGCTAAGGCCGCAGCATACCGGAAAAATGTGGAAGGCTTGGCATGACACCTGACGTGCGTCCGCTCGTGGCGGGGAACTGGAAAATGAACGGTACCCGCGACTCCCTCGATCAGATCAAGGCGATCGCAGAAGGTGTCAAAGGCCCGCTCTCGTCGAAGGTCGAAGCGCTGATCTGCCCGCCGGCGACGCTGCTCTACGTGGCGACGGCGCTCTGCACCGACAGCCCGCTGGCGATCGGCGCGCAGGATTGCCACCAGAAGCCGTCAGGCGCCCATACGGGTGATATTTCCGCCGAGATGATTGCCGATTGCTTCGGCACCTATGTCATCGTCGGCCATTCCGAGCGCCGCACCGATCATGCCGAGACCGACCATCTGGTGCGCGCCAAGGCGGAAGCCGCTTTTGCGGCCGAACTGACGGCGATCATCTGCATCGGCGAGACCGCCGACGAACGCAAGGCCGGCCAGACGCTCGATATCATCAAGCGCCAGCTTTCGGCCTCGGTTCCTGAAGCGGCGAACGCCGAGAATACCGTGATTGCCTATGAACCCGTATGGGCGATCGGCACCGGCCTGACGCCGACTGTCGAGGACGTAGAGAAGGCGCATGCCTTCATGCGCGCCGAGCTGACGGCCCGTTTCGGCGCCGAAGGCAAGAAGGTGCGCATTCTCTATGGCGGCTCTGTCAAGCCTTCGAACGCGAAGGAGCTGATGGGCGTTGCCAATGTCGACGGCGCATTGATCGGCGGCGCGAGCTTGAAAGCGGCCGACTTCCTCGCCATCTACGGCGCATACAAGGAACTCACTGCCTAAATCTGAGCTAAGGGCTTGGAATAGGCGAACGCCTCATGTAAAGAGCGCCAGATTTTTATTCGATGCCCGCCGTTTGCGGGCAGGACTGGACCCATGCAGACCGTATTGATTGTCATCCACCTCATGATCGTGCTGGCGCTTGTCGGCGTGGTGCTCATCCAGCGTTCGGAAGGCGGCGGCCTCGGCATCGGCGGCGGTTCCGGCTTCATGTCGGCGCGCGGCACGGCCAATGCCCTGACCCGCACGACGGCGATCCTGGCGACCCTGTTCTTCCTGACGTCGCTCGGCCTCGGCATTCTGACGCGCTACCAGGGCAACCCGACCGACATTCTGAACCGAATTCCGGCGACGAGCGGTCAGGGCAACGGCATTCTCGATTCGCTGGGCGGCGGCGCAAAGCCTCCGGCAAATCAGCCGGCCAATAACGGCGTTCCGAACAGCGGCGCAGCTGCTCCGGCTCCTGCAGCACCTGCACCGGCCGCTCAGGCACCGGCTGCATCGGCTCCGGCCGCTCCCGCTGCCCAGGCACCGGCTGCTACGGCTCCTGCCGCAGACGCTCCGGCCGCAACGCCGGCCCCGGCAACGCCCGCTACTCCTGCCGCTCCGGCCCAGCCGGGTGGCGTACCGACCGGACAATAAACCGGTCAGCGAAATAAACCGCCGGCAGGCCCAAGGGTCTGCCGGTTTTCTTTTGTTCAGATTTCACGCTGGCACCAAAAGTTCTGGAAAAGAATTTTTGGGCTGGTGGAATCGTTTTTGAGAAGGTATCCGGTGACTCCCATGGCGCGATACGTATTCATCACTGGCGGCGTGGTTTCCTCTCTCGGTAAAGGAATTGCGGCCGCGGCTCTCGGAGCGTTGCTGCAGGCCCGTGGTTATCGGGTGCGGCTTCGCAAGCTCGACCCCTATCTGAACGTGGACCCGGGCACTATGAGCCCGACCCAGCACGGCGAAGTCTTCGTCACTGACGACGGCGCGGAAACCGATCTCGATCTCGGCCACTACGAGCGCTTCACCGGGCGTTCGGCGACCAAGACCGACAACATCACCACCGGCCGCATCTACAAGAATATCATCGACAAGGAACGCCGCGGCGACTATCTCGGCGCCACCGTCCAGGTCATTCCGCACGTCACGAACGAGATCAAGGATTTCGTCATCGAGGGCAATGACGACTACGACTTCGTCATTTGCGAAATCGGCGGCACGGTCGGCGACATCGAAGCGATGCCGTTCATGGAAGCGATCCGCCAGCTAGGCAACGACCTGCCGCGCGGCACGGCGATCTACCTGCACCTGACGCTGATGCCGTATATTCCGGCAGCGGGCGAACTGAAGACCAAGCCGACGCAGCATTCCGTAAAGGAACTGCAAGCGCTCGGCATTCACCCCGATATCCTGCTTGTTCGCGCCGACCGGGAAATCCCGGAAGCGGAACGCCGCAAGCTCTCGCTGTTCTGCAACGTCCGCCCGTCGGCCGTTATCCAGGCGCTCGACGTCGCCAATATCTACGACGTGCCGATGGCCTACCACAAGGAAGGCCTCGACAACGAAGTGCTCGCCGCCTTCGGCATCGAACCGGCTCCGAAGCCGCGTCTCGACCAGTGGGAAGAAGTCTGCAACCGTATCCGCACGCCTGAGGGCGAGGTGACGATCGCGATCGTCGGCAAGTACACGGGTCTCAAGGACGCCTACAAGTCGCTGATCGAGGCACTGCATCACGGCGGCATCGCCAACCGCGTCAAGGTCAAGCTCGAGTGGATCGAATCCGAAGTCTTCGAAAAGGAAGATCCGGCGCCGTATCTCGAGAAGGTCCACGGCATTCTCGTTCCCGGCGGCTTCGGCGAACGCGGCTCCGAGGGCAAGATCCTGGCGGCGCGTTTCGCCCGCGAGCGCAAAGTGCCGTATTTCGGCATCTGCTTCGGCATGCAGATGGCCGTCATCGAAGCGGCCCGCAGCCTTGCCGGCGTCGAAGATGCGTCCTCGACCGAATTCGGCCCTGCCAAGGAACCGGTCGTCGGCCTGATGACCGAATGGGTCAAGGGCAACGAGCTGCAGAAGCGCAACGCTTCGGGCGATCTCGGCGGCACGATGCGTCTCGGCGCCTACAAGGCGGCCCTGAAGAAGGGCACCAAGATCGCCGACATCTATGGCTCGACCGATATTTCCGAGCGTCACCGCCACCGCTACGAAGTCAATATCGACTACAAGGACCGGCTGGAGAACTGCGGCCTCGTCTTCTCCGGCATGTCGCCTGATGGCGTGCTGCCCGAGACGATCGAATATCCTGACCATCCCTGGTTCATCGGCGTTCAGTACCACCCGGAACTGAAGTCCCGCCCGCTCGACCCGCATCCGCTCTTCGCCAGCTTCATCGAAGCGGCAACCGAGCAGAGCCGCCTGGTCTGATCGACCACCCAATTTGACAATATCAATTGCCGCCCCCATGTTACATGTAACAAGGAGGCGGCAATGTCGTCTAATGTCAGCGCTCGCGTGAAAAAGAGACGGGACAACCTCAGGGCTGCTGGTCTAAGGCCGGTGCAGATCTGGGTTCCCGATACCCGCCGCCCGGGATTTCTCGACGAATGCCGCCGCCAATCGGCGGTCGTTGCCAAGGCTGATGCCGATGACGCCGGCCTCCATGGGTTCATGGAAGAGGCGCTGGCGGACCTGGATCCCGCCGAAGAATGAGACGTGGCGATCTGGTGACCGTCGCACTCTCGGGCGACTTCGGCAAACCGCGCCCGGCGCTTATCATCCAATCCGACAATTTCGATGCGACCGATACCGTGACGCTGCTGCTGATTTCGGGAACGCTTGTTGACGCACCGCTCCTGAGGCTGACGATCGATCCGGATGCGGAAAATGGCCTGCGGAAGCCGTCACAGATCATGATCGACAAAGCGATGACTGTCAGACGCGATCGCATCGGCCAGCATGTCGGCCGGGTGAGCGACGAGGCGATGATATCGGTCACCCGTTCACTTGCGCTGTTTCTCGGCATTGCATGACTGGCTGCCTGGTCCTGTCGCGCTAGTTTGCCTCGCATGAAATCTCCCCGCACCACGACCGTCTCCCGCGTCATCCATGCGCCTCCCGCCGCTATTTACGCGGCGTTTCTCGACGCTGATGCCGTCGCGACCTGGTTGCCTCCCGGTGACATGCGTGGCGTCGTCCATGCCTTCGAGGGACGGGAAGGCGGGGCGTTCAGCATGTCGCTGATCTATGCCGACGATGAGAGCGAGATGACCGGCAAGACGTCGGAGAAAACGGACCGCTTCTCCGGGCGGTTCGCCAGGCTTGTTCCGGATACGCTCGTCGTGTGGGCGACGACCTTCGACAGTGCCGATGCCGATTTCGCCGGTGAGATGATCGTCAGCACACATTTGCTTGTAGCCGACCACGGCACGGAAGTGACGATGGTGACGGAGAACATTCCGCCGGGTATCCGTCTCGAAGACAACGAGATGGGCTGCCGGGAGGCGCTGCAGCAGCTCGCCGACTATCTGGGCGGCTGACGGGAGGATTTCGGCCTGCGGACGTGGAGGGGTTCACAGACGCAGCCGGAGATGGTAGAAACTTGAGTATCCGCCGGGCCTTCCCGGCTCGAAGCGACCCATGGGGAGATCGTTTGATGAAAACCAACGGCACCGGAAACAACCGCTGAACAGCGTTGCCGTTTGGGCTGCCTGTTCGGTCCATCATCAAATGACATCATCCTGCCCCATGGAGGGCCTTCATGTTTCGTCGCTTCGAAGAGCTGACCGATCCTTTCCAATCCCATGCCGATGATACGCCGCCCTATCGCGTCTGGCCGTTCATCTTCTCCACGCTGAATCCGCTCCGCGGCACCGTTGCCGCAAGCCTGGCGCTGACCGCAATTGGCGCCGTCCTCGAAGTATGGCTGATCGGCTATTCCGGCCGTCTGGTCGATACATTGGCGGCCATCCGCCCAGACGAACTCTGGGAGCGCCACGGCAGCGAACTGACGTTCGCCGCCTTCCTGCTGCTCGTTGTCCGCCCGGGCACGGCAGTGCTCAACGAGGGGCTCGACGATATCGTCTTCCGGCCGAACGCGGTGGCGATGATCCGCTGGCGGGCGCTGCGCCATGTCAAACGGCAGTCCGTCGGATGGTTCCAGAACGATTTCTCCGGGCGCATCGCCTGGCGCGTTCAGGAACTTGGGAATAGCGCCACCGGTGTGGCGTATTCCGTCATTCACACGATCACCTATGTCGCGATCTATATCGCCGGTTCTTTCCTGCTGACGGCGTCGGTCGATCTCAGGCTGGTCATTCCGATGCTCATCTGGGTCGCGCTCTATTTCGCGCTGATGGCCTATATCATCCCACGCGTCAGGGAGGCGTCGCAGCGTTTCCAGGAGGCCGATTCGGCGCTGTCGGGCATGCTGGTCGACACATTCTCGAATATCGACACGATCAAGCTCTTTTCGCGGGATCAGGACGAGGATCGGGACAGCAGGCGCCATCTCGACATCACCCGGCGTACCTTCATCCGGTCGCAGGTGCTTGAGGTCACCGTCAACAGCAGCATGGTGTTTCTGAGCAGCCTGCTGATGGTCAGCCTCATCGGCTATTCGATCCTGCTGTGGCAGGCGGGAAGCGCGCCGCTCGGGATGGTCGCCGCCGCTATTGCTCTCGGCTTCCGCATCACCGCCATGGCCGAATGGCTGCTGGATGCGGTGGCGTCGCTGTTCAACCATATGGGTGCGGCGCGCGACCAGCTCAGCACAATCGCTCAACCTGTCGACATTCCCGATGCACCTGATGCCAAGGAGTTGCGGCTCGATGGCGGGACGCTGCGCTTCGAAAACGTCAGCCATCACTATGGCAAGGGGCAGGGCGGTCTCGACCGTGTCAGCCTGCATGTCGCCGCCGGGGAGAGGGTTGGGCTTGTCGGCCGCTCGGGTGCGGGAAAATCGACGCTCGTCAATCTGGCACTGCGCTTCTTCGAGGCGGAGAGCGGGCTGATCACCGTCGATGGCCAGGATATCCGATCGGTGACACAGGAGAGCCTGCGCGGGTGCTTCAGCATGGTGGCGCAGAATGCGGCGCTGCTGCACCGTTCGGTGCGCGACAACATCGCCTACGGACGCGAGGACCTGCCGCAGGCGATGATCGAGGCGGCGGCAGCAAAGGCGCATGCCGACGGTTTCATTCCCGGCCTGCGCGATCAGCAGAGCCGCAGCGGCTATGATGCCCATGTCGGCGAGCGTGGGGTGAAACTTTCGGGCGGCCAACGCCAGCGCATCGCGCTCGCCCGCGCCATCCTGAAGAATGCTCCCATCCTTATACTGGACGAAGCGACTTCGGCGCTCGATTCCGAAGTCGAGGCGGCAATCCAGGACACGCTCTACGATTTCATGGACGGCAAGACGGTGATCGCCATCGCGCACCGGTTGTCGACGATCGCCCGCATGGACCGGATCGTCGTCCTAGATAGGGGCCGGATTGCCGAGGAAGGCCGTCATCAGGACCTGCTGGCGCGAGGCGGCATCTATCACCGGCTCTGGTCGCGCCAGTCCGGCGGCTTTCTCGGGGTCGATTCCGGAGATTGAGAAAAGGCCCGGCGCCGGAGCGCCGGGCTTTTGCGTCAGGCGGCTTTCGGCAGCGGGCCGACATAGACCGAGCGCGGGCGGATCAGCCGGCCGCGCAGCGCCTGTTCACGGGCGTGGGCGATCCAGCCGACGGTGCGGCCGATGGCGAAAACGCCGGTGAAGGCTTCGCGCGGGAAGCCCAGCGTTTCCAGCAGCAGCGCCGTGTAGAACTCGACATTCACATCGAGCGGCCGGTCGGGCTTGCGCTCTCTCAGGATCGAGATCGCCGCGGCCTCGACGGCCTCGGCAAGCGCCACACGGTCGGCATCCACCTGACCTGTCGCCGTCAGCGGCTTCAGGGCGCCCTTCAAGGCGTCGGCGCGCGGATCGCGGACGCGGTAGATGCGGTGGCCGAAGCCCATCAGCCGCTCGCCGCGATCGAGCGCGTCGCCAAGCCATGTCTCAGCCTTGGCGGGCGTTCCGATCGCATCCAGCATGTCGAGAACCGGGCCGGGCGCACCGCCATGCAACGGGCCCTTGAGGGCGCTGACTGCGGCCAGCACCGATGACGTCAGTCCGGCCTGGGTGGAGGCGATGACGCGGGCCGCGAAGGTGGAGGCGTTCAGGCCATGATCGGAAATCGTCACGAGATAGGCGTCGAGTGCCGCGGTCTGCTCGCGGCTCGGCTGGCGTCCCGTCAGCATCTTCAGAATGTCTGCCGACTGCGACAGGGTGGCGTCAGGCTCGATCGGACGATTTCCCTGCTGGAGCCGCAATACGGCAGGCAGGAAGACGGCGGGGGCGGACATCAGGCGGATGGCGGTATCGACGCCATCGCCATCCTGCAGGCGGGCGAGGAGGGCTCTCACGGCATCGACGGGCGGCAGTGCGAGGATCTGATTGTCGGCGGCGGCGACATGCGCGAAGACCTCTTTACGGGCCAGACCAAGGCGCTGCCGAAGCTCTTCTTCGGTGAGTGCCTCCGGCATCATGCCATCGAGCAACAGCGTCGCCGTGCTCTCATAGGTGCTGTTCGCCACGAGGTCATCCAGCGATACGCCGCGGATGATCAGCCGGCCGGCTTCGCCATCGACATCCGACAGCTGGGTTTCGGCGGCAATGACGTCTTCAAGACCATTCTTCATCGGTGTTTCTCCTTTACCGGAGTAAAGATCGAGCCTAGATTAGTTGACGTCAATCTTGACGTAATTGATCAATGTGAGGCCTCCATGTCCTGGCTCTCCGCCGATGAGGCGCTGGCGCGTCTCGGCACCAAGCCGCAGACGCTTTACGCCAATGTCAGCCGTGGCCGTATTCGCGCCAAGCCGGATCCCGCCGATCCGCGCCGCAGCCTCTATCATACCGCCGATGTTGCCCGGCTCGCCGAGCGGCATGCCGGCCGGCGCAAGAGCGAGGCGGTGGCAGCCGAGGCGATCCAGTGGGGAGACCCGGTTCTGCCCTCGGCGCTCTCGACGATTGCCGACGGCAGGCTCTACTATCGCGGCCGCGATGCCGCAGCACTTTCGGCGTCGGCGACACTGGAAACGGCCGCGGCACTTCTCTGGGACATGCCGGGCGTGACGCTCCCGGCGGCGGCCGCCATGGAGAGGATACCCTCGATCGGTGATGCATTCGGCGCGCTTGCCGCACGGGTGACGCATGATCTGCCGAGCCTTGGCCGCTCGCGGGCTGTATTGCGCAATGAGGCTATCTCGGTCTTTGCAACAGTCAGCGCCGCGCTGGCGCCCGGTAGGGGCAATTTCACGCACGAAAAGCTCGCCGATGCCTGGGGAGTCCCGGAGGCCGCAGACTGCCTGCGGCGCGCCATGGTGCTGCTTGCCGATCACGAATTGAACGCGTCCACCTTTGCCGCCCGTGTCGCAGCCTCATCGGGTGCGGCGCTTTCCGCGGCAGTTCTCTCCGGTCTTTCGGCACTGACGGGTCCGCTGCATGGCGGCGCCTGGCAGGGTGTTGCCGGGCTCGCGGCGCTGGCGACACCAATTGGTGCCGAGGCGGCCGTGCGCCGAACCTTGTCTCAGGGGCATGCGCTTCCCGCCTTCGGGCATCCGCTGTACCCGGATGGTGACATTCGCGCTTCCGAGCTCTTTGCGCATTTCGAACTGCCGCCGGTGTTCCGCGAATTGCGCCAGGCCGGTGAGGCGATGACCGGCGAGCAGGCCAATGTCGACTTCGCGCTGACGGCAATGGCGGCGAGCTTCGGCCTGCCGCAGGATGCGCCGATGGTGATGTTTGCGCTGGCGCGCACCTGCGGCTGGCTTGCGCATGCGATGGAGCAGGTCGAGGGAGGCCATCTCATCCGCCCCCGGGCGCGTTATTGCGGCCCGCCGCTTGCCGTCATCGGCTGACGCTTGCCAGGGCAGCCGCTTTTCTGCATACGGGATCAAGCTTTTGTTTTATGATGGCGAACCGGGAAACGGACCAGTCGCACGGCACCTGTGTATGGCGCGGTGCGGCGGGTCCCAGTAATGTGGGGACGGATCATGGGCGTGGTTTCAGCAATCCTTCGCGGTTCCGCCGCGGCGTGCATCCTGCTTGCTCTGCCCGGCGCGGTGATGGCGCAGACCAGTGGCTGTGCGCTGCAGAATGGTGATGGCGGCCGCCGCATCCTGCGCTGCCCGGGCGGCGTTACTGTGACGGCAGAAGCCGGTGCCAGCTTCACGCTCCACGACCGCAATGGTGACGGCAGCCCCGACAGCGCATCACTCCGCCGCAAGGCCATTCTCGTCGATGTCGACAGCAGCCGGCATAGCGGTGGTTTCCAGGTGGTGACACCGCAGGCGATCGCCGCCGTGCGCGGCACGCAATGGGCGGTCGATGTCGGCGGTGGGCAGACTTCGGTGCTCGTCGTTCGCGGCGCTGTCGGTGTGCGCCGCCCGCAGGGCGATCCCGTGGTACTGCGGCCGGGCGAGGGCGTCGATGTCCACAGCGGCGCGGCGCCGCTCGAGGTGCGCCGCTGGCCGGGTCCTCGCGCTGCCGCACTCCTTGCCCGCCTCGGTCAGTAGCAACCGATGCCGCGCCAGTCTGTTCTCGTCACGGCCGCATTGCTTGCCGCGGCACTCTGGGGAGCGTTCCTCGGGTCGCTACAGCTTTCCGGCGGCGCCTCGTTTCTCGATCGCCCCGAAGCGATCCTCACCGATCTGAAGAGCACGCTGATCGGGGCTCGAAGGCCGCCACCGGTCGCAACGATCGCGGCAATCGACGACCGGACCGCCGCCGAGCACGGCTATCCGCTTGACCGGGCGACGCTGGCGCAGGCCGTGACCGAGATCGCGGCGCTGAAGCCGAAGGTCATCGCGCTCGATCTGCTGTTCGTCGATCCCGGCAGCGAGGCGGGCGACAGCGCGCTGACCACGGCGCTGCGTCTCGTACCCTCGGTCATTGCCGGCGCCGCGGTCTTTCCGCAGAGTGCCCAGACCGTCGTCAGCGAGGCCAATGATCCGTTGGCGGCGATCCCGGTGGCCCAAAGCCTGCTTCTGCCGCAGAAGCGCTTTGCGGATGTGGCGGCGACAGGGATCGTCAACGTCGCGACCGACCAGACCGGCGTACCACGTTTCATTCCGCTGCTGTCGCGCGGCGAGGGGCGAGTCGATGCGTCCTTCCCCCTCAGGACTGCATCCCTGGCCGTCGGGCACGACCCGGCTTTCCAGCCGGGTGCCATTTCCTTCACCGAGACCCGGATCCCGACCGATACAGGCCAGCGCCTGCCGCTGACCTTCTACGGCCCGCGCAGCACGATCCCGACGGTCAGCATCGCCGATGCGCTGGACGGCAAGCTCAGCGGGCAGGAGATTACCGACAAGGTGGTGGTGATCGGCGCGACGGTCACCGGCGGCGGCGATGTCTTCCCGACGCCGTTCGATCCGGTTCTGCCGGGTGTCGAGGTGATGTCCACGGCGATCACGCATCTTGTGGCCGGCGACAGCATCATCCGCGATCACAATATCCGGCGGCTCGATGCAACCATCGCCGTGCTGCTGCCGCTGGCGGTCATCGGTTTGCTTGCCTGGCGCCGCAGTCTGATCGGCTTCGTGCTGATTGCGCTCTTGTTTGTCACCTGGGCGATGATCAATGTCGCAGCCTTCCGGCAGGGATACTGGCTGAGCGCAGCGCTGCCGATTGCTGCGGCGCTGCCTCCGGCGCTGATCTTCGGTGCGGTACAGCTTTTCGCCGATCGTAGCCGTGCCCGGCATTTTGCGGCGCAGAGCGAGCTGTTGCAGCGGATCGAAGCGCCCGGTCTTGGCGAATGGCTGGCGCGCGATCCCTCGTTCCTCTCTCAACCCGTCCGGCAGAACGCGGCCGTGATCTTCATCGACCTCTCGGGCTTTACCGGCATGAGCGAAGCCGTTGGCGCGGTTGCCGTGCGCGAAATCCTGAGCGGCTTCTTCGAGCTCGTCGATGAGGAAGCACGGGCGCATGGCGGGGCGATCACCAGCTTCATGGGCGATGGCGCGATGATCCTGTTCGGATTGCCGGAGCCGCAGGCGGATGACGCGACGCGGGCGGCCGCCTGCGCGCTGGCGCTTGCCGAGCGCACGCGGACATGGCTCGCTGCCAATCCCGCCATTCCCGATGGCCGCAAGATCGGCTTCAAGATCGGGGTGCATTGCGGGCCGGTCGTTGCCTCACGTCTCGGCACCGGCAGTCGCCAGCAGATCACGGCGACGGGCGATACCGTCAATGTCGCGAGCAGACTGATGGAGGTGGCCGCGAGCCGCGGCTCGGAGATCGCTTTCAGTGCCGCGTTGGTTCACGCAGCTTCTGCCGGTGGAACGCCACCGGCCGGCGGTGTGCTGGAGGGACCGTTCGAGACGCGGATCCGCGGCCGGGCCGGTGGTATCGAGGTCTGGTTGCGGCGCCAGCAGGCGGCATGATCTCGCACTTTGACTTTTTGCGCGCGAAGAGATAGGAACGCGCAACCGTCCGGCCGGGCTGATCCCGGCCAAGGCGCAGGTGCGCCTGAAAATTCCGAAAGACAGATCACATGACAGAGATTAACGGCGTCGTTCCGGCGATCGCCAAGGCGTTGTCGAAGCGCGGCTATACGACGTTGACCCCGGTTCAGCAGGCGATGCTCGACCCGGCGCTGGCCGCTTCCGACGCGCTCGTTTCCGCCCAGACGGGCTCCGGCAAGACCGTTGCCTTCGGCCTGGCGCTCGCTCCGACGCTGCTTGAAGACAATGACCGCTTCGAGCCGGCCGCCGAGCCGCTGGCGCTTGTTATCGCGCCGACCCGCGAACTTGCCCTGCAGGTGAAGCGCGAGCTGGAATGGCTTTATGAAATGACCGGTGCGCTGATCGTCAGCTGCGTCGGCGGCATGGATATCCGCAGCGAGCGCCGGGCGCTGGAGCGCGGCGCCCATATCGTCGTCGGCACACCTGGCCGTCTCTGCGACCATATCCGCCGCAAGGCGCTCGACATGTCGGCGCTGAAGGCCGTGGTGCTCGATGAAGCCGACGAGATGCTCGATCTCGGCTTCCGCGAAGATCTCGAATTCATTCTCGAAGCAGCACCGGATGACCGCCGCACGCTGATGTTCTCTGCAACGGTACCGGCGGCGATCGCCAAGCTTGCCAAGAGCTACCAGCGCGATGCCGTGCGCATTTCGACGCAGTCGGAAGAAAAGCAGCATGTCGATATCGAATATCGCGCGCTGGCCGTGGCGCCTTCGGACCGCGAAAACGCCATCATCAACGTGCTGCGCTATTACGATGCGAAGAACGCCATTGTGTTCTGCTCGACGCGCGCGGCCGTCAATCACCTGACGGCGCGGTTCAACAACCGCAATTTCTCCGTCGTCGCGCTCTCCGGCGAGCTCACCCAGAATGAACGTACGCATGCGCTGCAGGCGATGCGCGACGGCCGGGCGCGGGTCTGCATCGCGACCGACGTCGCCGCCCGCGGCATCGACCTTCCGGGCCTCGACCTCGTCATCCATGCCGACCTGCCGACCAACCCGGAAACCCTGCTTCATCGCAGCGGCCGTACCGGCCGTGCAGGACGCAAGGGGGTCAGCGCGCTGATCGTGCCGCTCAATGCCCGCCGCAAGGCCGAGCGTATTCTCGACGGCGCCGGCATTTCGCCGACCTGGGCACGCCCGCCGTCTGCCGAGGAGGTCATGCGCCGCGACGACGAGCGGCTGCTGGCCGATCCGATCCTTAGCGATGCAGACGTGCAGGACGACGAAATCCTCGTCAACCAGCTGATCGCCAACTATGGCCCCGAGAAGCTCGCAGCAGCCTTCGTGCGGCTCTACCGCTCCAACCAGTCGGCACCCGAGGACATTACCGAAGTGTCGCTCGATGGCGGTGCGCGCAAGCGCCGCGACAATGCCGATGGTCCGCGCGAACCGAGCCAGAAGGGTCCGCGCGACGATTTCGGCCCGAGCGTCTGGTTCTCGCTCTCGGTCGGCCGCAAGCAGAATGCCGAGCCGCGCTGGCTGATCCCGATGATCTGCCGCAACGGCAATCTGACGAAGCGCGAAATCGGCGCGATCAAGATGCAGCCGGAAGAGACTTTCGTGGAGATCGCGGCCGACAATGCCGAAGCCTTCCTGAAGGCGCTCGGCCCGAACAAGACGATGGAACGCGGCATCCGCGTCAATCGCCTGAACGGCATGCCCGATTTCAGCAAGCCGGCCGCCGGCAAGCCGCAGGGCAAGAAGGCCTATGAGGCACGCCGCGACGACGATTTCCGCGAGGACCGGCCGAAGGCCAAGTTCAAGAAGGATTTCCAGGCAGAAGGTGCGCCCGAGCGCAGCGACAAGCCCTGGAGCAAGAAGCCCGGCAAGGGCAAGTTCGAGGGCCAGGCGAAATTCGGCGACAAGCCCAAGTTCGGCGATAAGCCGAAGTTTGAAGGCAAGCCGAAATTCGAGGGCAAGGGCAAGCCGGAAGGCAAGGGCGGCTTTGCGCCGAAGGGCAAGTTCGCCAAGAAGAAGCAGGGCTGACAATAGTGGTAGCCGGCACATTGCCAGTGTGAGGCGCTGATGCCGGTCACCCCTGAAGACGCCGAAGCCTTCATCACCAGAAATCTCGAGCTTCGTCCGGCACCATCGGTGCCGGAGATCAGGCTTTATGCGGCGCACTCCGCAAGCCGGCTTGGCCGTCTCCCCGGTGGAGGCGGCGAGCCGCCTTACTGGGCCTATCACTGGGCCGGCGGCAGCGCACTGGCGCGCCATCTACTTTCTCATCCCGAATGCGTGCGTGGCCGCGACGTCATCGATCTCGGCTGCGGTTCCGGCATCGTCGCAATGGCTGCGGCCATGGGTGGGGCGCGTGTTACGGCGATCGACACGGATGCCTATGCGATCGCGGCGACGCGTCTCAACGCGGCCGCCAATGGCGTGACGCTGGCGGTTCTGCAATCCGATCTGCTGGATGGTCCGCCGCCTGCGGCCGATGTCATTCTTGCCGGCGATCTCTTCTATAACCGGGCGCTCGCCAGGCGCAGCCTCGCATTCCTTCGGCGCTGCCGGCATTCCGGCATCGAGGTGCTGATCGGCGATCCCGGGCGCAAGCCGCTGCCGCGCGCCAAGCTGAAGCTTCTGGCGAGTTACGCCGTCGCAGATTTCGGGGAAGGGGAAACGGAAAGCGGCGTCTATACGCTCGCTTGAGGTGACGCCCGCCGCAAGCTGCGAACGGGCGCCAGCAGTTTATCAGACGGAGCGGGTCAGGCCGCCATCGACGCGCAGGTTCTGGCCGGTGATGTAACCGGCGCCATCGGACGCCAAGAAGGCGATGGTGGCGGCGATTTCCTCGCTGGTGCCGTAGCGCTTCATAGGCACGCTGTCGCGGCGTTCTTCGGTTGCCGGAAGGCTGTCGATCCAGCCGGGCAGAACGTTGTTCATACGGATATTGTCGCCCGCATAGGTCTCGGCGAAGACCTTGGTGAAGGACGCCAGACCGGCGCGGAAGACCGCCGAGGTCGGGAACATCGCGCTCGGCTCGAAGGCCCAGGCGGTGGAGATGTTGATGATCACGCCCGATTTCTGCTTCTGCATCTGCGGCGTCACAAGCCGCGTCGGGCGGATGACGTTCATCAGGTAGACGTCCATGCCGCGATGCCAGTCTTCGTCGGTGATCTCGAGGATCGGTGCGCGCGGGCCATGACCGGCGCTATTGACGAGCACGTCGATGCGGCCCCATTCGGACAGGGCACGATCGGTGAGCTTGCGCAAATCGTCGTTCGACTGGTTGGAGCCGGTGACGCCGAAGCCGCCGAGTTCCTTGGCGAGCTCTTCGCCCTTGCCCGAGGAGGACAGGATCGCGACCTTGTAGCCGTCGGCTGCCAGGCGTTTCGCCGCCGCAGCACCCATGCCGCTGCCGCCTGCCGTGACCAATGCTACCTTTTCAACCGCCATACTCGCCTCCATTGCCTATGCGCGCCGGAACCCGGCGCCGCGTCCAAATAACGGGTGCCGTGATATCATTCCGGTGCCGGGAAGGCGAGAGCGGGAAACGCGGCCGGCTACATGGCGAGGCGAAGGCGCATATCCTCCGGCTCGCGGTTCCGCTCGAAGCGAACGATGAGTTCGTCGAGCGCCACGCCGATATCGGCATCGCTCCATCCCTGGCTCTTCAGCCGCAGGAAGATCTCCTGCATGCGAAGCTTCAGGAACACGGCAAGATCGGGGTCTGAATCTTTGATCGAACGCATGGCTTTACTCTGAAATCCCTTGAGACAACGGATGACGAAAGAAAAAATGGGCTCGCCACGCGAAACACAGGCGAGCCCTATTGCCCTCGCAGGTCCGCCGACTTGCATCAGGCCGCCCGCCGAAGTGCAACGGGCATTGAATTGGAGGTTCGGAGGCGGGTCGGACGCCTCACGATCAGGTAACCATAAGACGCCGTTGGTGTCGCGTGACGTCGCCGTGACACGACCTTTGCGCGAATCAGCGTGTTTTACTTGCCTGCGACTGATCCGAAACATTCCACTCTGCGTAGTTCGTGCCGCAAACACGGGAATGTTTCATGCGCCTACTGATTATCGGATTGGGAATACTGGCGATCCTCGCCTGGGCAGCGGTCTTCTATGTCACGTCGGGAGCCTTTTAGAGCGGCAGCATTTCACGCAAGCGGCGGCGCATTTCTCCATCGCAGGACGAGAATATTTCATGTCGGTGCGTTCTTGCGCCAATTTAGATGATATGTCATCTATCGCGATATCAACGGATATGTCTCATGCCTCCCGAGCACGATAGAATTCTCGCCACCTTCGGCACGCTTGTCGGTCAGGCCGGGCGCCTTTGGCGCCGCGCCGCCGATCAGAAGCTGCAGCCGTTTGGTCTCACCGAAGCCACCTGGCTGCCCTTGCTGCGCATCTCCCGGTCGGCGACACCGATGCACCAGAAGGCGCTGGCGGCATCGCTGTCGCTCGATAATTCCTCGGTCGTGCGGCTGATCGACAATCTGGAGGCAGCGGGACTCGTCGAACGGCAGGAAGGGGAGGACCGGCGCGCCAAGGCGATCGTGCTCACCGAAGCAGGGCGTCGCACCGTCATTGACGTTGAGCGTGTGGCGCAGAGCGTGCGCGAAGAGGCGCTCGCCGGATTGCCGCGCGAAGATGTCGAGACGGCCTTCCGCGTGCTCGAACATATCTCAGCCGTCTTTTCCCGCCCCAGCGAGGAGCAAGTATCGTGAATTCCCATCCTGGCCGGCTGGCCGATGCCGCGCCGTTGATATCGCCGAAGAGCGTTCCCGTCTGGCTGCTGGCGCTCGTGACCTTCAGCGGCACGCTTGCCATGCACATCTTCGTGCCGGCTCTGCCGTCGGCCGCAACCGATCTCGGCGCCAGCATCGGCGAGATGCAGATGACGGTCAGCCTCTATATTTTCGGCCTTGCCGTCGGGCAGCTGGTCTATGGCCCACTCTCGGACCGCTACGGCCGCCGTCCGGTGCTGATGAACGGGCTGGTGCTCTATACGCTTGCGGGGCTCGCGGCACTCGTTTCGCCGAGCGTCCATGCGCTGATCGCCGCGCGGCTTTTTCAGGCGCTCGGCGGCTGCGCTGGCCTCGTCATCGCAAGAGCCATTGTCCGCGACACCTCGACGGCTGACGATACAGCCAAGCGGCTTGCGGTCATGAACCTGATGGTGACGGTCGGCCCCGGTCTTGCGCCGATTGCAGGTGGAGCGCTTGCGGCAACGCTTGGCTGGCGCTCGATCTTCGTGGCGCTCTGTGCGCTCGGCATTCTCAACATGCTGATGACCTGGAAGCTGGTGCCGGAGACCGGACGGCGCAATGCCGAGACCTCGGTCAAATCGCTGAGCCGCGACTATCTCGGCCTGCTGCGCTCACCGGCTTTCGTTGGCTACGCGATCGGCGGGGGTGCGCGACGACGTCGATGTATGCCTTTACGGCCTCTGCACCCTTCATCGTCATGAACGAGCTGCACCGGCCGGCAACCGAGGTGGGCATCTGCCTTGCTTTGCTGATCTTCGGTTACTGGATCGGCAGCATGATCGCGACACGGCTGATCGGGCGCTTTGCGATGAAGCGGCTGATGGTCATCTCCAACCTCGTCAGCATCGGTGCGGCACTCGCGTTCCTGGCGCTGGCGGCGAGCGGCGAACTCCAGCTGCTGCCGATGATGGCGGCGATCATGGTCTATACGATCGGTGCGGGCGTGGCTTCGCCGAATGCGCTGACGCTTGCCGTCAGCGTCAATCCGAAGGTCACCGGCTCGGCCTCGGGGCTCTACGGCGCAACGCAGATGGCTGTTGGAGCCGTCTGCACGGCGCTGGCAGGCATCGGCGGCGATCCGGGCCTGGCGGCGGCCAGCGTTCTCGTCGGCGCCAGCATTCTGGCGCAGAGCTGCTTCTGGATCGGCGTGAAGGCGAGCGACGCTACGGCAGCAGGCCGGGGCGCAGCAGCATGACAGGGCAGGGCGCACCGGCGGAAAGTGCGGGCGCATGCGGCGGACGGATGATCAGGCAATCGGCGGCCGCGAAGATCTTCATCATCGATGAATCCTGCTTGCCGAAGGGCTTTGCCTGCCAAGCACCGGATGGCGATTTCACGAGTGTGGCACGGACATAATCCTGGCGCTGGTCGTTGGCTGCGAGCTCGACGGCCGCTTCCGCGACGATCTCACGCTTGACCGGCGGCAGCGAGGCGAGCTCGCGGACCAGCGGCTCTAGGAAGAGCAGCCCACATACCAGCGTCGAGACAGGGTTTCCCGGCAGGCCGAGAACGTGGATCTTGCCGAGGCTGCCGACCATCAGCGGCTTTCCGGGCCGCATGGCGATGCGCCAGAAATCGAGCTGCATGCCGGCGGCAACCAGTGTCGACTGAACGAGATCGTGGTCGCCGACGGATGCTCCGCCGAGCGTGACGATGACATCGGCGCCTGCGCCTTCGGCCTTGCGGATCGCGGCGGTGATGGCCGCCTTGTCATCAGGGACGATGCCGAGATCGAGCACCTCGCCGCCGGCATTGCGCACCAGAGCGGCAACGCCAAAGGTGCTCGACGCGATGATCTGCGATGGGCCGGGCTTGCTTCCGGGAGTGACCAGCTCGTCGCCGGTGGCGAGGATCGCGACGCGCGGCTTGCGCAGCACCTGCATCTCCGGCTGGTTCATCCCGGCAGCGACCGTCAGCCTGCTGAAATCCATCACCGTACCGGCGAGCAGCACAGGCTCGGATTCCACGAAATCCTGCCCGTACGGGCGGATATGCTGGCCCTGGCGCACCGCGAATTTGGTGCGGACGCCGCCATCGATCTTTTCGGCATCCTCCTGCAGCAGCACGCTGTCGGCGCCTTCGGGCACCGGCGCTCCGGTGAAGATGCGGACGGCTTCGCCCTTGCCGACCGTGCCCTCGAAAGCGTGACCGGCGGAGGAAGTACCGATGACGCGAAGCTCTGCGCCCGGCTCCGGCGCATCCTCGCGGCGCAGCGCGTAGCCATCCATGGCGGAAGCATTGAAGGGCGGCTGGGTCAGCCGGGCAACGAGATCGGCTGCCAGCACGCGGCCATCGGCCTCAGCCAGTGCCACGGGCTCATGCTCCGAAACGGGCGATGCACTGCCGAGCAGGCGGGCCTGGGCTTCGGCTACCGGCAACAGGCTGCTCATCGGCCGGCCTCCGGATGACGGAAGTCGCCGGACTTGCCGCCGGACTTTTCCAGCAGGCGGATGCCGCCGATTTCCATCGCCTTGTCTGCCGCCTTTGCCATGTCGTAGATCGTCAGGCAGGCGACGGAGACCGCGGTCAACGCTTCCATCTCGACGCCGGTCTTGCCGGTGAGTTTGGCCGTCGCAGTCACCCGCAGGCCGGGCAGGGCGGCGTCCTCTTCGATCTCGACGCTGACCTTGGTCAGCATCAGCGGATGGCAGAGCGGAATGAGACTAGAGGTTTGCTTGGCGGCCATGATGCCGGCCAGGCGAGCAGTGCCGATGACATCGCCCTTCTTGG
Source organism: Rhizobium sp. BG4 (assembly GCF_016864575.1). Taxonomy (NCBI): domain Bacteria; kingdom Pseudomonadati; phylum Pseudomonadota; class Alphaproteobacteria; order Hyphomicrobiales; family Rhizobiaceae; genus Rhizobium; species Rhizobium sp. BG4. Next base: position 3,948,943 of record NZ_CP044125.1, read on the forward strand.
CATTACCGTCACGGATCAGCGCCAGGGTTTCGGGCGCCATCCGCACGTGACCTTCGGCCGTGGCGATGCGCGTCGTTTCGGCCTTGTCGCCGACATCGACCATGTTCGCCTCGCCGGAGGCGCCGATATGGGTCAGGCGGGGCTCATCGCCGCTCATGTCATTCAGCCGCGATTGCAGCTTCGCCGAACAGCAGCGCGCGGGTGGCGGCCGCGACATCATCCTTGCGCATCAGGCTCTCGCCGACGAGGAAGGTGTTGATGCCGAAGGCCTGCAGCCGCTTGCAATCGGCATTGGTGAAGATGCCGCTTTCGCCGACGAGCAGACGATCGTCGGGCACCATGGCCGACAGCTGTTCGCTGACGGTCAGGCTGACTTCGAAGGTGCGCAGATTGCGGTTATTGATGCCCACGAGCGGTGAGGAGAGCTTCAGCGCCCGCTCCATTTCCTCGGCATCGTGAACTTCGACCAGAACATCCATGCCGAGCCCGAAGGCTTCGTCCTGCAGGCGCTCGGCGTCACTGTCGCTCAGCGATGCCATGATCAGCAGGATGCAGTCTGCGCCCCATGCGCGGGCTTCGTGGACCTGGTAGGTCTCGAACATGAAATCCTTGCGCAGCGCCGGCAGCGAGCAGGCGGCGCGGGCAGCGGTCAGGAATTCCGGCGCGCCCTGGAAGCTCGGCGTATCGGTCAGAACCGAAAGACAGGCGGCGCTGCCGTTCTCGTAGGCCTTGGCAAGCGCCGGCGGATCGAAATCCGGGCGGATCAGGCCCTTGGACGGGCTCGCCTTCTTGATTTCGGCAATCAGCCCGAACTCGCCGGCATCCCGCTTGGCAACGAGCGCCTTGTGAAAGCCGCGCGGTGCCGATTGGCCCGCCTGCATCGCCTTCAGGTCGGCAAGCGAGACCTTGGCCTTGGCGGCGGCGATCTCCTCGCGCTTGTAGGTTTCGATCTTCTTCAGGATATCGGTCATCGGGCAATCCTAGTCGATATCGTTGGAAACGGCGATGAGTTTGTCGAGGGCTGCCGCCGTCGCGCCGCTGTCCAGCGACTGCGTGGCGAGCGTCATGCCCTTGGCGATCGTCTCGGCTTTGCCGGCAACGACGAGCGCAGCAGCGGCATTGGCGAGCGCGACGTCGCGATAGGCATTCTTTGCACCGCCGAGCACTTCGCGCAGTGCCGCCGCGTTGACGACACCATCTCCGCCCTTCAGGGCCGAGAGCGTGCAGGGCGATACGCCGAAATCGGCAGGAGACAGCTCGAAGGTGCGGATTTTGCCGTTCTCAAGTGCTGCGACGCTGGTCTTGCCGGTCGTGGTGATTTCGTCCAGGCCATCGCCGTGGACGACCCAGACGCTTTCGGAGCCCAGATCGCGCATGACTTCGGCGAGCGGCACCACCCATTGCGGCGCGAAGACACCGAGCAGCTGGCGGCGGACGCCGGCGGGATTCGTGAGCGGTCCCAGCAGATTGAAGATCGTACGCGTACCGAGCTCGACGCGCGACGGGCCGACATGGCGCATCGCCGAGTGATGCTGCTGCGCGAACATGAAGCCGACACCGGCTTCCGCGATGCAGCGGCTGATCACCTCGGGGCTGATCTCCAGCTTGACGCCGAGTGCCGACAGGCTGTCCGACGCTCCGGATTTCGAGCTCAGGGCGCGGTTGCCGTGCTTGGCGACCGGGACACCGGCACCGGCGACGATCAGCGCCGCCAGCGTCGAGATATTGTAGGTGCCGCTGCCGTCACCGCCGGTGCCGACGATGTCGATCGCATCATCGGGTGCGACGACGCGCAACATCTTGGAGCGCATCGTGGTGGCGGCGCCGACGATCTCGTCGACGGTTTCGCCGCGCACCCTGAGGGCCATCAGGAAGCCGCCGATCTGCGAAGGCGTCGCCTGGCCCGACATCAGGATGTCGAAGGCCGCCTGGGCCTCCTCACGCGTCAGAGGCTCGCGGCTCGCGGCCTTGGCCAGAAGCGGCTTCAGATCGGTCATCAGCTCAAGCTCCTGCTAGCGGACGGCTGCCTGGTCGGCGAGCGTCTGGTTGATCGAGGCGCCGTACTGCGTCTGCAGAAGGGTCACCATCTGGTCGAGGATATCGTCACCGGCGGCATTGGCGACGGCGGCGATCTGCGCATCCTGGTTGGTCAGCGCGTCGGTCGTCGGGTCGTCGTTGACATTGGTGACCTTGAGCAGGATCTGCGTGCTCGGATCGGCGCCGACGGCACTGGCGACAGTGTCGGCCGGGCCGCTGAAGGCAGCGTTGACGGCGCGTCCGAGGACGGCATCATCTGTGCTGCGGGTCACGCCGGCCTTGCTTTCGACGGCGATGCCGAGCGGAGCAGCGATATCGGCCAGCGACTTGCCCTTCTGTGCTTCCTGCTTCAGCTCGTCGGCCTTCTTGGCAAGCTCGAGCTTCTGTTGCTCTGCCGTCCAGTCGGCGACGGCCTTGTCGCGCACTTCGGCGAGCGGGCGCTCGCGCTCCGGCGTCACTTCGCGAACATCGAACCAGACATAGCCGTCATTGCCGAGCGAAACGGCAACCGGCTGGGTGCCGACTTCAGTCTTGAAGGCTTCGCCGAGCAGCTGCTGCTTGGCCGGGATATCCTTGACCTCGTTGCCATCCTTGTCAGCGCCCGTGGCGTCGATCGCGTCGATGAGGACGGCCTTGAGCTTCAGCTCCTTGGCAATGTCTTCGAGCGACTGGCCGGCGCTGCGCATATCCTCGATATGATCGTGGACATTGATGACTTCCTGCGAAGCGTTGACCAGCGCAAGCTGCTTGCGGATGTCTTCCTTGACCTCGTCGAGCGTCTTCGTCGTTTCCGGCTTGATATTGGTGATGCGCAGGATGACCGGGCCGAAGGCGCCGTCGACTACAGGCGTCGTGCCGCCGCTCTTGGCAACGGCAAAGGCTGCGTCGGCAACGGACTGATCCGGAACCTTGTCTTTGGTGAAATCACCGAGCAGCACGTCCGTCGCCGTCTTGCCCTGGTCGGTGACCAGCTGGTCGAACGTCGTGCCGGTCTTCAGCGCGGCGAGAGCGGCGGCGGCCAGATCCTTGTTGGCGAAGGTCAGCTGTTCGATCGTACGGGTTTCGGGCGTGCGGAAGGTTTCCTTGCGCTTGTCGAAATCTTCGCGGATCTGCTCATCGGTGACCGTCGAGACATCGGCAATGTCGGCAGACTCGAGCTTGAGATAGGCGACCTTGCGGTATTCCGGCGCGCGGTAGCGGGTCTTTACGCCATCGAACCACTTCGACAGAACGTCGTCGGCGGGTGCCTTGATCGGCTCGATATTGGCGTTGGTGAGCAGCAGGTAATCGATGTCGCGGCTTTCCTGGCGATAGACCTTGAGCGCATCGACCAGCGTCTTCGGGGCGGTGAAGCCATTCGAGACTGCATCGACGATCTGGCTGCGGACCGCGACCTTGCTGCGCTCGTTGATATAATCAGCTTCGCGGATACCGGCATTGCGCAGGCGCGAGGTGAAGAGCGTGCGGTCGAACTTGCCGCTGACATCCTTGAAGGCCGGATCGTCACCGATCAGCTGGGCGAGGCGATCTTCGGAGAGGCCGAGATTCATGTCTTCGGCGAGCTGGTCGAGCGAAGCGCCGGCAACGAGCTGGGCGATCGTCTGCTGCTCGACCCCGAAGGCCTTGGCCTGATCCGGCGTCAGGCGCATGCCGAACTGCTGGCTGAGGCTTGCCACCTGGCGCTGATAGGCGAGGCGGAACTCGTTGACGTCCACCTTCTGATCACCAACGGTGACGACCGTCGTGCTGGAACCGCCGCTGATCAGCTCGCGGGATATGCCCCAGATGCCGAAGGAGGCGACCAGAAGAAGCATGAGGAGCTTGGCGACCCAGGTCTGGGCAGCTCTTCTCAGGATATGGAACATCGAAACGCAAACCTCGCATTATATTCCGCCCATTCACGGGCAAAGCTTTCGACGTTCCTTAGAGCAAAGCACGGCGGAATTGAAGCGTTATCGGACGAAAACATGACAGTGTCCGGAATGGATTTTGCTGGGCCGCCGCCGCCAACAAAAGCGCGCATTGCCGGGAACCTTTCGCCGCCTCCATTCGTTGTTGCGGCATCCGGAAAAATAGGAGCAGACAATGGCCGAACTGAAAACCGCCTCAGCCCAATCCACAGCTGCGCGCGTCAAGGCGGAAGTCGCCGCCGATGACCTGTCCGCACAGGTAGCCGCGTTGCGCGAGGATCTGGCCCGCCTTTCCGAAAGCGTCGTGGCGCTGGGGCAGGGTGCAAAGACCGCCGTTGCCGACGAAGCTTCTGTGATGACGGAAAAGGTGCGCGACAAGGTGCGCGAGGAGCCGATCTTCGCTCTCGCCGTCACGGCCGGTATCGCCTATGTCTTCGGGCTGATGAGCCGTCGCTGATTGCCGACACCCAACAAAAAAGCCGGGAGTGAAATCCCGGCTTTTTTCATGCGCATTTTTCTTGGGATCAGCGCCGGACCATCCGGCCGATGGCGATCAGCAGGCAGGCGCCGACGAAACCGGTGATGAGATAGCCGAGCCAGCCCGACAGCGGCTGCACATGCAGAAGCCCCAGAATGAAGTTGGCGACGATAGCGCCGACAATGCCCAGAATGATGTTCATGAACACGCCCATGTTGCTGCTCATGAACTTTTCGGCCAGCCAGCCGGCAAAGCCGCCGATGATGATTGCCGCAATCCAGCCTACGCCCTGATCTTCCATAGTGATTTCCCTCCGAGAAAAACAACGAAATGAACGCGGAAACTGCAGAAAGGTTCCCCGATTCTCAGGGCTGAAGCAATGTCACCGGCATATGCATCGCATGGCTGACCAGCTGAAACAGCAGGCCCGACAGGGCAAGCGCCGCAAAACCCAGCGGCATGATCAAACTCTTACCGGACATTTTTACTCTCTCCCATTTGACGTTCGAGAATAAATCATCGGGTAAGCACGGCAAGCCAAATATTAACGGATGGTTAAGCATAAAATTTGAATGAAACGGCTGAGAAGAAACCAGTTTTTACTTCGCCACGTAAATTATTCCAGGCTGCAAAATTAACGTGCCATTAAAGCATATTAGTGATCATCGATACACAGCAACCGACGGGAGACTCAGATGCGTCATTCACACCTTATGGAACACCTGGAAGCAGCCCGCAAAATCGCCGAGGCCGACAACGAACTGTTCGTCGCCTACCTGATCAAGATGGCGAAAGAGGCTGTGCGCAAGCAGGATAAGGGCGTAAAGCCCAAGGAAGCCGTCGCCGCCTAAGACCCGGACGGCACTTCAGCCTCAACGCGCGACATTCTGACGGCCAATCAGCAAATTGGCCGCCATAGTCCACCGTTAGAGTGGTTTTCGCTCCGTTTCGGACTATCACGGCGCCTCGACTTTGTGTTGTACGACAACCATAGCGGGCCGCAGCCGAGAGCGACTTGGATGCCAACTGCGGTCACGTGACAGGCACCCAGACGCGCGCAACGGCTTTACTGTGCGCACGCGGCCGAATTGTCCGGGCTCACGACATTGCCTGATGGACCGGTATTGCCGCTTGCATTTGCCTGCGGCTCACGGCGGCAGTCGTTTGAATCACCGTTCGAGCCGGAATTTCCGCTATTGATCGTGCTGTTCGTCGTGTTCGGATCGACGATCGCGGGATTGCTGTTGGTCGTCCCGTTCGTGCCGCCGCTTCCATTGCCGCTCATGCTGCCGGACCCCGACATCGTCCCGGTCCCCGATCCGCTTCCCGCTGCACTACCACCCGAAGAACCGCCGCTGGACGACTGGGCGAGGGCGGATGTTGCCAGCCCGAGAGACAGCAGGGATACGGCAGCTATTTTCACAAACATGATTTCCTCCTTCATCAGCGTTGAAGAAGACCCAACCGCCTGCCACGTCCTATGTTCCCATTTTTCCGGTACGGGCGATCCCGCCGCTGCAGAGTTTTTTGGGTCCAGCCCTTGCATTGACGCGCGCCTTTGCGTCATAAGGCGCGGAACGGAAGAGTGTCCGAGTGGTTTAAGGAACCGGTCTTGAAAACCGGCGTGCGGGAAACCGTACCGTGGGTTCGAATCCCACCTCTTCCGCCAATTCCAATTAGAGTGACGATCAAACAGAGCTCATCGTGTACCACGGCTCATGGCTTGCCGCAACACTCACCACTTCATCGTTGCGTCTTCCAGGCCGAATTCATGGCTGTAGGGCGTTTCGCCACGGATCGTGGCTTCGATCAACCTTTTCAGGCCGACGCGCTTTAGATCCAGCATTCTTGTGACGACAGTGTCTTGAGCCCCGAAGTAGCCGAGCAATGCGCTCTCCTGCTCCGTCAGATGCACCGCTTTAGAACCACACCTGAAGCCAACGCAAAGCCTGCCGCTAAGTAGCGGCCGGATGGGATTTTCGGCGGCTAGTTCAGAACTCAGGACCTTGCCGCCATTGAGTTCGAGCTCCAATGTCCCGGTGCGATAGTTGCGGGGGCCGATTATTGTTGCGGTTGCGGTATCGGCAAAAGCGATCGTCATGTTGTCGCGTTTTCCGGATGTCGTCTTTATCTTCGCCAACTCGCCTCGACCGACCAGCGCCCTTGCGAGCGCGGCGGCATGATAGCGGTAACCTGAACGTTGCATCCGAACTGCCCGAACCGGCTCACTCGGCAGTGCATCGATCCACGGAAGCAAAACAGAATCCTCGCCAAGTACGGCCTGCCTGAATTTGGCAAGCTCCGATTTTATCCGGGGGGTGTCTACAGCTGGTGTATCGATGATCAGCGAGATGTGTCGGACCGACGATTTTGTGACTTGGGCGAGAACCCGCTCCAACTGCGCCGGCGGGACGGCGATGTAGACGAGCGTGGCCTGCTGCAGTTGATCGGCGGTGAGAGATTCGAGCGAGGCGGTCTCATAGCACTCGCGCTCACCGAAAACCGCATTGAGACCCGTCGAATAGACCTTGTCGATCTCGATGCTTTCGATGGCCTCAAGAGCAGGTATGACATCTTCCCGGACACGGCGGCCGGCACCGATGACGATCGCGTGATCGGTTTTATCTCTTGCGGCAACAACCTTCCTCCGAGGCATATCGGGAACGAGATGTCGCGCCAGCCGGATCGATAGCGCAATCACCGTCATTGTCGGATTTGCGCTTCCCCCTGTCGGGAAGACCATACCGCCGGCAAGAAAGAGATTATCGACACTATGGACGCGCAGATTCGTGTCGACGACCGAAGTCTGTGGATCATGCCCCATGGCTGCCCCGCCGAGATGATGGCTCGCGTCATTGCGCAAGAGGCCCGCGAGGTCTGGCTCGACAGTCAACTCTCCGATACCAGCAGCCTGCAGCGCGACGCGCGCCTGCTCAGCCAGGCGCGCCACCGCTCGGACGTCCTCATCCGTGATGTCGTGCTTGACGAAAGCGATCGGCGTACCGAGCTGATCCGCCACCTCGGGCAAAACAGTGACGTACGAGGCATCGCTCGGGCGCATCTCCATGAAGCAACGGACGCGTGCCCATCTGAACGTCTTTTGGCGCTTGCTCAGAAGTCTCGCTGCTATCCGCTGGACGGTTTGCAGAATCCCGGGGAGATTTGCGAGGCCTGCAGCATGTTTGCCGGCGGCCGCAAATTGGCGTTTGCGCAGCGACGCCGTGAAGGCCCGCAGCGTTTGGCTCAGCTGTTTTGCCTCCGGGTAGGCGCCGATAGAACTGGGTTCGAAGCGCAGATAGGGATTGAGAAGCCCTTCGTTTTCCTGAACCTCATCGCTCAGACGAAGCCCGACGTAGCCTGTATAGCCGCGGTCGCCTACCTGAAAGAAATCATGTGACTTTGGCAGCGGCTGATTGAACGTCACACGTCCAATATAGCCCTTCGGGTGATTCATGAAGCCGCGGCCGAGGCGGCCAAAATTGTCTGGGATGCCAGAGTTTTTCAGTATCCTGATGGCCTCGATCGCCGATGTCGCCAGGACGAATCGCTTGGCCTGGATGCGGATCTTCGTGCCGCTGTCGGTCGCACAGTTTGCGCCCACGACATGTGCCAACTCTTGCTGGCCCGAACCGAGCGCCAACGAGGTAACGGTCGCGCCATAAACCAGGTCAAAGCCTTCTGACAAAAAGGCATGCGCGTAACGCCTGCCGAAGCGGGTTACCGGCTCCTGCGTCTTGAAGATCTTGCCATCAACGCCCGGAAGCGCGGGCAGGCGATGCTCGACATTGTTGCTCCAAGGCTCACCGAACCTGTTGCGTGATGGAATCTTGTAACGATATCCAACCTCGTCGGAGCCCGAATAAAGCTCATCGTGAGAAATAGGCCAACCGGGGTGCAATCCTGGCCGGTCTTTCAGATCAATCTCGTCCAGCGGGGCGATGAAACCGGACCAGGTCTGCGAGGAGCCGCCAATCGATCGGACGCGGGAATCGGATCTGACCTCTATACCCTCGGATCGGATGGCACCAAGGTCGTCTCGCTCGCCTGCGGCTTCACTGCCACTTTCGAGCACGCAGATCCGCAAGCCCGAATACTTGAGCTCGAGGGCGACGGTCATACCCGCCGGCCCGCTTCCTATGATGCACAGATCATATGCTTCTGATGAACCCGGCTGTATGTCAGTCGCAGGAATAATCACGATCAAATCTTATGTTCGTTGAGATTGCTCTGGGATTTATCTGACTGTTGATTAAATGAAAACCGGAGAAGCGAGGCCGTTATTCGGCTCGCATTAAGCGAGCTTGAGACACCTTTAATTTAACCCTTCATAAACCATAACCATTAAAATTACGGCTATCGCTGCGATATTGTTCGCAAATTCGGCACATTGGCCACACAATTAAAGTCTCGTTAGGTGCAGGGGCGTAGGCAGGGTTGGTCCGATTTAGGGCACTTGCTTAACCATAACGATCTTTGGCGGCGTGGGACAGATGAAGTTGGAATACGGGGCGGCGTCTTTCGCAACGGGTGTGCGGTGGCTGGCATTGGCGGCAATGTGCGCTGCGGTCACGGCGTGCGGTACAACATCTCAGGCGCCGAAGAAGCGCGCTCACGGCAAAGAATACTTTTCCGAAAAAGAATATGGCGTCAAAGCCAGCCCCCGTGTCGTCGAGGGCGGACCGATCCCTAAGGGCGGCGGCCGCTATATCGTCGGCAATCCCTACCAGGTGAAGGGCAAGTGGTATTATCCGCAGGAAGACTTCTCCTATAGCAAGGTCGGCATCGCATCCTGGTACGGCTCGGCCTTCCATGGCCGCCTGACGGCGAACGGCGAAGTCTATGACCAGCTGTCGATCTCGGCGGCGCATCCGACATTCCCGCTGCCGAGCTATGCGCGCGTCACCAATGTCGAGAACGGCTCGTCGATCATCGTGCGCGTCAACGATCGCGGCCCTTATCACGAGGGTCGAATCATCGACCTGTCCAACAAGACCGCCGATCTGCTCGACATGAAGCATAGCGGCACCGGCCGCGTTCGCGTTCAGTATGTCGGCAAGGCGCGTATGGATGGGCATGACATGCCCTATCTGATGGCCTCCTACACGCCGAAGGGCAGCCGCATCCCGGCCGTCGATCCGGGCGGTCAGATTGCAAGCGGCGTGATGGTTGCTTCCAACGATCGCCGCATCACCAGCGACCAGCTGCGCAGCCTGGGCACGCTGACCGTGCCGCAGACCTCCAAGGTTCCGGTTCCGATGTCGGCCACGGCTTACGGCGGTTCGACGCCGAGCGCCCGCTATAATGCCGCTCCGGTCCCGGCGCCGGCACCCACGCAGGCTTTCGGCACGATGGGTGCACCGCAGGGCTTTGGCGAGATGGTGGTTCTGCCGGAGATCGGACCGATCCCTTATGAGCGTCCCTATGGCGGGGGCAGCTCGCTGGCGATGGGCTATCAGGAAACCGAAACGGTCACCGTTCCGATCGCCTTCGACGCCGTCATGGTCCGCAACGATGGCCTGACGCAGGAATCGATCCTCGCCTCCTACAAGCGCCAGCAGGCAAAGCAGCCGGTGCGCTAAGACGCCGATTGCAGGCGCGCACCGGGTTCACTAACCTCCAGAATCGAATTTCGCGCTTGGGGACTTGCGATGCTGAAGCGTCTCATCGGTTATTGCGTTTGCCTGCTTTCTGCCGCTTCGGCGGCAGCGGCAGCTGATCCGGCACCTGCCGGTTTCGTCACCAAGGCGGCGCAGGCCTATATGATCGAGGCTTCGACCGGCACGGTTCTTCTCGCGAAGAACGAGGGCCAGTCGTTTTCGCCGGCCTCGCTCGCCAAGCTGATGACGATGGATATCGTCTTTGCCTCGCTGAAGGGCGGCGAGATCACCCTCGATACCGATTATCCGGTCTCCGAATTCGCCTGGCGCACCGGCGGCGCACCGTCACGGACGGCAACGATGTTTGCTTCGCTGAAGAGCCGGGTGCGCGTCGAGGATCTGGTCAAGGGCGTTGCCATCCAGGGCGCCAATGACAGCTGCATCATTCTTGCCGAAGGCATGAGCGGCACCGAGGAGAATTTCGCCGCCGCCATGACGCGCCGTGCCCAGACGCTTGGGATGTCCAAGAGCATCTTCGGCAATTCGACGGGCCTGCCCGACGGCGGCAAGAGCAAGACGACGGCGCGGGATATGGTGACGTTGGCCGCCGATCTGCAGCAGACCTATCCGGCCTATTATCCCTATTTCGCGCAGGCCGATTTCGAGTGGAACAAGATCTTCCAGCGCAATCGCAATCCGCTGCTTGGTCTCGGGCTAGGCGCAGATGGCCTTGCGACCGGCTTTGCCGAAGGCGAGGGCTATTCGATCGTTGCCTCGGTGCAGCGTGACGGCAAGCGGCTGTTCCTGGCGCTCGGCGGCATTGCCTCCGACAAGGAGCGCACAGACGAGGCCAAGCGCATTCTCGAATGGGGGCTGACCTCCTTCGAAACGCGGCAGATCTTTGCCGAGAAGGAAGTTGTCGGGTCGGCGAGCGTCTACGGCGGTCAGTCGGGCAGTGTCGACCTCGTCGCCAAGACGCCGGTCAGCGTCTATATCCCGGTCAGCAATCCCGATCGGCTGGCGGCGCGAATCATCTATCGCTGGCCGCTGACAGCGCCGGTTGCGGCCGATGCGGAGGCGGGGACGCTGGTGATTTCCTCCGGCGGGCGCGTGTTGCGCGAAGTGCCGCTCTTTACCGCGCAGGGCGTGGCCGAGGGCTCGCTGACCAGCCGGGCGGTCGATGCGCTGCTCGAACTCGGCGAATCCGTGTTCTTCTCCTGGCTTTGGGACAAGCCCGAAGGCGCCTGACGACCGGGCCGGCACTTGAAATTGGCGGGGAAGGGCGCTTGCCCGGCTCAGTGCAAGGTTTCACTTGGCGGCGTCTTCGGCTAGATAGGTCAGGAGCCCTGCGTCAATTCTTTCGCAGGATGGCGAGAAGACGGGAAAGTGCGCGTGTCGTCCGGTACGGGATTGTTCGTTACATTCGAAGGCGGTGAGGGGGCTGGCAAATCGACCCAGATCCGCCGCCTTGCCGAAGCTTTGCGCGAGCGCGGACATCAGGTGCTGCTGACGCGCGAGCCCGGCGGTTCGCCGGGTGCGGAAGCCGTTCGCCATGTGCTGCTGTCAGGCGCGGCCGAAGCTTTCGGCACGCGGATGGAAGCGATCCTGTTTGCCGCCGCGCGTAACGATCACGTCGAGGAAATCATCCGGCCGGCGCTGCTGCAGGGCAAGATCGTGCTCTGTGACCGCTTCATGGATTCCTCGCGCGTCTATCAGGGCGTAACCGGCAATCTGGAGCCCGATTTCATCGAGACGCTGCAGCGCATCGCCGTCAACGGCGTGGTGCCGGATTGCACCGTCATCCTCGATATTCCAGCAAGTGCCGGTCTTGCCCGGGTGCAGAAGCGCAATGCGGACGGTCCCGATCGCTTCGAGAAAGAAGAACTCGAAACGCACGAGAAGCGCCGCGAGGCCTATCTCGATATCGCCGCCCGCGAACCGGAACGCTGCCACGTCGTCAATGCCATGCAGGACGAGGCCGCCATCGCTGCCGAAATCCTTGAGATCATCACGCAGCTGACGAGCACTGACGCAGCCGAAAAGACACCGGAAGCCGTTCATGAGTGAGGACCGGCCCGGCCTGCTGGATGGGGCGATCTGGCCGGCGGAAAATCCCAAGCTCTTTGGTCACGAGGATGCGGAGGCTTTCCTCTCGCAGTCCTATCGCTCCGGCAAGGGGCATCATGCGGTCCTGATCGAGGGGCCGGAAGGCATCGGCAAGGCGACGCTGGCCTTCCGCTTTGCCAATTACGTGCTTTCGCACCCCGATCCCGGGACCGCGCCTGAAATCATTCCCGATCCGGATCCGAATTCTCCCGTCAGCCGCCAGATCTCATCGGGTGCCTCGCACAATCTCCTGCATCTGGCGCGGCCGGTCGACGAGAAGACCGGCAAGGTCAAGTCGGCGATCACCGTCGACGAGGTGCGCCGCGCCGGGAAATTCTTCTCGCAGACATCAGGTACCGGCAACTGGCGCATCGTCATCATCGATCCGGCCGACGACATGAACCGGAATGCCGCCAATGCGATCCTGAAGATCCTCGAGGAGCCACCGAAGCGGGCGCTGTTCCTGGTTCTCTCGCATGCGCCAGGAAAGCTGCTGCCGACCATCCGCTCGCGATGCCTGCCGCTGAAGCTTTCGCCGCTTGGCGAAGGCGACCTCGCGGCGGCGCTCGGCAATCTCGGCGCCGCGGCCGACGACGAGTCGCTGCTTGCGGCCGCCAAGGGCAGCGTCGGCGAGGCACTGAAGCTGATGAATTATGGTGGCGGCGAGATCATCAATGCCTATCAGGACGTGCTTTCGGCACAGGGACCGGCGGCGCGGCGCGCGATGCACCGGCTGGCCGACGCTCTCTCCGGCAAGGAAAGCGATACGATCTTCGAGTTCTTCGTGAGCCATGTCGGCGAAGACCTGATGGACCGGGCGCGTCAGGCGGCGCGGGCAGGGGATATCGCCGGTGCCGAGCGGATGGCGCGGCTGCAATCGGATGTGAACGAGCGGCTGACGGTGTCGGGCGCCTATAATCTCGACCGCAAGCAGACGATCCTCGGCATTCTCGCCGATATCAAGCAACCCGGGCCGTAATCAAGCCGTCAGCAGCTTCCAGGCGACGACGGCAAGCGTCAGCGCCAGCACGATGCGGATGGTGCGTTCGTGCAGCTTCGGCGCCAGCAGGCTGCCTGCGATGATCCCCGGGATCGAACCGATGAGCAAGGCAATCAGCATCAGCCAGTCGATCTCGCCGATGAACCAGTAGCCCATGCCGCCGATCAGCGTCAGCGGCACTGCATGGACGATATCGGAACCGACGATCTCGCGCACATCGAGGTTCGGATACAGAACCAGGAGAATGGTGACGCCAAGCGCACCGGCGCCGACCGAGGTCAGCGTGACGAGAATGCCAAGCGCCAGGCCGAGGATGGCGGTGAAGATGGCGATCGTCGCGGGCTTCGGCGGCGAGCGCTCGCCGATGGCGCTCTTGGCAAAGGCGAGCACTTGGGAGCGGAAAATCAGCATGAAGGCGGTCATGACCAGCAGCCAGCCAAGCGCGATGGTGATCGTATGGGCGACCTCGACGCTCTTGCGGTCGACGCCGGACATCAGCCAGAGCATTAGCAGGGCGGCCGGGACGCTTCCGGCGGCGAGCGAGCCGACGATGCGCCAGTTGATGCGGCCATGTATGCCGTGGACCGCGGTACCCGCTGATTTGGTGATCGCGGCATAGAGAAGGTCGGTGCCGACGGCAGTTGCCGGATGGACGCCGAAGAGCAGCACCAGCAGCGGCGTCATCAGCGAGCCGCCGCCGACGCCTGTAATGCCGACGAGCATGCCGACAAAGAAGCCGGAGAGCGAATAGAGCGGCTGGAAGGTTTCGGGAAGGCTCAAGCGGCATTCCCCGATGCGCGTGCGGCGATCAGCTCAATTTTCACGGTCTACTCTGCCTCGCCCCTGATGATGGCAAAGGGGTAGGATGCGGGCAAAAACGAGTCAAGCTCAGCTTGCCGCGCAGACGGCCAAAAGGCTGCCGCTTTCGAAACTTAGTGTTTCTCTTCGCCATGACATGCGCTAAGAGCGGCTGACAATTTTTATAGAGTAAGCCGGACAAGATGGCCGCCATGACAGACAAGAAGCCCTTCTACATCACCACCGCGATTTCCTATCCGAACGGCAAGCCGCATATCGGCCATGCCTACGAACTGATCGCCACCGACGCCATGGCGCGCTTCCAGCGCCTCGACGGCCGTGATGTGTTCTTCCTGACGGGTACCGACGAGCACGGCCAGAAGATGCAGCAGACGGCGCGCAACGAGGGCATCACGGCCCAGGAACTTGCCGACCGCAATTCCGGTGAATTCCAGGCGATGGCGAAGCTGTTGAATGCGTCGAACGACGACTTCATCCGCACGACGCAGGAGCGCCACCACGAGACTTCGCGCAACATCTGGAACCTGATGGCCGACAACGGCGACATCTACAAGGATTCCTATGCCGGCTGGTACTCGGTTCGTGACGAAGCCTATTACCAGGAAGACGAGACCGAAGTGCGCGCCGACGGCGTCCGCTATGGCCCCCAGGGCACGCCGGTCGAATGGGTCGAGGAAGCCAGCTACTTCTTCAAGCTGTCCGAATACCAGGACAAGCTCCTGAAGCACTACGAAGAGAACCCGGATTTCATCGGCCCGTCCGAGCGCCGAAACGAGGTCATTTCCTTCGTCAAGTCCGGCCTGAAGGACCTCTCGGTCTCGCGCACGACCTTCGACTGGGGCATCAAGGTTCCGAACGACCCCGAGCATGTCATGTATGTCTGGGTCGACGCGCTAACCAACTACATCACCGCGACCGGCTATATCGAAGACCGCAATGGACCGCGGGCGAAATACTGGCCGGCCGATGTGCATATCATCGGCAAGGACATCATCCGCTTCCACGCCGTCTATTGGCCGGCCTTCCTGATGTCGGCGGGTCTGCCGCTGCCGAAGCGCGTCTTTGCCCACGGCTTCCTGCTCAACAAGGGCGAGAAGATGTCGAAGTCGCTGGGCAACGTCGTCGATCCCGTCAATCTCGTCAATCACTTCGGTCTCGACCAGGTGCGCTACTTCTTCCTGCGCGAAGTCTCCTTCGGCCAGGACGGCAGCTATAGCGAAGAGGCGATCGGCCAGCGCATCAACGCTGACCTCGCCAATGGTATCGGCAACCTTGCCAGCCGCTCGCTGTCGATGATCGTCAAGAATTGCGACGGCAAGATCCCGGAACCCGGTCCGCTGACGGATGAAGACAAGGTGATGCTGGCTGCTGCCGATGCGCTGCTGGATTCCAACCGCGAAGACATGGGCAAGCAGATGATCCACAAGGCTGTCGCCTCGATCATCGGCGTGGTCTCCGAGACCGACCGCTATTTCGCCGGCCAGGCGCCGTGGGCGCTGAAGAAGACCGATCCGGACCGTATGGCCACCGTGCTCTACGTTACGGCAGAAGTCGTCCGCCAGATCGCCATCCTGCTTCAGCCGATCGTACCGGAATCGGCCGGGAAGCTGCTCGATCTCGTTGCCGCTCCTGCGGACAAGCGCGATTTCGCAGCGCTCGGCGAGGCCGGCCGTCTGGTGCCAGGCACGCAGCTTGAGGCACCGGCACCGGTCTTCCCGCGTTACGTCGCGCCCGAGGCTTAAGGACTGCCGATGCTGATCGATACGCATTGCCATCTGGACTTTGCCGATTTCGACGCTGAGCGCGACGAGATCGTTGCTCGGGCGCACCAGTCCGGCGTCAAGCAGATGGTGACGATCTCGACGCGCGTCAGGAAGCTCGACGGGCTGCTGGCGATCACCGAGCGCTATCCGTCGGTCTTCTGCTCGGTCGGCACGCATCCGAACAGCGCCAACGAGGAACTTGATATCCAGACGGAAGATCTCGTCC
Organism: Rhizobium sp. BG4; assembly: GCF_016864575.1. Classification (NCBI taxonomy): domain Bacteria; kingdom Pseudomonadati; phylum Pseudomonadota; class Alphaproteobacteria; order Hyphomicrobiales; family Rhizobiaceae; genus Rhizobium; species Rhizobium sp. BG4. The sequence continues at coordinate 3,964,879 of NZ_CP044125.1, forward strand.
GTCTGGCGAACGCCCATGAGAAGATCGTTGCGATCGGCGAAGCCGGTCTCGACTATTTTTATGACACGCAGACGCCTGCGGACCAGCAGACCGGCTTTCGCCGTCACATCGCGGCTGCGCGCGAAACGCAGCTGCCGCTGGTCATTCACAGCCGCAGCGCCGACGAGGACATGGCGGCGATCCTGACCGAGGAAACAGGGAAGGGGGCCTTCCCTTTCATCCTGCATTGCTTCTCGGCCGGCCCTGAGCTTGCGAAGACCGGCGTCGAGCTTGGCGGTTATATCTCCTTCTCGGGCATCCTGACCTTCCCTAAGTCGGAAGAACTGCGGGCGATCGCCAAGACGATCCCGCATGACCGGCTGCTAGTCGAAACCGACGCGCCTTATCTGGCGCCGAAGCGCTGGCGCGGCAAGCGCAACGAGCCATCCTACGTCGTGAACACCGCCGAGGTGCTCGCCGAGACACTCGATCTCAGCTACGCCGAGATGGCGCGCATCACCACCGACAACGCCTTCCGGCTGTTCACCAAGATGCCAAGGATCTAGCGGCGTGGGCTACCGGCGGCGTTTCACCATTCTCGGCTGTTCGTCGTCGCCAGGCGTGCCGCGCATCACCGGTGACTGGGGCGCCTGCAATCCGGACAATCCGAAGAACCGGCGCACGCGCGCATCCTTCATGGTGCAGCAGTTCGACGGCAATGGCGGCGTCACAACCGTCGTCGTCGATACCGGATCCGATTTCCGCGAGCAGATGATCGCCGCCAAGGTCGGTCACATCGATGCGGTGCTCTACACGCATCCGCATGCCGACCATATCCACGGCATCGACGATCTGCGTGGCTACTATCACAATGCCCAGCAGCGCGTGCCGATCTACGCCAATGCGTTCACGATGGAGCGTATCCGCCAAGGTTTCGGCTATTGCATCGAAACGCCGCCAGGCAGCAATTATCCGCCGATTGTCGAGCCCAGGCTGATCGAGACGCTCGACGCGTCGATCCGCATATCCGGCGCCGGCGGCACCATTTCGTTTCTGCCGCACGAGCAGCAGCACGGCGATATCATCTCGCTCGGCTTCCGCATCGGCAATGTCGCTTATTGCAGCGATATCAGTGACTTTCCGGCGGAAACTGCAGTGAGGCTTGAAAAGCTGGATGTGCTGATCATCGATGCACTTCAATACCGATATCATCCGAGCCATCTGTCGCTGGAACAGTCGCTGGACTGGATCGCAAGACTGCAGCCGAAACGCGCGATCCTGACGCATATGCATACACCGTTGGACTACGACACAGTGATGGGCGAGACGCCGGATCACGTCGAACCGGCTTACGACCAGATGCAGTTCGAGATCGAACTCAGCGAGCTGGAAGAGCGCTGAGGGCGTCAGAGTGCCGGTTTTCCGGGGTTCTCAGGTAATCTGGGTATATCGTTTAGTTCCATAATCTATCTTATGCGATCTTTGCATGTAGCCACAAAGTTAGAATGTCCTGTTTCTGCAAAGTTGGAATGTCACACTCCCCGGGTCTGAAGGATGCGTGGGAGATTGCAGATGGGATTGATAGCGATGAGCGAGCGCGATCTGCAGCGGATTGAGATTTTATCGAAGGTGGCCGCTGGCCGGATGACGACGGTGTCAGCGGCGCATGTGCTTGACCTGAGCGAGCGCCAGGTGCGCCGACTTCTGGAACGGATACGGATTGGCGGCGCGGCATCGATCCGCCACAAGGCGATTGGCCGGCCATCGAACAACCGGATCAGCGACGGCGTTCGGGACTATGCGATGACGCTGGTTCGCGAACGTTATGCGGATTTCGGCCCGACGTTGGCGACGGAGAAGTTGGCTGAGCGCGATGGCTTGCGGGTGTCACGCGAGACGGTGCGCGGTTGGATGTCCGAGGCCGGACTGTGGCTGTCGCGCAAGCAGCGCCGGACGTTTCACCAGCCGCGGCTTCGACGCGAGGCTTATGGCGAGTTGGTGCAGATCGACGGATCGGAGCATCGCTGGTTCGAGGATCGCGGGCCGCCTTGCTCGCTGCTGGTGTTTGTCGACGATGCGACCGGCAGGCTGATGCAGCTGCGTTTCGTGCGCTCGGAAAGTGCCTTCACCTACTTCGAGGCGCTGGAACTCTATCTCCACCGTCACGGCGCGCCGATTGCCTTTTATTCGGACAAGCATTCGGTGTTCCGGGTGGCGAAGAAGGATGCCAAAGGTGGCCAGGGCATGACCCAGTTCGGGCGTGCACTTTGCGAGTTAAACATCGAGATTCTATGCGCAAATTCGAGCCAGGCCAAGGGTCGTGTCGAACGCATGAACCGGACGCTGCAGGACCGCCTGGTCAAGGAGCTCAGGCTTTGCGGCATCGACAGCATGGAGGCCGGCAACGCGTTTTTGCCGGACTTCATGGAGGACTACAATGCGCGTTTTGCGGTTACCCCTGCCCGGTCTGATGATCTGCATCGGCCGCTGAATCTGGCGCCAGATCGGTTGACGGAGATCCTGTGCAAACGCGAGCAGCGCTATGTTGGATCGCAGCTGACGTTTTCGTTCGAGCGCCAGCGGATCATGCTGGAGGAGACCGATGTGACGCGTGGGCTGGTGGGGCGCTATGTCGAGACCTATGCCTATGCCGACGGTCGTCTGGATGTGCGGTGGAAAGGCTACTCCCTGCCCTACACGGTGTTCGACAAGGACCAGCGGGTGACGCATGCCGCGATCACCGAGAACAAGCGGTTGGGTGATGTTCTGGCCTATATCAAGGAGCGCCAGGAGCAGCAGGACAAGCCGAAGGTGAAGAGCAGCAGTGACAAGAATGGCTACGTCAAACGGGCTCGCGGACCTGGCCGGCGGAAGGATTTCATGAACGATCCGGCAGTGATCGCACGGCGCCAGAAAGCATTGTCGCGACAGCAGGCTGCGGAGTGAGGCGTGTCAAAGCTAAAGCCGAAGAGGTGTATTTACCACCCGCCCCGATCTGATCTTGCAACCGGGATCAGCCGCTCAGATCGGGGCTGACCGTTGTGCCGTGTGATGACCACGCGGACATTTCTACCTTGCAAACCGCCGGACATTCCAACTCTCCCGCCACATTGCATAGGCGTTTCCGAGGGCCTGATAAAGCCGCCCGCTTCCCTGATTGGCTGCGGTCACGTCCTGCGCTTGAATGTGTGCTCCACTGCCGGAAACGCTCGTGAGCGGACATCCTTCGCATATTCCTCTGCAGCGGACGCGGCGCGTTTGCCGAGTTCGTCGTAGCGTTTGACGAAGCGTGGCGTGAAATCGTTGAAGAGACCGAGCATGTCGTCGGAGACGAGGATCTGGCCGTCGCAGGCCGAGGATGCGCCGATGCCGATTGTCGGGATATGGATCGCCGATGTGACTTCGCGGGCCAGCGGCTCGACGGTGCCTTCGACGACGACGGCAAAAGCACCGGAGCCGCCGATCGCGTGGGCGTCGCGGCGGATCTTCGACGTCTCGTGCTCCGTGTGCCCGACCGAGCGGTAGCCGCCGGCGGTATGGACGAGCTGCGGCATCAGGCCGATATGGCCGAGAACCGGGATGCCGCGAGCCGTCAGGAACGCGATCGTCTCCACCATCTCCTCGCCGCCCTCGAGCTTGACGGCGTCGCAGCCGGTTTCCTGCAGGATGCGGACGGCGTTGCGGAAGGCCACTTCCTTTGATTCCTGGTAGGTGCCGAACGGCATGTCGACGACGACGCAGGCCTTCTCGACGCCGCGCATCACCGCCTTGCCATGGGCGACCATCATGTCGAGCGTCACGGCCGTCGTGGTCTCCATGCCGTAAAGCACCATGCCGAGCGAATCTCCGACGAGGAGAAGATCGCAATGGGCATCGAGGAGACGCGCCATCGGCGTCGTATAGGCTGTCAGGCAGACGATCGGCGTGCCGCCCTTCATCGCGGTGATGCGGGATGGGGTCAGGCGCTTGCTTGTTCCGGATGCACTCATCGCACCGCTCCTATCCTTGCCACGCCCTGCCCGCCGATAACCCTGTTATCCAGCAGCCGCGTCGTGCCGATCCTGACGAAGAGCGCGACGACAACGGGATCGCTGATGACCTCGACCGGCTTCAGCGTCTCCGCGTCGCGCACGGCGACGACTTCGGGATTGGCGAGCGGCTCCCGGCCAAGGAATGCTTTCAGCAGATGTTCGAGCTCGGCGGGATCGGTCAGGCCGGCGGCGACCAGCCGCTCAGCCTCGGCGAGCGTCTGCGGCACGATGACTGCTGCCTTGCGCTCGCCGGCGCTCAGATAGACATTGCGCGACGACAGCGCGAGGCCGTCGTGATCACGCACTGTCGGCACGGGTACGATGCGCACCGGCAGCGCGAGATCGTCGACCATGCGCCTGATGACGACGACCTGCTGATAGTCCTTTTCGCCGAAATAGGCGCGCTGCGGCTGGACGATGTTGAAGAGCTTGCAGACGACGGTGGCGACGCCGGCGAAATGCCCGGGCCTCACCGCTCCTTCGAGCTCGCGGCCGATCTCCGGCACATCGACAACCGTCAGCATCGGCTTCGGATACATGTCGGTGACACCGGGCGCGAACAGGATGTTGACGCCGCCCTGGCGGAGCATGGCCGTGTCGCGGTCGAGATCGCGGGGATATTTGCTGAGGTCTTCGTTGGCACCGAACTGCAGCGGATTGACGAAGATCGAAGCGACAACGATGTCGTTCTCCACCCTCGCCCGCGATACCAGCTCCATATGGCCGGCATGCAGATAGCCCATGGTCGGAACCAGGCCGATGGTGCGCGATTGCCGGCGTAAGGCTTCGAGCGCCGCGCGCAGTTCGCCGATGTCAGAGAAAACTCGCATTATCCACCCGTCACTCCACCTCGCGCGCATAGAAATTGCAATCGGGCCGGAAGGTCAATCCTCGTACGGGCCTTCGTCCAGGATATAAACGATTATATGCTAATCTGCTGATAATGGGAGCAAATTTCGGGAGGCCGAACTGTGCTGGAGGGCAGCGCCTGCCCTTGCCTTCCCGCCGATGATGCCAATCTCACAGGGGATCCTGTCTCAGCTGGAGGTTCCCTTGCCCTGGATTGCCTATATCGTTCATTTCATCGCCGCCGCGTTTCTGACCAACGGCATTCCGCATTTCGTCAACGGCGTCAGCGGGCGCGCTTTCAGGACGCCTTTCGTAAGGATGAGCGGCAGCAAGCTGAGCTCGCCCGAGGTCAACGTCATCTGGGGCTGGCTGAATTTCCTGATCGCCTTTCTGCTCTTCGCCAATATCGGGCCGCTCTATATCGGCACGCCCGGAGATACGATCTTCGTTGCTGCGGGCATGCTGGTGATGGGCGTCATTCTCGCCCGGATCTTCAGTTCCGACGCGCGCTGAAGAGTGACTTGCTAAAAGCAAGTGACTGCGATAGTGACTTGCTTCATGCAACGGACCAGCTTTGCCATCTTTCCATGCCCTGCCGCCCGCGCGCTGAACAGCGTCGGCGATTCCTGGAGCATCATGATCCTGCGCGACGCCTTTCAGGGCCTGACGCGCTTCGACGATTTCCAGAAGAGCCTCGGGATCGCGCCGAACATCCTGACGCGGCGCCTCGCCCACCTGGTCGAGGAGGGCATTTTCGAGAAGCGGCTCTATAGCGAGCGCCCTGCCCGCTACGAATATGTGCTGACCGCGAAGGGACAGGATTTCTTCCCGGTGCTGATGGCGCTGTCGACATGGGGCGGACGCCACGCTCCGCAGGAAGATCTCGCCTATCTTCTCGGCAATGCGTCCGGCGAAAAGCTTGATGCCAAGCTGGTCGATGCCAGGAACGGCGAAGAACTCACCCCCCGGAATACCTGCCTGCTGCCCGGCCCTGCGGCCGATGAGGCGGCGCATGAGCGCATTGCGCGGATGAAGGCCTGGTATCTGGGTTTTGATGCCTAGAAAGGACAAGAATATGGATCGGATCGTCGTTACCGGCATGGGGCTCGTCTCGCCGCTTGGAACGGGCGTCGAGACTGCCTGGAAGCGCCTGCTTGCGGGCGGCTCGGGGCTGCGCGTGCTGGGAGAGGATGTCGTCGGCGATCTGCCGGCCAAGGTCGGCGGAGTCGTGCCTGACATTGCCGAGGATGCCGAAGGCGGATTCGATCCCGACCGCTACATCGTGCCGAAAGACCAGAAGAAGATGGACCGCTTCATCCATTTCGCGATGGCGGCGGCCGATGAGGCCGTCCGCCAGGCTGGATGGATGCCGGAGGATACCGCCTCGCGGGAGCGCACGGCAACGATCATCGCCTCGGGCGTCGGCGGCTTTCCCGCGATCACCGATGCTGTGCGGACGGTCGAGACGCGCGGGCCGCGGCGTCTGTCGCCCTTTATCGTCCCCTCCTTCCTCGTCAATCTGGCAGCCGGCCAGGTCAGCATCAAATACGGCTTCAAGGGGCCGCTCGGTGCGCCGGTCACGGCCTGTGCCGCCAGCGTCCAGGCAATCGGCGACGCGGCGCGGCTGATCCGCTCCGGCGAGGCCGATGTAGCAATCTGCGGCGGTGCGGAAGCCTGTATCGATCGCGTCAGCCTCGGCGGCTTTGCGGCCGCTCGGGCGCTGTCGACGGGGTTCAACGAGACACCGGAGCTCGCTTCGCGGCCGTTCGACACCCAGCGTGACGGTTTCGTCATGGGCGAAGGTGCGGGCATTCTCGTGATCGAGACGCTCGAGCATGCGCTGGCGCGTGGTGCGACACCGCTTGCCGAACTCGTCGGCTATGGCACGGCGGCCGACGCCTATCATATGACGGCCGGACCCGAGGATGGCGACGGCGCGCGACGGGCGATGGAAGCCGCCATCCGTCAGGCGAAGATCGCTCCCTCCGAGATCAAGCATCTCAACGCTCACGCGACCTCCACCCCGGTCGGCGACCGCGGCGAGATGGCGGCGATCGCGACGGTTTTCGGCCGCAATGGCGAGATCGCCATCAGCTCGACGAAATCGGCGACCGGCCATCTGCTGGGTGCGGCAGGCGGGCTGGAGGCGATCTTCACGATCCTGGCGCTGCGCGATCAGATCGTCCCGCCGACGCGCAATCTCGAGGAAGCCGATCCGGTGGCAGAAGGCCTCGATATCGTCGGCAAGACGGCGCGCAAGGTCGAGATGGAATACGCGATCAGCAACGGCTTCGGCTTTGGCGGCGTCAATGCGAGCGCCCTCTTCCGCCGCTGGCATTAAACGCGATGGCGGGCTCTGAGCCCGCCACTTTCAAATCCCCGCAGATGCCCTACACTCCTGTCTATATGGCTGGAGGCTCCCGCATGCGTGCTCTATCCGCAATTCTCGTCCTGTGTGCCGCATTCATCGCCGCTTCTCTGCCGGCTCGAGCGGAAGACCCGTTGGAAACGACGCAGCAGGTTATCGAGCGGCAGATCAGTGCCTTCCTGAAGGATGATCCGGATACGGCCTATTCCTATGCCGCGCCTGGCATCAAGGCGCTGTTTCCGGACAAGAACGTGTTCTTCGCGATGGTGAAGAAGAGCTATGAGCCGGTCTATCATCCCGGCAATTACGCCTTCGGCCGCAGCAAGTCGGTCGATGACGGCGCGATGATCTATCAGGAAGTGCTGATTTCTGGCCGCGACGGCAAGGACTGGACGGCCATCTACCAGATGGCGCGCCAGCCTGACGGGCAATACAAGATCAACGGCGTCCAGATCGTTCCGAACACCGACAGCAAGGGTATCTGATCTCAAACGGGATCGAGATCGCCCCTCGCCCATTCGTCCATCGTCTCGGCCATGAAATCGGCGAAGCGGTCTTCGGCGATCGCCTTGCGGATGCCCTGCATCAGTTCCTGATAGTAGTTCAGGTTATGCCAGGAGAGCAGCATGCCGCCGAGCGCCTCGTTGGCGCGGACGAGGTGGTGCAGGTAGGCGCGGGAGTAATCGCGCGTCGCCGGGCAGTTCGACTGGTCGTCGAGCGGGCGCATGTCCTCGGCATGACGGGCATTGCGGATATTGACCTTGCCGCGGCGGGTGAAGGCGAGACCATGACGGCCGGAGCGGGTCGGCATCACGCAGTCGAACATGTCGATGCCGCGGGCGACCGATTTCAGCATGTCATCAGGCGTGCCGACACCCATCAGGTAGCGCGGCTTTTCGGTAGGAAGAACGGGCAGCGTCGTGTCGAGCATGCGCAGCATGACATCCTGCGGCTCGCCGACGGCGAGGCCACCGACGGCATAACCCTTGAGGTCGAGCTGGGCCAGCGCTTCGGCAGAGCGGATACGCAGGTTCGGCTGGTCGCCGCCCTGGACGATGCCGAACATCGCCTTACCCGGCTGATTGCCGAAGGCCACCTTGCAGCGCTCCGCCCAGCGCAGCGAGAGTTCCATGGCGCGCTCGATCTCGCGCGGCTCGGCCGGAAGCGCCACGCATTCGTCGAGCTGCATCTGGATATCGGAACCGAGCAGGCCCTGGATCTCGATCGAGCGCTCCGGCGACATATGATGCAGGCTGCCGTCGACATGCGACTTGAAGGTCACGCCCTGTTCGTCGAGCTTGCGCAGACCGGAAAGCGACATGACCTGGAAGCCACCGGAGTCCGTCAGGATCGGGTGTTCCCAGCGGATCAGCTTGTGCAGGCCGCCGAGGCGGGCGACGCGCTCGGCGCCCGGGCGCAGCATCAGGTGATAGGTATTGCCGAGAATGATGTCGGCGCCGGTATCCCGCACCTGGTCGAGATACATCGCCTTGACGGTGCCGACGGTACCGACGGGCATGAAGGCCGGCGTGCGGATCGTGCCGCGCGGCATGGAGATTTCGCCAAGGCGGGCGCCGCCATCGGTCTTCTTGAGGGTGAACTGGAAGTTCTCGGTCATCTGTCGTTCCGGAAAAGAAGGCTCGAATCGCCGTAGGAATAGAAGCGGTAGCCTGTCGAAATGGCGTGTTCGTAAGCCGCGTGCATGGTCTCGAAACCGGCAAAGGCGGAGACAAGCATGAACAGCGTCGAACGCGGCAGGTGAAAATTGGTCATCAGCATATCGACCGCCTTGAAGCGGTAGCCCGGCGTGATGAAGATGCCGGTGGCGCCGGCCCAGGGCAGGATTTCGCCGCTGTCGGCCGCCGCACTCTCGATCAGGCGCAGCGACGTGGTGCCGACGCAGACGATGCGCCCACCCCTCGCCCTGACGGCGTTGAGCTTGGCGGCAATCTCCTCGGTGACATAGCCGCTTTCGAGATGCATCTTGTGATCGTCGGTATCATCGGCCTTCACCGGCAGGAAGGTTCCGGCGCCGACATGCAGCGTCACGAAGTGGCGTTCGATGCCGGCCTTGTCGAGAGCGGCAAAGAGCTCCGGCGTGAAATGCAGGCCGGCCGTCGGCGCGGCGACAGCGCCTTCTTCGCGGGCGTAGATCGTCTGGTAGTCGGCGCGGTCGCGCTCGTCTTCCGGGCGTTTGGCAGCGATGTAGGGCGGCAGCGGGATATGGCCGACGGAAGCGATCGCTTCGTCAAGCGCCGGACCCGAGAGATCGAATGCGAGCGTCACCTCGCCCGCATCGCCCTTCTCGACGACGGTGCAATCGAGCTGGCCGAGAAAGCAGCTCTCGCCGCTATGGCCGAAAGCGATGCGATCGCCTTCCTTGATGCGCTTGCCGGGCTTGGCAAAGGCCTTCCAGCGGTTGGCGCCGACACGCATGTGCAGTGTCGCCGAAACCTGCTGGCCGCCCGCCCCTTCGCGATGGCGGATGCCCTCGAGCTGAGCGGGAATGACCTTGGTGTCGTTGAAAACCAGCGCATCGCCGGGCTTCAGAAAATTCGGGAGATCGCGAACAATATGGTCGCTCAGCACCTCGCCGGCGGACGCATCGACGACCAGCAGGCGCGCGCTGTCGCGCGGCTCGGCGGGCCTCAGGGCAATCCGCTCATCCGGCAGGTCGAAATCGAAAAGGTCTACGCGCATCGGGGTACTTTCAGGCAAAGCGAAACCCGCCCCACGTTCTCACGCAAGGGCGGGTTCCGTCAGAAATCACAATCAGACGTCGGCGGCAACCCGCATCGAGACGATCGAATCCGGGTCTACGACCGGTTCGCCCTTCTTGATCTTGTCGACATTGTCCATGCCTTCGATGACCTGGCCCCAGACGGAATACTGCTTGTTGAGCCAGGGAGAATCCGCAAGGCAGATGAAGAACTGGCTGTTGGCCGAGTTCGGGTTCTGCGAGCGGGCCATGGAGCAAACGCCGCGAATATGCGGAGTGGCAGAGAATTCTGCCTTCAGGTCCGGCTTCTCGGAGCCGCCCATGCCTGCACGGCCCGGGTTGAAGCTCTCGCTGCCCTTCTTGCCGAACTTGACGTCGCCGGTCTGGGCCATGAAGTCATTGATGACGCGGTGGAAGACGACGCCGTCATAGGCATTCTCGCGGGCGAGTTCCTTAATGCGGGCGACGTGCTCAGGTGCCACCTGCGGCAGAAGCTGGATGATAACCTTGCCCTTGGTGGTTTCCAGGATGATGGTGTTTTCGGGATCCTTGATCTCGGCCATTCTTATTCTCCTCGTTGTTCTTGAACTGCTTGCTTCTGGTTACTTGGCGACGGTGACCTTGACCATGCGGTCAGGATTGCTGACTTCGCCGTTCTGGCCTTCGCCCTTCTTGATCTTGTCGACGAATTCCATGCCGGAAACGACCTTACCGACGACCGTGTACTGGCCGTTGAGGAAGGAGCCGTCAGCGAACATGATGAAAAACTGTGAATTGGCCGAATCCGGATCCTGCGAGCGGGCCATGCCGACCGTGCCGCGCACGAAAGGTGTCTTGGAGAACTCGGCCGGGATGTTCGGCAGGTCGGAACCGCCAGTGCCTGCGAGGCTCGGGTCGAAGCCCTTCGACATATTGCCGTACTGGACGTCGCCGGTCTGGGCCATGAAGCCGTCGATGACACGGTGGAAGGCGACGTTGTCATAGGCGCCCTTCTTGGCGAGCGCTTCGATCTGGGCAACGTGCTTCGGTGCGACGTCGGGAGCGAGCTGGATGACGACGGGGCCGTCCTTCAGCTGGATGGTGAGCGTGTCGGCTGCAAGGGCGTCACCAACGAAGGACGCGACATAGAGCACGGCGGCAAAGGCAACATAAAAGAGTTTCATTGTAGCTCCGGTGCGGCGGAAAACCGCCTCAAGATTTGCGCTTGGATTGAAGGGCTTTAAGAACTGCGGCCGGTACGAAGGCGCTGACATCTCCACCCATGGCGGCGATTTGGCGGACCAATGTGGCGGTTATGGGCCGCGATGCCGTTCCGGCCGGCAGAAAGATGGTCTGGATATCCGGCGCCATCTGCCGGTTCATGCCGGCCATCTGCATTTCATAGTCGAGATCGGTGCCGTCGCGCAGCCCGCGGATCAGCAGCGATGCCTTATGCTTGCGCGCCGCATCGACGACGAGATTGTCGAAGGAGACGACCTCGATGCCAGCAGCCTTCTGCGGCAGGATTTCGGCGAGCGACTGGCGGATGAGATCGGCGCGCTCCTCGAAGGAAAACAGCGGCGCCTTACCCGGATGAATGCCGATCGCAACGATGACTTTTTCGGCGACGTTCAGCGCCTGAACAAGCACATCCATATGTCCGTTGGTGATCGGGTCGAAGGACCCCGGATAAAAAGCAAGCGTCATGGGACCCGGCCGTTTCGTTCGTTGCCTTTTGTCACGGATGCCCCTTTACCGCAAGTCATTTGGCATGCCGGTGCCGGATGCGTGAACGGCTGATGAATGGGTCGTTCAAGGCCGTTTCAGATGCGATCTGCATAATCAAAATCGTCAACGCAGCCGATGCCATTCCGGCATCCGGCTCTCCCCGGAAGTCACTTCGATGCTCATGCTCCTGATCGCCCTTGCCGTCATCATCTCCCTTATCGGCGAAGTGGCCTATGGGCTTCTCAAGGAGAAGTACGAGGTACGCTGGGTGCGCCCGGAGGTCAGCGAGCATTATGCACTGATGCGCCAGCTCGGCCGGCTGCGGTGAAAACGGGCCTCGAATCTGAACGCCAGATGAACGAGGCATTCAAGGTCGCTTCAGACCAAGCTTAGTAAACGACACGTCAACATCCCACGGAACCATTTCCAGGCGGATGCATTTAAACACCGAAGCGTAGATGCGATACGCGCAAGAAGGAAAAGAAGATGCCCGATAAGATTACCGTCATTAACGTTTTCTGGATGGCAATGATTACGGGAATGCTTACTGCAACTGTCGCACTCTATGACCAGAAGCCTGATACGTCCAAGGTATATGGCCCTTACGCCGCTGCCCGCACGGCAATCGTAAGCCAGTACTGAGGAACGTGAACGCAACTTCGGAAAGGATTGCCCATGTTCACGATTTTGACCGTTCTGACCGCCCTCATCAGCGTAATGTTCATCGTGTCCGTGGCGTCAACGATTTCCGCTCTTCGCCGTGAAAGCGAAGAGGTGAAGGCTTACAACGAAAAGCGCATCACTTTCTAAAGCCAGTTCCCCTGCCCTGAGCGCATTCCCCTCCGTGCTCGGGCAATTCAAAAAGCCGGACGCCTTCCCCGCGGCCGGCTTTTTCTTTGTCGTTATGCCGGGCGATAGGCGAGGCAGCCGCTCTTGCGGTAGGGCAGCACGAGGATTGCTCCCGATGCATAGAGCTTGCGGACGTAATCGGGGCTTTCACCGCGCACCACAGCAAAGACCGATCCCCAGCGCAGCAGCTTGACGCCATCAGGGAGGCTCGCCGGGCTGCCGGGCGGGCGGAAGACCATGGCGGCAGGCGCCTCCCCGGTTGCGGCGAAAATGCCGGCAAACAGCATGAAGACGGCGCAGAGGATGACGAGAGCCGTCACACCCGTTTTTGCGATCCGCCGCGTCCATGCCATCACCGCACTCCCTTTCAGAAGTCGAATATATGCTCGATGCCGGGATCGGCAATCGGCCGATCGCGCAGCAGCTGCGCCAGATCGGTGATCCTGACCAGAACCAGCAGCCGGTCGTTATCGAAGCCGGCGCGCGGGAAACGGGCGATCAGCTCACCGGGCGGTGGCGCCTGATCGCTCGCCGGTGCAGTCAGCGACACCATGATCTGGTCATTTCCGGCAATCTCCCGGACATTTCCGCCCGCCTTGGCGATGTCGGAGAGAATATGGGTGAAGCGGTCGTAGCGAGGTGTTTCGATAAGGATGCCATTGGCACTTTCGGAGACGACGCGGACATCGGGCATTGCCGACAGCGCCTCGGCCGGCATACCGGAAACAACGGAGAAGATCGTCAGCTTGGCCTCGCCGGTGGCTGCCACCGCATCGGCGATCATTCCGGCATAGGCGATCTTCGCCTTCCATTCACCGCCGAGCGCCAGGCGGCGTTCCCAACCGCGCAGGGGCTCATCGACGGATGCCGCCCAGAGCTTGTCGATCTGTGGCTGGAAGGGATATTTGTACCAGGGCGTCTGGCGCAGAAAGGCGGCGTAATCGATCGCCATGTCGCGGGCGACACTATCCTGCGGCGTCTTCTGATCGCCACGCCAATAAGCGGTCAGCCGTCCCAGCGTTTCTTCATAGGCAGCCTTCAGGCCCATTTCGAGGGTGAAACTGACGCCGATCGTCGCGACCATCATGCGCGTCTGCGTGTCGGCGCCGCCGTGGCGGTCGGCGATCGCCGTCAGTGCACAATCGGCCTTCCAGAAATCCTTGACGCTGGCGAGATAATCGAAGCGGTATTCATCGCCCGTCTTCAGGACCTCGGCCAGACCGTCATAGGCATAGACGATGTGCCACTCGGGATAGGTCAGGAATGTATTGGCCTCCTCGCGGCGCATGGCGGGATCGCGGATCAGTGGGCTGTAGCTATCTGCCTGCGGATCGGCATGGCAGAAGGTCTCCACATAGGCGGCAGGACTCAGAAGGAGGAGCACAACCACGACGACGGCGGCGACGAACAATGCGAGGATCTTGAAAGCCCGGCGCATCAGCGCGCCTCGCTGCGGAAGATGTAGCTCGATGCGATCGCTGCGCCGCCAAGGAAGAGATGCGGCAGGTTTGCGAGGATCTTGAAGCCGAACGGCAGGTCCTGGATGCCGTAATTGACGATGCCGAGATCAAGATAGCCGGAGCCGGTGATCAGGCCGAGCAGGCCATCGGTGAAATAGAGCAGGCCGAAATAGAAGAGGAAGAAGCGCGAGGCTCGCACCGAGAGATAGGCAGCGATCGCAGCCCAGAGCGCCGAAGCCAGATGCAGGCTGTCGTCATAAATATCGAGCGCGAAGATGCCGAAGGCCCTGCCCTCGGCGTCCGTCAGGCCGGGAATGTAATTCAGCGCCGCGGCAAACAGCAGCGCCACGGTATAAAGCCCGGCAATCAGTCGAAGCTTGCTCATCATTCCCCCTCAGATCTTGCCCAGATAATTATCCCAGAAGCGGTTGCGGAACAGCAGGCCGGGATCAGCCTTGCGTTTTGCCGCAGCGAAATCACCTGCCCGGACATAGGCCCGCTGCAGCTGGTCGAGGCGCGCATGCGGCCGGTACGGCAGATAATAGCTGCCGCCGATGGCAATGACGCGCTCGATCAGCGCCTCCGTCATCCGCGCCATATCGGCCTCGCCGCGCACGGTCTTCTCCTGCGAAAACAGCATGACCGCGGCAATGCGCGGCTCTGTTGCATAGGCCAGGACACTGTCGCTATCGGTGTTCACATAACGTAGCGTGATATTCAGCAGCTGCTGATAAGAGGCCGGGATAACCTCCTGGCAAGCCGTGACAAAATCGGCAAAGCGCGACGGCGAGACGAAATATTCGTGCAGGATATCGGTGCGCGTGGGATCGCGGTCGTCGAGGGTGATGACGGGTTCGTTCATCAGGCTGTTGCGCGTCGATGCGGCGGCGATCTGCGGGTTCAGCACCGCCTCCGTCCACCAGCGCATATGCTTGACGCCGTCGGAGCCGAGCTGGCGGCGGAAGATTTCGCGCGAGACGTGGCTGATGAGACCGGAGCCGGTCGCCGCCGGGATATTCGACTGATCGGCGGAGGGGCGGTAGGTGATCAGCAGCGCATCTTCGAAGAAGCGGTCGAGCGAGATATCCATGCGGCCATAGGCCATCTGGATCGTGGGATCGGACGCAAGGACCTCGGCAAAGCGGCGGCCGATATCCTCGCCGGCCAGATGCTCGAAACTCGGGTCCAGCAGGGTATTCGGCACCATGTCGAGCTCAAGTTCGGTAATGACGCCGAACAGGCCGTAGCCACCCATCGCGTGATTGAAGAGCTCGGTATTCTCAGTGCGCGAGCAGGTCAGCAGATTGCCGTCAGCCGTCATTATCTTCATCGAGTGCACAGTGCTGCCGCAGCCGCTGAAGGGTACCGGCCAGCCATGCGCATTGACGGAAAAGGTGCTGGCGACGCCGAAATCGTTATTCGACTGCATGACGGCGGGCGAAAAGCCGATTGCATCGAGCTTGCGGATGATCGTCGACCAGCGGGCACCGGCTGCGACGCGATAGGTCTTGGCCGAGGTGTCGGCCTCCAGCCAATCCTGATCGAGGGTCAGGGCCGTGCCGTTCAGCGGCAGGCTATGGCCGCCCATGGAATGACGCGCGGCGCTGGCGGCGAACGATTGACCGTTGCTGCGGGCGTCGGCAAGCGCGGCTCGGAGCTTGCCGATCAACGCGTCCTGTGGCGGCTCGTTAAAGGTCAGATGCTGGGCGACCGGGGTCGGTGAAAGCTCGCCCGCGTCGTTGAGGATGGTGGCGCCCGAGGAAACATCGTCTTCTGGCGGGAAAGCCGGACCCGGATCGCTCACCGGCGTCAGAAGATACTGCCCTGCAACGGCGCCGGCGATCGCCGAGCCCGCAACGAGAACGCCGCGCCGCGTCCAATTCCCCATGATTCCCTCGCCCTAAAATCAACTCAGACTAGCAGGAATCTCTTTAGCGCATAAAAAAACCGGGCGGCAGGGGCCGCCCGGTTTTCCAGCCAAAGCCGGTTAAATTATTCTTCCGTGGAAGATGAAGGTTCGTCGCCTTCGGTTGCCGGAGGCACTGCGCCGGCTTCGATCGGCGTTTCGTTGGTGATCTCACCAACCTCTTCGCTGTCGTCTTCCGGTTCGCTGATGCGCTCGACCGAAACCACCTTCTCATCCTTGGCGGTCGAGAAGATCGTGACGCCCTTCGTCGCGCGGCTGGCGATGCGGATGCCGCCGACCGGAACGCGGATCAACTGGCCACCATCGGAGACGAGCATGATCTGGTCGCCGTCATCAACCGGGAAGGCAGCGACGAGTGCGCCGATTTCGCCCGTCTTCGACGTGTCGGTGGCGCGGATGCCCTTGCCGCCGCGGCCGGAGATGCGGAAGTCGTAAGACGAGGAACGCTTGCCGTAGCCCTTTTCGGAGACCGTCAGCACGAACTGTTCACGTGCCTTCAGCTCTTCGTAGCGCTCGTCGTTAAGCTGTCCCTCTTCGGTGACTTCCTCGCCGACGAGAGCGATATCCTCTTCGTCTACGCCGGTTGCGCGACGCTCTGCAGCGGAACGCTTCAGATAGGCAGCACGTTCCCACGGCTCGGCGTCGACATGGCCGACGATGGTCATCGAGATGATGCTGTCGCCATCACCAAGGTTGATACCACGCACGCCGATCGAGTTGCGGCCGGCAAAGACACGGACGTCATCGACCGGGAAGCGGATGCACTGGCCGAGCGCCGTGGTCAGAAGCACGTCGTCGTGCTCCGTGCAGGTCTCGACGGAGAGGATTTCATCGCCCTCCTCTTCCAGCTTCATGGCGATCTTGCCGTTGCGGTTCACCTGGACGAAATCCGACAACTTGTTGCGGCGAACGGTGCCGCGCGTCGTCGAGAACATCACGTCGAGGCTTTCCCAGCTGTCCTCATCCTCGGGCAGCGGCAGGATCGTGGTGATGCGTTCGCCGGGTGCCAGCGGCAGCATGTTGATGAGCGCCTTGCCGCGCGAGGTCGGCGTGCCGATCGGCAGGCGCCAGACCTTTTCCTTGTAGACGATACCGCGCGACGAGAAGAACAGAACGGGCGTATGCGTGTTGACCACGAATAGCCGGCTAACAAAATCTTCATCGCGTGTGGTCATGCCGGAGCGGCCCTTGCCGCCGCGGCGCTGTGCACGGTAGGTCGTCAGTGGCACGCGCTTGATGTAGCCGAGATGCGAGACGGTCACGACCATGTCTTCGCGGGCGATGAGGTCTTCATCGTCCATTTCAAGACCGCCATCGATGATCTCGGTGCGGCGCGGTGTGCCGAACTCGTCGCGAACGGCGCCCAGTTCTTCCTTGACGATGGTCATGATGCGAATGCGCGACGAGAGAATATCGAGGTAATCCTTGATTTCTTCGCCGATCTTGTTGAGCTCGTCGCCGATTTCGTCGCGGCCAAGCGCCGTCAGGCGGGCGAGACGAAGTTCGAGGATGGCGCGGGCCTGCTCTTCCGAGAGGTTATACGTCATGTCCTCGTTGATCCGGTGACGCGGATCGTCGATCAAACGGATCAGGCTTTCGACATCCGCTGCCGGCCAGCGGCGCGTCATCAGCTGTTCGCGTGCAGTCGCAGGATCCGGCGCCTGGCGGATGACGCGGATGACTTCGTCGATATTGGCAACCGAGATCGCCAGACCGACCAAGACGTGGGCGCGCTCACGCGCCTTGCGGAGCAGGAATTTCGTTCTCCGACTAACGACTTCTTCGCGGAAGGCGACGAAGGCGCGGAGCATGTCGAGCAGGTTGAGCTGTTCCGGCTTGCCGCCGTTCAGTGCCACCATGTTGCAGCCGAAGGAGGTCTGCAGCGGCGTGTAACGGTAAAGCTGGTTCAGGATGACGTCGGCATTGGCGTCGCGCTTCAGCTCAACGACAACGCGGTAGCCCTGGCGGTCGGATTCGTCGCGCAGGTCGGAGATGCCCTCGATGCGCTTTTCGCGCACCAGCTCGGCCATCTTCTCGATCATCGTCGCCTTGTTCACCTGATAGGGGATTTCGGTGATGATGATCTGTTCGCGATCGCCGCGCATCGGCTCGATCGTGGCAACGCCGCGCATGACGACGGAACCGCGGCCCGTCTCATAGGCCGAACGGATGCCGGAACGGCCGAGGATCTTGGCGCCGGTCGGAAAGTCCGGGCCCGGGATGATCTGCATCAGATCCGGCAGTTCGATCGCAGGATTGTCGATCAGCGCGATACAGCCGTCGATGACTTCGACGAGATTGTGCGGCGGGATGTTGGTCGCCATGCCGACGGCGATGCCGCCTGCGCCGTTGACCAGCAGGTTCGGGAACTTCGCGGGTACCACCGACGGCTCGGAGAGCGTGCCATCGTAGTTGTCACGGAAATCCACCGTTTCCTTGTCGAGGTCGTCGAGCAGCGAATGCGCGGCCTTTTCCAGGCGGCATTCGGTGTAGCGTTCGGCCGCCGGCGGGTCACCGTCGACAGAGCCGAAATTGCCCTGGCCGTCGATCAGCGGCAGGCGAAGAGACCAATCCTGCGCCATACGGGCGAGCGCATCGTAGATCGCCGAGTTGCCGTGCGGATGGTATTTACCCATCACGTCACCGGTTACGCGGGCGCATTTGACGTATTTTTTGTTCCAGTCGATGCCGAGCTCGGACATGCCGTAAAGGATGCGCCGGTGGACGGGCTTGAGGCCGTCACGGACATCAGGAAGCGCGCGGCTGACGATAACGCTCATCGCGTAATCGAGATAGGACCGCTGCATTTCCTCCATGATGGAGATGGGCTCGATGCCTGGCGGGAGCTTCCCGCCGCCTGGGGGTGTTTGTTCAGTCAAAACAGATCACGATCTCTTTGTAGAATCACTGAAAGATTTATAGCGGAAAGCCCCGTTCCGCGCCAATTTGAGCGGGAGTTTTGAACAGGCTTTTACGGCGGAAAGGCGGCAATTCTGGCGTTTTTGCGCCGGGAGGAGGCCTACGCGAAAACAGGCGGTTTGCCAAACGCGGGCAGTCGCTCCACAATCGCGAAACCTCGCCCTCATATGGTGTTTTGGAGACCGAATGGCAAGCACCGACCAACTGATCAATGCCTTCACCACCCTGCTCGTGACTATCGATCCGCCGGGGCTGGCGCCAATCTTTCTGGGGCTGACCGCTGGCATGAGCCGGCCCCAGCGCAAGCAGGTAGCGCTGCGCGGCTCGATGATCGCCTTCATCATTCTCGCGGTCTTCGCGCTGTTTGGCGCAGGCGTGCTCGGCGTACTCGGCATATCCATGGGAGCCTTCCGCCTCGCTGGTGGCTTGCTGCTCTTCTGGATCGCCTTCGAGATGGTCTTCGAGAAGCGTCAGGACCGCAAGGAAAAGACCAGCGAAGTCGCCATCACCAAGGACCACATCCAGAATATCGCCGTCTTCCCGCTGGCAATCCCGCTGGTTGCCGGTCCGGGAGCGATCTCGGCGACGATCCTGCTCTCTGGTGCCTTCGCCTCGTCGATCGAGCGGGCGCAGCTGATCATCGTCATTGCCGCCAACCTGCTGATCACGCTGGGCGCCCTGCTGGTCGCCGACAGGCTCGACCGTTTCCTCGGCGCCACCGGCCGGGCGATCCTGACGCGGCTTCTCGGCGTCATCCTGGCGGCCCTGGCGGTGCAGTTCGTTGTCGATGGCGCCAAGGCGGCGCTCAATCTGATCAGCGCCACACCGGCCTAACAAAAACGGCGCCTCAAGGGGCGCCGTTTTCATTTGATCCGTCCGGTTCTCAGAACGGGATGTCGTCGTCGAGATCCCGCGAGAAGTTGCCGCCGCTACCGCCGCCACTGCTGCTGCCGCCACGGCCGCCGCCGGAGGACTGTGAGGGCGCGCCGTAATCGTCGCCGTAGCCGCCACCGCCGCCACCATAATCGTTGTTGTTGCCACGGCCGCCGCCACCGCCGAAGCCGGAGCTTGCACCGCCGCCGTCACCACGGCCATCGAGCATCGTCAGCGTCGAGTTGAAGCCCTGCAGCACGACTTCCGTCGAGTAGCGGTCCTGGCCCTGCTGGTCCTGCCACTTGCGGGTCTGCAGCGCGCCTTCGATATAGAGCTTGGCGCCCTTCTTGACGTATTGCTCGACAACCTTGCAGAGGCCTTCGTTGAAGACGACGACAGTGTGCCATTCGGTCTTTTCGCGGCGTTCGCCGGAATTGCGGTCGCGCCACTGCTCAGAGGTCGCGATACGCAGGTTGGCGATCGGACGGCCGTCCTGGGTCCTGCGGATTTCGGGGTCGGCGCCCACGTTTCCGATCAGAATTACCTTGTTTACGCTACCAGCCATGCTTTTCACCTTACCTGCCGCCCTGCCCGGCGGCGCTTGAAACAATCGGTGCACCTTAAACTATAGAGCCCTTGCGAGGCGCGTCCATCGGGCCGTCATCCACAAGGAATTTTGTTCTTTCTTTGTTCTATTTATTCACTATGATCCTGTCAACAGAATCGAAAACCTTCTCCTACCCCGGATTTGAGCCTCGACTCGCCCGCGAGCATCACTAAATAAGGGGCTTCATCCAAGAGACCAAAGCAGAAGACGATGAGCGAACTGAAGACGATTTCCATCCGCGGCGCGCGTGAGCATAATTTGAAGGGCATCGACCTCGATCTGCCGCGCAACAAGCTTATCGTGATGACGGGCCTTTCAGGGTCCGGCAAATCCTCGCTGGCATTCGATACGATCTATGCCGAGGGACAGCGGCGCTATGTCGAAAGCCTTTCGGCCTACGCGCGCCAGTTCCTGGAAATGATGCAGAAGCCTGATGTCGACCAGATCGACGGCCTCTCGCCCGCCATCTCGATCGAGCAGAAGACGACCTCGCGAAACCCGCGCTCGACGGTCGGCACGGTCACCGAAATCTACGACTATATGCGTCTGCTCTTTGCGCGCGTCGGCGTTCCCTATTCGCCGGCCACCGGCCTGCCGATCGAGAGCCAGACGGTCAGCCAGATGGTCGATCGTGTCCTCGCCTTCGACGAGGGCACGCGTCTTTATATTCTGGCGCCGCTCGTGCGCGGCCGTAAGGGCGAGTACAAGAAAGAACTCGCCGAACTGATGAAGAAGGGCTTCCAGCGCGTCAAGGTGGACGGCCAGTTCTACGAGATCGCCGACGTTCCGGCGCTCGACAAGAAGTACAAGCACGATATCGACGTCGTCGTCGACCGTATCGTCGTGCGCGCCGACATGTCCTCGCGCCTCGCCGACAGTCTTGAGACCTCGCTGAAGCTCGCCGATGGGCTGGCGGTCGCCGAATTTGCCGACAAGCCGCTGCCGCCAGAGGAAACCGCTGCCGGCGGCTCGGCCAACAAGTCGCTGAACGAAACGCATGAGCGCGTGCTGTTTTCGGAAAAATTCGCCTGCCCGGTCTCCGGCTTCACCATTCCCGAGATCGAGCCGCGGCTCTTCTCGTTCAACAACCCGGCCGGTGCCTGCCCGACCTGCGACGGTCTTGGCGCGCAGCAGAAGATCGACGCCAACCTGATCATCCCGGAACCGGAGCGGACGCTGAAGGACGGCGCGATCGCGCCCTGGGCCAAGTCGTCTTCTCCTTATTACAACCAGACACTGGAAGCGCTCGGCAAGCATTTCGGCTTCAAGCTCGCCAGCCGCTGGAGCGATCTCTCCGCCAAGGCGCAGGATGTGATTCTGAACGGCACGGAAGAGAAGATCGAATTCCACTATGCCGATGGCGCGCGTTCCTACACGACGCACAAGACCTTCGAGGGCATCATCACCAATCTCGAGCGCCGCTGGAAGGAGACGGATTCCGCCTGGGCGCGCGAGGAGATCGAGCGTTTCATGTCAGCCGCGCCCTGCCCGTCCTGCGCCGGTTACCGGCTGAAGCCGGAAGCTCTGGCCGTCAAGATCGACAAGCTGCACATCGGCGAAGTCACGCAGATGTCGATCCGCGTCGCCCGCGACTGGTTCGAAGTCCTGCCGTCGCATTTTACGGCGAAGCAGAACGAGATTGCCGTGCGCATTCTCAAGGAAATCCGCGACCGCCTGCGCTTCCTGAACGATGTAGGCCTCGAATATCTCAGCCTGTCACGCAATTCGGGCACGCTATCTGGCGGCGAAAGCCAGCGTATTCGCCTGGCGTCGCAGATCGGCTCGGGCCTGACGGGCGTGCTCTACGTTCTCGACGAGCCCTCGATCGGCCTGCACCAGCGCGACAATGCCCGCCTGCTCGATACGCTGAAGCACCTGCGCGACATCGGCAATACCGTGATCGTCGTCGAGCATGACGAGGACGCGATCCTGACCGCAGACGACGTGGTCGATATCGGCCCGGCTGCGGGCATTCACGGCGGCCAGGTTATCGCCCACGGCACGCCTCAGGACATCATGGCGAACCCGAAGTCGCTGACCGGCAAGTATCTCTCCGGCGAACTCGGCGTTCCCGTGCCCGATGAGCGGCGCAAGCCGAAGAAGGGCAAGGAAATCAAGGTCGTCGGCGCGAGGGGCAACAACCTCAAGAACGTCACCGCCGCCATCCCGCTCGGCGTATTCACGGCAGTGACCGGTGTTTCCGGCGGCGGCAAGTCCACATTCCTGATCGAGACGCTCTACAAGTCGGCGGCGCGCCGTGTCATGGGCGCGCGCGAAATCCCGGCCGATCACGATCGTATCGACGGCTTCGAGCATATCGACAAGGTGATCGATATCGACCAGTCGCCGATCGGCCGCACGCCGCGCTCGAATCCGGCGACCTATACCGGTGCCTTCACGCCGATCCGCGACTGGTTCGCCGGCCTGCCGGAAGCCAAGGCGCGCGGTTATCAGCCGGGCCGCTTCTCGTTCAACGTCAAGGGCGGCCGCTGCGAGGCCTGCCAGGGCGACGGCGTCATCAAGATCGAGATGCACTTCCTGCCCGATGTCTACGTCACCTGCGACGTCTGCCACGGCAAGCGCTACAATCGCGAGACGCTCGACGTCACCTTCAAGGGCAAGTCGATCTCCGACGTGCTCGACATGACGGTCGAGGAAGGCGTCGAATTCTTCGCCGCCGTTCCCGCGGTGCGCGACAAGCTGCAGTCGCTCTTCGATGTCGGCCTCGGCTATATCAAGGTCGGCCAGCAGGCGAATACGCTGTCGGGCGGCGAGGCGCAGCGCGTCAAGCTCGCCAAGGAACTGTCGAAGCGCTCGACCGGCCGCACGCTCTACATTCTCGACGAACCGACCACCGGCCTGCACTTCCACGATGTCGCCAAGCTCCTGGAAATGCTGCACGAGCTGGTCAACCAAGGCAACTCCGTTGTGGTCATCGAGCACAATCTCGAAGTCATCAAGACAGCCGACTGGGTGCTCGACTTCGGCCCCGAAGGCGGCGATGGCGGCGGCGAGATCGTCGCGACCGGCACGCCTGAGGCGATCGTCAAGGAGAAGCGCTCCTATACAGGCCAGTTCCTGAAGGAGCTGCTGGAGCGTCGCCCGGTGAAGAAGACGGTCGCGGCGGCCGAGTGAGATGCTGAGACAGGCGGCCGCTGACGATCTTGAGACCGTGCGCCGCCTGACCATGGCGGCTTACGGCCCTTATGTCGCGGAGTTCGGCGGCGAGCCGCTGCCGATGCGTGAGGATTATGCGCCGCGGATCGCCAATGGCGAGGTGTGGCTGCTCGATATCGATGGTGAGCCTGGCGGGCTCGCCGTTCTTGAGCGCCATGCGGATCACACGATGCTGTTCAGCATCGCCGTGTCGCCTGATCATCATAGCCGCGGGATTGGCCGTACGATCCTCGGCTGGGTGGAAGACAAGACGCGCGAATGGGGGCTGCCGGAAGTCAGGCTCTACACCAATGCGCGGATGGAGAGGAATATCGCGATCTACCGCGCCTTCGGCTTTCGGGAAACGGGTCGACGGCCGAACCCCTACCGGCCAGAATGGGTGATCGTCGATATGGCAAAGCAAATCGCCTGAGCAAAATCGCTTGAACAGGCAAAGGGAGGAAGAGAATGAGCAAATCCGGCACTATCCGCGTCGGTATCGGCGGCTGGACATTCGAGCCTTGGCGCAATCATTTCTTCCCCTCCGACCTGAAGCAGAAGGACGAGCTCAATTATGCCAGCCGCCAGCTGAAGGTCATCGAGGTCAACGGCACCTATTACAGCTCGCAGAAGCCTGAGACCTTCGCAAAATGGGGCGCGGATGTGCCCGATGGTTTCATCTTCTCGCTGAAGGCCAGCCGCTTCGTTACCAACCGCAAGGTTTTGGGCGAGGCCGGCGAATCCATGCAGCGGTTCCTGACACAGGGACTGACGGAGCTCGGCGACCGTCTCGGGCCGATCCTCTGGCAGTTCGCGCCGACCAAGAAGTTCGAGCCCGACGATTTCGAAGCGTTCTTGAAGCTGCTGCCCGACAAGCAGGATGGCCTGCCCTTGCGCCATGTCGTCGAGGTCCGCCACGACAGTTTCAAGGCGCCGGATTTCGTGGCGCTGCTCGCCAAGTACGGCGTGGCGCCCGTTGTCGCCGAGCATTTCGACTATCCGATGATAGCGGACGTCACTGCGGATTTCGTTTATGCGCGGCTGCAGAAGGGCTCGGACGAGATCAGGACCTGCTACCCTCCCAAGGACCTAAAGGCCTGGGCAAAGCGGCTGGAGACCTGGGCCGAAGGCAAGGTGCCCGACGATCTGCCTGTCATCGACGCGGATCGCAAGGTGAAGGCCGAGCCGCGCGACGTCTTCGCCTTCATGATCCATGAGGGCAAGGTGAACGCCCCCTTCGGCGCCATCGCGCTGCAGGAAGAGGTCGGGTAATCAGCCGACCGGCAGTCAGAACGGCAAGACGTGGGCGGCGAGATCTTCCGCCGTCAACCCCTTGCCGGCGCGCTGCCCGGCGAGGCTGTGCAGGTAGACACCGATCGCTGCCGCCTCGAAGGCCGGAAGGCCCTGCGCCAGATAGGCGCCGATGATGCCGGCAAGCACGTCGCCGGACCCTGCCGTTGCCAGCCAGACCGGCGCGTTGGTGTTGATCAGCGCGCGTCCATCCGGCGCCGCAATAACGGTATCGGCACCCTTGAAGACGATCGCCGCGTTGGCGCGCTTCGCGGCCATCTGTGCCTTGGCGGTCTTGCCGAGCCCGGTATCGGCGGCGATATCGGGGAAGAGACGGGCGAATTCGCCGTCATGCGGCGTCAGGACCAGACGCGGTTCGCCACCGGAGAACAGGTCGAACAGGCGCTTCGGCTCCTGGCGGAACGAAGTGATGCCGTCAGCATCGAGCACCAGGCGGCGGTCGCTCAGTGTCGCGGCATAGTCCCTCGCCTGCTCGCCGATCCCGAAGCCCGGACCGAGCACGAAAGTGTGCAGGCGGTCGTCCTCCAGCCATTCTTCCAGCTGTTCCGTGTCGCCGATCTCGCGCAACATGACCGCCGTCAGATGCGCGCTGTTTTCCGCAAGCGCTTCCGCCGACGCTGCGATCGTCACCAGACCTGCACCGGCCTTCAGGCCCGATATCGCCGACATCCGCGCCGCGCCGGTCTTTCCCGCCGAACCGGAGAAGACGACGAGATGGCCGCGCTTGTATTTGTGGGTCTCCAGCCGCGCCGACGGCGTCAGATGCGCCCATTGGGCCGGGGTGTTTTCGGCGACCTCCGAACCGGCATGCGCGCGGACGATCCGGGCGGGAATGCCGATATCGATGACATCGAGTGCCCCGCAAAGCTCCCTGCCCGGCATCAAGAGATGGCCCGGCTTGCGGGTCATGAAAGTGATCGTCTGCGTGGCTGAAAAGGCCGCGCCGAGCACCTCGCCCGTCGCACCGTCGATGCCCGATGGCAGGTCGATGGCGATGACGGGCAGATCGGCCCAGCGCACGGCCGAGATGACGTCCTCGACCTCACCGGGCACATCGCGGCTCAGCCCGGCACCGAACAGAGCGTCGATGACGACGTCGCCGTCTTTTGGACGGTACTCTTCGAGCGGTTCGACATCGCCACTCCATTCCGTATAGGCCCGCCCGGCGTCGCCCTTCATCCGTTCGGGATCGCCGAGCTGGAAGACGGCAACTGCTGCGCCGCTCTCGGCCAGGAAGCGGGCTGCCACATAGCCGTCGCCGCCATTGTTGCCGGGTCCGCAGAGGACGGCGAAGCGAAGTGCGCCGGGATAAAGCCGCATCGCGGCCGCAGCCACAGCCGCGCCTGCGCTGGTCATCAGCGCAAAGCTGTCGATGCCGCTTTCAGCCGCCGCCTTGTCGACAGCCGCCATTTCGGCGGGCGTCAGAAGCAATTCACTCAATCGATCGGTCATGACCCCATTGAAGTCAAAAAACGCCTAAAAAACAACCGGTTTCGGGCGACGGAAGCACGATCATTATTTGTGCAATTGCCTATTTTTAACCCATCGACATTCAGCAAACCGAAACTCACTTCCACAGAAAAATCTGCGATTTCCGTGGTATTTTCGATTTTTTCCGATCGAAATTGTCATCTTTTTACGAAAAATCGCAGCTAAACAGGAGCCTTGGCGCGGTTTTGGGTGCATTTGCCGCATTTTTTCGATCTGGCCCGTTGCGAACTGGCATGATACCTGCATCATGTTTCGCGAGCGGCATACGCACGCTTTAACGGGAGAAGCGGAGAGTCATTTTCTCATGAAAAAGATCGAAGCGATCATTAAGCCTTTCAAGCTCGACGAAGTGAAGGAAGCCCTTCAGGAAGTCGGCCTGCAGGGCATTACGGTTACGGAAGCAAAGGGCTTCGGTCGCCAGAAGGGCCACACGGAGCTTTACCGTGGCGCCGAATATGTTGTCGATTTCCTGCCGAAGGTGAAGGTCGAAGTGGTTCTCGCCGACGAGAATGCCGAAGCCGTCATCGACGCGATCCGCAAGGCCGCCCAGACCGGCCGCATCGGCGATGGCAAGATTTTCGTGTCGAATGTCGAGGAAGTCATCCGCATTCGTACTGGCGAAACCGGTATCGACGCTATTTAAGCAGGCTTTGCCACAAGAGGCAAAGCCAAGTCGTCATAGCAAATCAAAGGGAGTGTTTCATGGCGAGTGCAAGCGAAATTCTGAAGCAGATCAAGGAGAACGACGTCAAGTTCGTGGATCTGCGCTTCACCGACCCCAAGGGCAAGCTGCAGCACGTGACGATGGACGTCGTCTGTGTGGACGAAGACATGTTTGCCGACGGCGTCATGTTCGACGGTTCCTCGATCGGCGGCTGGAAGGCCATCAACGAGTCCGACATGGTTCTCATGCCGGATACCGACACGGTTCACATGGACCCGTTCTTCGCGCAGTCGACGATGGTCATCATCTGCGACATTCTCGATCCGGTCTCGGGCGAAGCCTATAACCGCGACCCGCGCGGCACCGCCAAGAAGGCCGAAGCCTATCTGAAGGCATCCGGCATCGGCGACACCGTGTTCGTCGGCCCGGAAGCCGAATTCTTCGTCTTCGACGACGTCAAGTACAAGGCCGACCCGTACAACACCGGCTTCAAGCTCGACTCGACCGAACTGCCGTCGAACGACGACACCGAATATGAGACCGGCAACCTCGGCCACCGTCCGCGCGTCAAGGGCGGCTACTTCCCGGTTCCGCCGATCGACAGCGCCCAGGACATGCGTTCCGAGATGCTGACGGTTCTGAGCGAAATGGGCGTCGTCGTCGAAAAGCACCACCACGAAGTGGCAGCTGCCCAGCACGAGCTCGGCATCAAGTTCGACACGCTGGTTCGCAACGCCGACAAGATGCAGATCTACAAGTATGTCGTGCACCAGGTCGCCAATGCCTACGGCAAGACGGCAACCTTCATGCCGAAGCCGATCTTCGGCGACAACGGCTCGGGCATGCACGTTCATCTTTCGATCTGGAAGGGCGGCAAGCCGGGCTTCGCAGGCGACGAATATGCAGGCCTTTCGGAATCCTGCCTCTATTTCATCGGCGGCATCATCAAGCATGCCAAGGCGCTGAACGCCTTCACCAACCCGTCGACGAACTCATACAAGCGTCTCGTCCCGGGTTATGAAGCTCCGGTTCTGCTGGCCTACTCGGCCCGCAACCGCTCCGCTTCCTGCCGCATCCCGTTCGGCAGCAACCCGAAGGCAAAGCGCGTCGAAGTCCGCTTCCCGGACCCGATGGCGAACCCCTACCTCGCCTTCGCAGCGATGCTGATGGCCGGTCTCGACGGCATCAAGAACAAGATCCATCCGGGCAAGGCCATGGACAAGGATCTGTACGACCTGCCGCCGAAGGAACTGAAGAAGATCCCGACGGTCTGCGGCTCGCTGCGTGAAGCGCTTGAGAGCCTCGACAAGGATCGCAAGTTCCTGACCGCCGGCGGCGTTTTCGACGACGACCAGATCGACTCGTTCATCGAGCTGAAGATGGCCGAAGTGATGCGCTTCGAAATGACGCCGCATCCTGTCGAATACGACATGTACTACTCGGCATAAGCGAATACCGAAAAGCCCTGGCGAAAGCCGGGGCTTTTCTCGATGTCACTGAGGCTGATGGCGACATGACACTCATGTGACGAAATCCTGCACAAATCTTGATTTGAGCAGGCCCAATCACCAAATCTGGTGATGAAAGGAAGTCGTACCATGAAAGAAAGAGTTGCAAAGTTCGGTATCGGTGAAGTGGTCCGGCACAAGGTTTTTCCGTTTCGCGGCGTGATCTTCGACGTCGATCCGGAATTCGCGAATACGGAGGAGTGGTGGAACTCCATTCCCGCCGAAGTTCGCCCCAGCAAGGACCAGCCGTTCTATCATCTGCTCGCCGAAAATGACGAGAACGAATATGTCGCCTACGTCTCGGAGCAGAACCTGGTGAATGACGAAAGCGGCGTGCCGCTGCGTAATGAACAGGTCTACCAGATATTCGACATGGCGCCGACCGGTCAGTTCAAGCCCAAGATGAGCCTGGCCAACTAAGCGCATCAAATACCGCTTTAAAGAAACCCCGCTCCGGCGGGGTTTTTCTTTGTCTGCGGCAATAAAAAACCCGGCGCGAGGGCCGGGTTTTCGAAAGCGATATGGTCAGACGCTTACTGAGCGGTCTTTGCAGCGTTCTGCGCGTCTTCCAGCTTCTTGCGGGCTTCCTCAGCCTTCTTCTGCATGCTGTCCTGCAGGCTCTTCTGGCTTTCGGCAAGCTTCGATTCGGAAACTGCTTCGCCGTCATAAGCGCCGGTGAAGCCTTCGAGCGAGATCTTGATCGGGTTCGGAGCGCGGCGGAAGTTGATCGAGGTGAAGATCACGTCGCTGCCCTTCTTGAGGCTGGCGATCATCGCGTCGGTCAGCGGCAGTTCAGCCGTGCACTTGTCGGGCAGGCAGACTGCGTAGTCGAGCTTCTGGCCCTTGTTGTTGTCGATCTGCATCATGATGCCGGGCGGGATCAGGCGGGCGGTCGGGACCGAGACCTGGAGGATCTTGCGGTTGACCTTGCCGGAAACGCTGATGAGGCCGACAGCCGTGACCAGCTGGCCGCCATTGGCGAGGATCAGGTTCTGAACGACGCAGATGTCGTTGTCTTCCTGCTTGCTGCAGGTCTTGTACCAGCCGAGCCGCGGTGCGCCGGCAGCCTGCTGCGGGGCATTGGCGGCGTCCTGAGCGAAGGAGGACACCGGTGCCGAGGCGGCGCCGAAGGCAACTGCGAGAACGGACAGGGCTGCCCGCATTTTCTTTTCAGACTTGAAGATCATAACGGATTCCGTCTCCTGATACCCATTCGGGACCGCGACCTGCAGCCCTCTCCAACCGGGTCATTCGGCACTCCACCTCATAAAACAATGAGGCAAATGCATGACCCCGAACTTCGGGAACACCTGTTACATTGAGGCGCTCCAGATATCCAGTATTTCTTTGGCAATTTCTGGATGCTCGTAAAGATTTGAGGGCGTGAATGTTCGATTTTTCGCGCTCCGTGATAGTCTTCGCGCGAATCGAGCCCTGCCGGAAAGGAAATTCAGAGATGCTCCGGATCGCCCTGCCCGCCGTCTTCGCCCTCATCTGCACCGCCGCTGCCGCCGAGCCGCTTCACGGCATTGCAATGCATGGCCAGCCGGCGCTGCCTGCTGATTACAAGAGCTTCCCTTACGTCAATCCGGATGTGAAGAAGGGCGGCCATATCACCTATGGCGTGGTCGGAACCTTCGACAATCTCAATCCGTTCATCCTGAAGAGCATGCGCACGACGGCGCGCGGCATGTGGGACCCCGACTACGGCAATCTCGTCTACGAATCGCTGCTGCAGCGCTCGCGCGACGAGCCCTTCACGCTCTATGGTTTGCTCGCCGAAAGCGTCGAGTGGGACGACAACCGGACCTTCATCCAGTTCAACCTCAATCCGAAGGCGAAATGGGCGGACGGCCAGCCGGTGACGGCCGAAGACGTGATGTTCACCTTCGAGCTCTTGCGCGACAAGGGCCGGGTGCCCTTCTCGACACGGCTCAACCTGGTCTCGAAGATGGAGAAAGTCGGCGAGCGCGGCGTGCGCTTCACCTTCAACGACAAGGCCGACCGCGAAACGCCGATGGTCTTCGGGCTGATGCCAGTGCTTCCGAAGCATCTCATCGACCCCGAGACCTTCGACCGCACCTCGCTGACGGCGCTGGTCGGTTCCGGGCCGTACAAGATCGCCACGGTGAAGCCCGGCGAGAGCATCACCTTCGAGCGCGACCCGAATTACTGGGGCAAGGATATCCCCTCCAAGGTCGGGATGGACAACTACGACCGGATCACCGTTCAGTATTTCCTGCAGGACACGACGCTGTTCGAAGCCTTCAAGAAGGGCGATGTCGATGTCTATCCGGATGGAAGCCCCGGTCATTGGGCGACCGCCTATAATTTCCCGGCGGTCAGTTCCGGCGCCGTCATCAAGGACACGTTCCAGCCGCAGCTGCCGAGCGGTATGTTCGGCTTCGTCTTCAATACCCGCCGGCCGATGTTCCAGAACGTCAAGCTGCGCGAGGGGCTGTCGCTGGTCTTCGATTTCGAATGGGCGAACAAGAACCTGTTCTCGGGTGCGTACAAGCGCACGGAAAGCTTCTGGCAGAATTCCGAGCTTTCGAGCTTCGGCGTCCCGGCCGACGCGCATGAGCTTGCGATGCTTGGACCGCTGAAGGACAAGATCGATCCTGAAATCCTCGACGGCACCTACAAGCTGCCGGTTACCGACGGCTCAGGCCGCGACCGCAAGGTGCTGAAGCAGGCCGTCGATGTTCTCAAGGAAGCCGGTTACTCGATCAAGAACGGCAAGATGACCGATGCCAAGGGCAAGGCGCTGGCCTTCGAGATCATGACGCAGAATGCCGATCAGGAAAAACTGGCAATCGCCTACCAGCGCTCGCTGCAGACGCTCGGCATTACCACTTCGATCCGCACGGTCGATGATTCGCAGTATCAGAGCCGGACCAACAGCTTCGACTATGACGTGATCGTCAAATCCTATGTTTCGTCGCTCTCGCCCGGAAACGAACAGCTTTCCTATTGGGCCTCGGCGAGCCGCGACCGCGAAGGCAGCTCGAATTTCGCAGGCGTCGCCGATCCCGATGTCGATACGGCGATCAAACATTTGCTGACGGCCCGCTCCGACGAGGACTTTACCGCGGCCGTGCGCTCTCACGACCGGCTGCTGTTGTCAGGCCACTATGTGCTGCCGCTCTATCACATCGACCAGCAATGGATCGCCCGAAGCAAGCGGATCGGCCATCCGGACAAGGTGCCGCTCTACGGATACCAGCTGCCGGCCTGGTGGGACCAAAGCGCCCAGTAGGCGGTTCCTTTTTCCTGCCTGGTTGAAGTCGGCGGCGCGAGCGCATAGATGGCGTGAAGCACGGAAGCCAGAAAAGGAAAACACCATGGAACGCATTACCATCGACGTCGTCTCGGATGTCGTCTGCCCGTGGTGCTATCTCGGCAAGGCGCGGCTGGAGCTCGCCATTGCCGAAGTGCAGGACGAGGTCGGCGTCGACATCAACTGGCGCCCCTACCGGCTGAACCCCGACTATCCGCCTGAAGGCGTCGACCAGAAGAAGAGCCTGGAAGAAAAGCTCGGCGGCGCCGAGCGCGTGGCGCAGGCCCACAAGATGCTCACCGATTTTGGCAAGGAAGTCGGCATCAACTTCAATTTCGAGGCGATCAAGATCGGCCCGAATACGCTCGATGCCCACCGGCTGATCCACTGGGCGATGATCGAGGACCGTGAGAAGGCCGACAAGGTCGTCAACGGCCTGTTCAAGGCGAATTT
The DNA here is from genome assembly GCF_016864575.1 of Rhizobium sp. BG4. Taxonomy (NCBI): domain Bacteria; kingdom Pseudomonadati; phylum Pseudomonadota; class Alphaproteobacteria; order Hyphomicrobiales; family Rhizobiaceae; genus Rhizobium; species Rhizobium sp. BG4. The sequence continues at coordinate 3,997,030 of NZ_CP044125.1, forward strand.
CGAAGAAGGCCGCAATGTCGGCGATCACGCCGTCCTGCTCGATGTCGCCGATAAGGCCGGCCTCGACCGCGCCGTAACCGCTTCGCTGCTGGCCTCGGATGCCGACAAGGTTCTCGTCGTCGAGGAAATCGAATCGGCGCAGAAGATGGGCGTCAACGGCGTGCCGTTCTTCATCTTCGACCAGCAATATGCCGTCAGCGGCGCACAGACTCCCGACATCCTTGCCGGTGCGCTGCGCGATATCGCAAAGGCGAAGGCCGAAGCCCGCGCCGGGATGAACTAGCCCTTCGCCAGCTCCGCCAATTGCGTCATGATAACGGCTGCGCCCTGCAGCCGTTTTTCCGGCGTGGGGAGATCGCGGGTCAGGAACAGGCTGTGATCGGGGCGGATCTTCGCCATCGAGCCCTGCTTGCCGATATAGCCGACGAGATTTGCCGGGTTCGGGAACTCCTTGTTCCTGAACTGCACAACGATGCCCTTCGGGCCGGCGTCCAGCTTCTCGACATTGGCGATGCGGCAGAGCGATTTCACGTAAACAATCTTCAGCAGATGCTGGACCTCGATCGGCATCGGGCCGAAGCGGTCGATCATCTCGGCGCCGAAGCCGTCGATCTCCTTGAGCTCGGTGATTTCGCCAAGGCGGCGGTAGAGCGCCATGCGCAGGTGCAGGTCCGGGACGTAATTGTCGGGGATCATCACCGGCGTGCCGACGGAGATCTGCGGCGACCAGCCGGTATCGGCGATCTCGTCGACGCCCTTCACTTCGGCGACGGCTTCCTCGAGCATCTGCTGATAGAGCTCGAAGCCGACTTCCTTGATATGGCCCGACTGTTCCTCGCCGAGAAGATTTCCGGCGCCTCGGATGTCGAGGTCGTGGCTAGCGAGCTGGAAGCCGGCGCCCAGCGTATCCAGCGACTGAAGCACCTTCAGGCGGCGCTCGGCGGTTGCCGTCAGTACCTTGTTGACCGGCAGCGTGAAGAGCGCGAAGGCGCGCACCTTCGAACGGCCGACGCGGCCGCGCAGCTGGTAGAGCTGGGCAAGGCCGAACATGTCGGCGCGGTGGACGATCAGCGTATTGGCGGTCGGCACGTCGAGACCGGATTCGACGATGGTGGTCGACAGCAGCACGTCGTAGCGGCCTTCATAGAAGGCATTCATGATGTCTTCGAGCTCGCCTGCCGGCATCTGGCCATGGGCGACCGCGACCTTCAGCTCCGGCACATCCGACTGCAGGAAGGCGTGAACGTCTTCGAGATCGGCGAGACGCGGGCAGACATAGAAGCTCTGGCCGCCGCGATAATGCTCGCGCATCAGCGTCTCGCGGATGACGAGGCTATCGAAGGGCGAGATGAAGGTGCGCACCGCCATGCGGTCGACAGGCGGCGTGGTGATCAGCGACAGCTCGCGCACACCGGTCATCGCCAGCTGCAGCGTGCGCGGGATCGGCGTTGCGGAGAGTGTCAGAACGTGGACGTCGCTCTTCAGCTCCTTCAAGCGCTCCTTGTGCTTGACGCCGAAATGCTGCTCTTCGTCGATGATCAGCAGGCCGAGATTGGCGAAATTGATGCCGGCGCCGAGCAGCGCATGCGTGCCGACGACGATGTCGGTCTTGCCGTCGGCGACTTCCTTCTTGGTCAGCGCCAGATCCTTGGAGCCAACGAGACGCGAGGCCTGCTGGACGCGGACCGGCAGACCGCGGAAACGCTCGGAAAAAGTCTTGAAATGCTGGCGCGACAAGAGGGTCGTCGGAACGACCACGGCAACCTGGACACCGTTCATGGCGGCGACGAAGGCTGCGCGGAGCGCCACCTCGGTCTTGCCGAAGCCGACGTCGCCACAGACGAGGCGATCCATCGGACGGCCGGCGGCCAGATCGCCGCGGACTGCCTCGATGGCCGTATCCTGATCCTCGGTTTCATCATAGGGGAAACGCGCGGCGAATTCGTCGTAGAGGCCTTCGGGCGTCGTCAGCACCGGAGCGTGGCGCGTCAGGCGCTCGGCGGCGATGCGGATCAGCGCATCGGCCATGTCGAGCAGGCGCTTCTTGAGCTTGGCCTTGCGCATCTGCCATGCGCCGCCACCGAGCTTGTCGAGCATCGCCTCGGTGCCCTCGCCGCCATAGCGCGAGAGCAGATCGATGTTTTCGACCGGCAGGAAGAGCTTGGCCTCATCGGCATATTGCAGCTCGAGGCAGGCGTGCGGGGCACCCGCAGCCTCAATGGTCCGCAGGCCGATGAAGCGGCCGATACCGTGTTCGGCGTGGACGACGATCGAACCCTCGTCGAGGCCTGCCACTTCCGAGATGAAGTCAGCGGCGCGCTTCCGCCGCTTCGAGCGACGCACCATGCGGTCGCCGAGAATGTCCTGCTCGCCGATGACGATCAGGTCACCACTTTCGAAGCCGGATTCGAGGCTGAAGACGGCAGATGCCGCCTCGCCCTTCGCCAGCGCGTTGACATCCTTCAGCGCCTCGATCGGCTTGACGCGTTCGAGGCCGTGCTCATTCAGCACCTGCAGAAGCCGCTCCAGCGAGCCTTCCGTCCAGGCGGTGATCAGCAATTTGGCGCCGGACGCCCGCTTGTCCGCGATATACTTGACGACGGCATCGAAGACGTTGACGCGCTCGGCGTCACCGCCGCCTTCGGCGTTCGAGCGCGCCCAGCGCACGCCCTTGCGCGCGTCGATGTTGACGACCCGCCTCGCCTCGCCTTCATGCTCGTTGAACGGCGTCATGCGGATGGCGTTGAAGGCATCCAGCGTGCTGGCGAAGGTCTTGCTGTCGAGATAGAGCTGGCCCGGCGTGACCGGCTTGTAGGGCGTGCCCTGCGCCATCTGGCCCTTGGCGGGCTGGCCGGTGCCCAGGCGCGCGTCGTAATAATCAAGCACCAGCTTGGAGCGCTCCTCGGCGGCTTCGCGGACCGTGTGATCGGTGACCAGCTGGAAGCCCTTGAGATAGTCGAAGACCGTTTCCAGCCGCTCGTAGAAGAGCGGCAGCCAGTGTTCCATGCCGGCATAGCGACGTCCCTCGGAAACGGCGAGATAGAGCGCATCGTCGCGGGTCGCCGCGCCGAAGGCCGAGAGATAGTTCTTGCGGAAGCGGCTGATCGTATCCGGCGTCAGCGTCACTTCGCTCATCGGGTTCAGATCGAGCGAACGGACCTGCCCCGTCGTGCGCTGGCTGGCCGGATCGAAGCTGCGGATGCTTTCCAGCGTGTCGCCGAAGAAATCGAGTCGAACCGGCTCTTCCGAGCCTGGCACGAAGACATCGAGAATGCCGCCGCGCACGGCATATTCGCCGACTTCGCGCACCGTCGCGACGCGGTCGAAGCCGTTGCGCTCCAGGCGGCCGGCAATGTCGTCCATGCGCACCTGATTTCCAGGACGGGCGGAGAAGGCCAGGCTTTCGATGACCTCCTGCGGCGCCACCTTCTGCAGCATCGCATTGACGGTCACAAGAACGATCGCCGCATGCGGCTTTTTCTGGTGGGCGATGAGGCCACTCAGCGCCGCAAGACGGCGTGCCGAGGTATCCGCGCTCGGCGAGACGCGGTCATAGGGCAGACAGTCCCAGGCGGGCAGCGTCAGGACCGGGATTTCGGGAGCGACGAAAGCAAGCATCTGCTCCAGATCGGCCATGCGATGACCGTCCGAGAGAACATAAGCGACCGGCTTTCCGGCGCGCGCCAGCTCGGCAAGCAGCAGCGGCTCCATGCCCGCGGGCACGTTGCCGATCGTCAGCGGCTCGGAAGCGGCTGCGAGCTTCTTTGCATCAAATCCTGAAATCATTCCGGTTTCCTGGAAGCGGTATCGGCGGGGTATTCGAAATCCGGCTTGAAGGCGGCCAGGCGCGTAAACATCGGCGTCTGGAAACGCTCGGGCACCGGCCATGTTCCCATCACCCAGCGCACCAGATCGTTGTCTTCCTCGGCCATGATCGTTTCGAGTTCGTCGAGCTCGGCTTCCGACAGCGTTGCAATCTCAGCCTCGGCGAACTGGCCGAAGACCAGATCCATCTCGCGCAGCCCCCGATGCCAGCAACGGAACAAGATCCGGCGGCGACGCGGATCCAGTCCAGCGCTCGAGAGTGTCACACCTGTCATGGCAGTACCTTCCTGTTGATGCGCCTCTATAGACCCTGGAAAGCGGCTTGTCAGCCTTGCCAAGGCCCTATTGTTCATCGCATTTTGCGGCGATGCGCCCTACCATTCTCGATCCGCTGTTTTCTCCCGTTTCGGCCCTCGCCGGCGTCGGTCCAAGATTGCGGAACTGCTGGTCAAGCTGCTCGGCCGGGAAACGCCGGAGGATACGCGGATCGTCGATCTGCTGTTCCACGCGCCGCATTCGCTGATCGACCGGCGCAACCAGCCGGGTATCGCGCGTGCGCCACAGGGCGCCATCGTGACGATCACGGCGCGGGTCGACCGGCATCAGGCGCCGCCGCGCGGCAAGAGCAACATTCCCTACCGCGTCTTCCTGCATGACGAGACCGGTGAGCTCAGCCTCGTCTTCTTCCGCGGCCAGGCGGCCTGGCTGGAAAAGCAGCTGCCGCTCGACGAGGACGTCACCGTCAGCGGCAAGGTCGACTGGTTTAACGGCCGTGCGACAATGGTGCATCCCGATTACATCGTGAAGGCCAGCGAGGCCGAGAACCTGCCGCTGGTGGAGCCGGTCTATCCGTTGACGGCAGGGCTGTCGCCGAAGACCTTGCGCAAGATCGTCGAGGCCGCCGTGCCGCGCATGCCCGAGCTTCCGGAATGGATCGATCTGACGCTGACGCAGAAGCAGGGCCTCCCGGCCATTCGCGACAGCTTCCATATGCTGCACGAGCCACAGGATGCAGCCGATATCGATCCACAGGCACCGGCGCGCCGGCGGCTTGCCTATGACGAGTTTCTTGCCGGCCAGCTGTCTCTCAGCCTGGTGCGCCAGCGCCTGCGCAAGGTGGCGGGCCAACCCGTACACGCCACTGGAGAAATCAGCGGCAAAATATTGCAAAACCTTCCCTTTTCGCCAACGGGAAGCCAGACGACGGCAATTGCCGAGGCGCTCGTGGACATGGCCGGCGAAGACCGGATGCTGCGGTTGCTGCAGGGCGATGTCGGCTCCGGCAAGACGCTGGTGGCGCTGATGACCATGGCGGCCGTCATCGAAAGCGGTGGTCAGGCGGTGCTGATGGCGCCAACGGAAATCCTGGCGCGGCAACATTATGCGACGATCTCCAAATTCGCGGCCCCCGCCGGCCTCGGGATCGAGGTACTGACGGGGCGGACCAAGGGACGGGAGCGCGAGGAGATCCTCGAGCGCATCGCCTCCGGCCAGGCACAGATCGTCATCGGCACGCATGCGCTGTTCCAGGATAGCGTCAACTACAAGAGCCTGATGCTCGCAGTCGTCGACGAGCAGCATCGTTTCGGCGTTCACCAGCGCCTGCGGCTGACGGCGAAGGGTCTGTCGCCGCATATGCTTGTGATGACAGCGACCCCCATTCCCGCACGCTCGTCCTCGCCGCCTTCGGCGACATGGACGTCTCCAAGCTCACCGAGAAGCCTGCTGGCCGCAAACCGATCCAGACGATCACCATTCCAAACGAGCGCACCGGCGAGATCGTGCAGCGGCTGAAGGGTGCGCTTGGCGAGGGCAAGAAGGCTTACTGGATCTGCCCGCTGGTCGAGGAGTCCGAAGAGCTTGACCTGATGTCGGCCGAAGAGCGGCATTCGACGCTGGTTTCGGCCCTTGGGCCCGGCATCGGCCTGATCCACGGCCGCATGAGCGGACCGGAGAAGGATGCCGTCATGCTCGCCTTCAAGAGCGGCGAGATCCGGCTGCTGGTCGCGACGACCGTGGTCGAAGTCGGTGTCGACGTACCGGACGCGACGATCATGGTGATCGAGCATGCGGAGCGTTTCGGCCTGGCGCAGCTCCATCAGCTCCGCGGCCGCGTCGGCCGTGGCGACGAGGCCTCGACCTGCATCCTGCTCTACAAGGGACCGCTCGGTGAGACCGGCCATGCGCGGCTTTCGATCATGCGTGAAACCGAAGACGGTTTCCGTATTGCGGAAGAGGACCTGAAGCTGCGCGGCGAAGGCGAGCTTCTGGGCACCCGCCAGTCAGGCACGCCCGGGTTCAGGATCGCCAGCCTTGAAGACCATGCCGATCTCCTGGAGATCGCCCGCAAGGATGCCGCCTATCTGATCGAGCGCGATCCCGATCTGACGAGCGAGCGCGGAGAGGCCGTGCGCACCCTGCTCTATCTATTCCGGCGCGATGAGGCGATCCGCTTTCTTCATGCGGGCTGAGGCCTTCGGCTTCAGCGCCGCAGGCTCGGCGCCCGGCACGACCGGCAGATATTCCGGAGTGACGAGACCGCCGGAAACCAGAAGCTTGGCGCCGTCCTCAGCCGTCATGTCGAGCACGACGATCTTTTCGCGCGGCACGAAGATCAGAAAGCCCGCCGTCGGCACCGGGGTCGGCGGCAGGAAGACGCTGACCATGTCCTTGCCCATCGCATTGAACTTCGAGGCGATCTCGCCCTTGGCGTCGGTGGCGATGAAGACCAACGACCAGAGGCCGGCGCTCGGATATTCGATCAGACCGACCTTCTTGAAGGAATCGCTGCGCTCCTTGAGCACCGTCTCGAATATCTGCTTCAGGCTCTTGTAGATGCTGCGCACCAGGGGCACGCGGCGCACCAGCGACTCGCTGAACTGCACGATCGTCTGGCCGATCAGGTTCTTGCCGAGGAAGCCGATGATGGTGATGAAGATCATCGCGATCAGCAGGCCGGAGCCGGGCACGGCGAAATTCAGGTAACTGTCGGGATCGTAGCGCGCAGGGATATAGGGCTTCACCCAGCTATCGGCCCAGCGCACGACGGACCATGTCAGCCAGAGCGTAATGGCGATCGGGGCGCAGATGATGAGGCCCGCAAGGAAGTTGTTTCTGATGCGCGTGGCAATCGGCAGGCGGGGAAGCTTGTTGGTCATCGCTCGCGATGAACTCCCTTGAGTCTATCAGCTTTCGTGATCAGGCGCTCCCCCGTACCTTCGTAACGAAGCTGCCAGAATTCGGTTCCCCGGACAAGCCTCGTCCGGGGATTTCAGGCTTCACTCCACCGTGACCGACTTGGCGAGATTGCGCGGCTGGTCGACATCCGTGCCCATGAAGACGGCCGTGTGATAGGCGAGCAACTGGATCGGCAGCGAGAAGATCATCGGCGCGATGATTTCATCGACATTCGGCAGCGTGATCGTCGCCATGGTCGGCAGCTTGGAGGCGCCGGCACCCGCTTCATCGGTGATGAAGATGATACGGCCGCCGCGGGCCGCGACTTCCTGCATGTTGGAAACGGTCTTTTCGAAGAAGCGGTCGTAGGGCGCGATGACGATGACGGGCATGTTCTCGTCGATCAGCGCGATCGGGCCGTGCTTGAGCTCACCGGCGGCATAGCCTTCGGCGTGGATATAGGAGATTTCCTTGAGCTTCAGCGCGCCTTCCATGGCCAGCGGGAAGCTGGTGCCACGGCCGAGATAGAGAACATCGCGGCACTTGGACAGCTCGCGCGACAGGCTTTCCATCTGCGGCTGGATGAGGTTCAGCACGCGGCTCATGATGCGCGGCATTTCCGAGAGATGCTTGACCAGAACCTTCTCGTCCTTGGCGCTGAGTACGCCGCGGGCCTTGGCGGCGCCGAGCGCCAGCGAGGCGAGCACGGCGAGCTGGCAGGTGAAGGCCTTGGTGGAGGCAACGCCGATCTCGGGACCGGCCATGATCGGGAAAACGGCATCGGATTCGCGGGCGATGGTCGACTCGCGAACATTGACGACGGCGCCGATCTTCAGGCCGTTGTCCTTGCAGTATCGCAGCGAGGCGAGCGTATCGGCGGTTTCGCCTGATTGAGAGATGAACAGTGCCGCCTGCGTCGGCTGCAGCGGCATTTCGCGGTAGCGGAATTCCGAGGCAACGTCGATCTCGACGGGCAGGCGCGCATAGCGCTCGAACCAGTACTTGCCGACGAGACCGGCAAGATAGGCCGTGCCGCAGGCCGAGATCGCCAGGCTGCTGACCGACTTGAAATCGATCCCGGCGGCATTGGCGCCGATCGTATTCTCGGCGAAATTCACATAGTGGCTGAGCGCGTGGGAGATGACTTCCGGCTGCTCATAGATTTCCTTTTCCATGAAGTGGCGGTGATTGCCCTTGTCGACGACATAGGCCGTCGCCTGGGAAATCTGCTTCTGGCGCTTCACGACATTGCCGTTGAAATCGACGATCGTCGCGCCTTCGCGGGTGATGATCGCGCAGTCACCGTCGACGAGATAGGTGATTTCGTTGGTGAAGGGCGAAAGCGCTATGGCATCCGAGCCGAGGAACATCTCGTGCTTGCCGTAGCCAATGGCGAGCGGCGGGCCGGAACGCGCGGCCATGATCGTGCCCGGATGATCCTTCAGCATCACCGCCAGCGCATAGGCGCCGGTGACGCGGTTCAGCATCTTCAGCATCGCCGCCTGCGGCTGCAGACCCTCGCGCAGATACTTCGCCATCAGGTGGGCGATGACTTCGGTATCCGTCTGGCTTTCGAAGACCGAGCCTTCGGCGGTCAGGTGATCGCGGATTTCCGAGAAGTTTTCGATGATGCCGTTATGGACGACGGCGACGCCTTCGACGAAATGCGGGTGGGCGTTGGTTTCGTTCGGAACGCCATGCGTTGCCCAGCGGGTGTGGGCGATACCGGTCGTGCCCGGCAGCGGCTCCGAATCAAGGCGCTTTTCGAGATTGAAGAGCTTCCCCTCGGCGCGGCGGCGATCCATGACGCCGTCATGGACTGTCGCGACACCGGCGGAATCGTAACCCCGGTACTCCAGGCGCTTCAGCGCATCGACCAAACGCCCGGCAACCGGCTTGCTACCGACGATCCCAACGATACCACACATGAAATAATCCCCAACCGCTTCGAAATAGTGACGCCACTCCTAGCAATTTATTCTTATTTCTCAATCGGTCAGGCGGTCACTTTGGATTTCGGGCCGTAACTCAGCCCTTGGCCTTCTTCTGAGCCTTGATTGCCAGGGCGCGCTCGCGCAGCAGCTTGGCACGGTCAGGCTTTATTTCCTGTCGCGCGCGGCCGAATGCGAGAGCATCACCGGGGACATCATCGGTGATGACGCTGCCGGACGCAATGTAAGCGCCATCCCCAATCTGGACAGGTGCGACCAGCGAGCTGTTCGACCCAATGAAGGCGTTGGCACCGATTCTGGTCTCGTGCTTGTTCACCCCGTCGTAATTGCAGGTGATCGTCCCTGCCCCGATATTGGTGTGCGCACCGACCACGGCGTCGCCGATATAGGTCAGATGGTTGACCTTGGCGCCCTCGGCGATCTTGCCATTCTTTACCTCGCAGAAATTGCCGACCTTCGATCCCTCGCCGAGATCGGCACCGGGGCGCAGGCGGGCGAACGGGCCGACGGTGGCGCCGGCGCTGACATGGGCGCCCTCGATATGCGAGAAGGCATGGATGACGGCGCCGCTGTCGATCGTGACACCGGGGCCGAAAACGACATTCGGCTCGATCAGCGCATCCTGACCGATGACGGTGTCATGCGACAGGAAAACCGTTTCTGGCGCGACCATCGAGACGCCTGAGATCATCAGCTCGTGGCGGCGGCGCTCCTGCCAGAGGCGCTCGATATTGGCGAGCTCGGCACGGTTGTTGCAGCCGGTCATTTCGACCTCCGGCGCATCAACGGCCGTAACGCGCCCACCGAGCGAGCGGGCGATCTCGACGAGATCGGTCAGATAATATTCGCCCTTGGCATTGCTGTTGCCGATGCGGGCAAGCAGATCGAGAGCCTTGCGGCCGTTGATCGCCATCAGGCCGCTGTTACACCACTTGACGGCGCGCTCGGCATCCGTCGCATCCTTTTCCTCGCGGATGGCGATCAACTCGCCATCCCTGACGAGCAGGCGGCCGTAGCCGGTGGGCTTTTCGGTGTGGAAACCGATGACGACGATGTCGCTGCCATCGGCCAAGCCCTGACGTGCTGCCTTCAGCGGCCCATCGGTCTGCAGCGGCACATCACCATAGGTGACGAGGATGTCGTCATAGCCGCGGGCGATCGCCTCGCGTGCGGCGAGCACGGCATGGCCGGTGCCAAGCCGCTCCTTCTGCAGATGCGTCTCGACAGCAACGCTACCGATCGCGGCCGCCTTCGCAACCTCATCGGCATCACGGCCGACGACGAGCGCAACCGACGAAATACCCGCCTTCGAGACCGCATCGACCACGTGCGCGATCATTGGCCGGTTGGCGACCGGATGCAGAACCTTCGACTTCGAAGACTTCATGCGGGTGCTGTCGCCGGCGGCGAGAATGACGGCAAGGCAGGTGCGTTCCATGTGCAGGCTCCGGGAATCCATTATTCGACGCTTTGCTGTGACATAGCAGCAAGGCGAAGCGGCGACAAAGATGAAAAATCGGCTTACGCCGCTAGGCCGAGACGCGGCTGATCGTCAGAAAGGCTTCATGGACGTGATCGCGCCCATCGATGATCACGTCTTCCATCGCCTTGCGGGTAGCCGCGACATCACCGGCGGCGATCATATCGACGATGCGCATATGGGTGTCGGCGATATTGGAAAAGCCGTTCTGAGATGGCGGCGTGCTGATGCGGAACATGCCGACGAGTGCGGCCTCGATCAGGCTTCCGAGCGTGCGCATGAAGGGATTGTGCGAGGCATCGGCGACCGCCAGGTGAAAGCGAAGGTCGGCGAGCGCCAGGCTTTCGGTCGTGTGCCCGGGCTCGGCCATGACAAGCGCCAGTTCGCGGAGGTGGGCGATATCGTCGCCGGTGGCGCGTTCCGCCACCAGGCCTGCGGCGAAGGGCTCGAAGGCCAGACGGATATCGTAGAGCTGCAGCAGGAACTCTTCGGTGACGCCATTGTCGAAATGCCAGGCGATGATCTCGCTGTCGAACATGTTCCAGAGGTTCTTCTCCGTCACACGCGTACCGACGCGGGCCTTGGCGACGACCATGCCCTTGGCGGCCAGCGTCTTCATCGTTTCGCGAAGAACAGTGCGCGATACCTTGAAACGCTGGGCGAGCTCCGCGTCGCCAGGCAGAATGGAGCCGACCGGATATGTTCCGGCGACCATGGCCCTGCCAAGCTCGTCCACGACCTGCGCGTGGCTCGTCCGCGTTTTCCGTCCCGCCTTGCGGGTATCAAGCATTCTGCTGCGCAAGCAACACGTCCTCCGTCAGGCATACCTCTTGTTCAGGCTGGAAAGGAACAGAATGGCCTTCTGCATCAAGATGAATGCGAAGAGCAGAAGCCCGATCAAGATCTTCGTCCACCAGCTCGACAGGGTTCCGTCGAAGGTGATGTATGTCTGAATGAGCCCCTGTATCAGGAGACCGATAAAGGTTCCCGCTACGAATCCTGCACCCCCAGTCAGCAGCGTCCCTCCGATGACGACCGCTGCGATGGCGTCGAGCTCGACGCCCACCGCTGCAAGGGAATAACCGGCCGACGTATAGAGAGAAAAAACGATTCCGGATAGGCCCGCCAAAAAGCCCGAAAGCGCGTAGATCTGGATAGTGGTCTTGGCCACCGGAACGCCCATCAACTCTGCCGTTTGAACCCCGCCGCCGAGCGCGTAGACGTTGGTACCGAAGCGAGTGCGGTGGGCGAGGAAGATGCCCGCCGCAAAGACGATCAGCATGATGGCACCGATCAGCGTCAGGCGCCCGCCGCCCGGCAGACGGTAATAGATGCCCGTCAGCGTCGTGTAGTATTCGTGCTCGATCGGGATGCTGTCGATCGACAGCACGTAGGACATGCCGCGGGCCAGGAACATGCCGGCGAGCGTGACGATGAAGGGCGGCATTTTCAGGTAATGGATGACCGCGCCCATCAGGCCGCCAAAGGCGGTGGTGATGACGAGCACCATGGCGAAGGCAACGAGCGGATGAACGGTCGTGTCACGCAGGACGACGGCGAGGAAGACGCCGGTGAAGGCGATCACCGAACCGATGGACAGATCGATGCCGCCCGAGATGATGACGAAAGTCATGCCGACGGCGGCAATGCCGAGGAAAGCGTTGTCGGTCAGAAGATTACCGGCGACGCGGGTCGACAGCATGTTCGGATATTGCAGCGCGCAGGCCGCATAGGACAGGATGAAGATGACGATCGTGGCGAGCAGAGGCAGGTAACGGGAATTCATTTCGGCTGCTCCACGCGCACGCCCGCGCTCTCCACCGGCTTGCGGCTGAAGAAGGCGGCTGCCGATTGCAGCGCCGGCGACTGGATGATGAGAATGACGAGGATGATGATCGCCTTGATGATCAGGTTGAACTCCGGCGGAAAGCCGGAAAGCAGGATACCTGTATTGACCGCCTGAATGATCATCGCGCCGATCAGCGACCCCAGGATGCTGAAGCGGCCGCCGAGCAGCGAGTTGCCGCCGACGACCACCGCCAGGATGGCGTCGAGCTCCAGCCACAGACCGGCATTGTTGGCATCGGCGCCCTTGATGTCGGCGGCGACGATGATGCCGGCGATCGCCGCGCAGAGCGCGCTCAGCATATAGACGGCCATCAGCAGCACCGGGGTACGAACCCCCGAGAGCGTGCTGGCGCGTCTGTTGATGCCGACGGCCTCGACCAGCATGCCGAGCGCTGTTCGGCGCACCAGCAGTATGACGATCGCGCCGACGAGCAGCCAGATGACCACCGGCATCGGCAGATAGGCGAAGGAGCCGCTGCCGAAGAAGATCAGGCCTGGATCGTTGAAGGTCATGATCACGCCTTCGGTGATCAGCTGCGCGATGCCGCGGCCCGCGACCATCAGCACCAGCGTGGCGATGATCGGCTGGATGTTGAGGATGGCGACGAGGAAGCCGTTCCAGACACCACAGAGCAAACCGACCGCCAGCGTGACGACGAGCGTATAGGCCAGCGAATTGCCCGAAACGATCGACGAGGCCGCGACCGCGCCGCAGATAGCGATGACGGCGCCGACCGAGAGGTCGATGCCCTTGGTGGCGATGACGAGCGTCATGCCGATCGCCAGCAGCGCCACGGGCGCGCCGCGGTTCAGCACGTCGATGAGGCTGCCGTAGAGCCGGTCATTTTGAACAACGACGTTAAAGAATTGCGGGAACATGATGAAATTCAATGAAAGAATGACAACAAGCGCAATCAATTGCGGCGCCAGGCGGATGGCGAGCGCCTTAAGTGAGGAACTCATGCATCCTCCGTCTTCTTCTCGGCCGCGGCGATGGCATCGACAATGCCCGACGCGGTAATGCTGTTGCCTGAAAGCTCGGCGATATGTTCGCGGTCACGAAGTACGATGACACGTGAACTATAGGCGACAAGCTCTTCTAATTCCGACGAAATCACCACCAGCGACATGCCCTTGGCACAGAGCTCCTCGATCAGCCGGATGATCTCGGCATGGGCTCCGACATCGATGCCGCGGGTCGGTTCGTCGAGGATCAGGAAGTCTGGATTGGTGGCGAGCCAGCGGGCCAGGATGGCCTTCTGCTGGTTGCCGCCCGACAAGAGCCGGATCGGTTTCTCGCGGTCGGTGGTGCGGATATCCAGCGCCTTGATGTACTGGTCGGCCAGGGCGTTCTGTTCGCTGCGGGAGAGCGGCCTTGCCCAGCCGCGGCGGGCCTGCAGCGCCAGGGCGATATTCTCGCGGATCGAGAGATCGCCGATGATACCGTCGGTCTTGCGGTCCTCCGGGCAGAAGCCGAAGCCCTGGCGGATTGCCGCTCGCGGGCTGTTCAGAGCAACGGGCTTGCCGTCGATCTCCGCCTTGCCGCTATCGGCATTCTCGATCCCGAAGAGCAGCTCGGCCGTCTCCGTGCGCCCGGAACCCAGGAGGCCGGCGACACCGACGACCTCACCGACGCGAACTTCGAGATCGAAGGGCTTCACCTTGCCGCGCTTGCCATAGCCTTCGAAGCGGTACTTCATCGCCCCGGCCTCGGTGCTGCGTTCCTTGGCCGCTTCCTCCGCATGGGCGAGCTCGCGGCCGAGCATCATCGCAATCAGGCCCTGACGCGGTAGCTCGGCGGTATCGCGCGTGCCGACAAGGCGGCCGTTGCGCAGCACCGTTATGCGGTCGCTGATCTCATAGACCTGCTCGAGGAAGTGCGTAATGAAAACAATGCCTAGCCCCCTCTCCTTCAAGTTTCTGATGATACCGAAGAGCATCGCCACTTCCTGCGTATCGAGGCTGGCGGTGGGCTCGTCGAGGATCAGGACCTTGCCGGAGAGATCCACGGCCCGGGCGATGGCGATAACCTGCTGCACGGCGACCGAGAAGCGGTCGAGCTGTGCGGTCACGTCGATCGTCAGGCCGTATTGGGCGAGCAGCTCGCGCGCCTGCCGGTTCATGGTGCGGATGTCGACCATGCCGAAGCGCCGCGGCTGGCGGCCGAGGAACAGGTTCTCGGCAACGCTGAGATTGGGAAGGAGGTTGACCTCCTGGTAGACGGTGCCGATGCCAAGCCGCTGGGCGGCGAGCGTATCGCCCGGATCGATGTCACCGCCATCGAGCGTCAGGCCGCCGCCGTCACGGCGATAGGCGCCCGTCATGCATTTGATGAGTGTCGATTTGCCTGCTCCGTTTTCGCCGAGCAGCGCATGCACTTCGCCCTTGCGCAGAGTGAAATCCACCTTGTCCAGCGCGACTGCGCCGGGGAAGAATTTCGATATGCCTGATGCGACGAGGACGTTCTCGAAATCGTGAATCATGGTCCGGCCGTTTCCTGATATGCACCCCGTCATGCCGTTGCAAATGCGGGACATGACGTCCGCACGCAGAGGCAGTCCCGCACCGGTCCATGATGGGCCGGTGCGGTTCCAGCGTCAAATCAGTAGCCCTGACCCTTCTTCTCCTCGTAGACCTTCATCGGATCGTCGGCCTGCGTGTAGAGCTTGGATTCCGTCTGGATCCACTTCGGCGGTGCCTTCTTGTCCTTCAGATACGCATCGAGCGCATCGAAGGCCGGACCCGCCATGTTCGGCGTCAGCTCGACCGTGGCGTTCGCCTCGCCGTCAGCCATCGCCTTGAAGAGATCCGGAACGGAGTCGATCGAGATCGTCAGGATGTCCTTGCCCGGCTTCAGGCCGGCTTCCTTGATCGCCTGGATGGCGCCGACGGCCATGTCGTCGTTATGGGCGTAGAGGGCGCAGATATCCTTGCCGCCGTTCTCCGCCTTCAGGAAGCTTTCCATGACTTCCTTGCCCTTGGCGCGGGTGAAGTCGCCGGTCTGGCTGCGGACGATCTTCAGGTTGTTATGACCCTTGATGGCTTCCTCGAAGCCCTTCTTGCGGGCGATCGCCGGCGAGGAACCGGTCGTGCCCTGAAGCTCGACGATGTTGCACTTCTTGTCGCCGACGGTCTTGACCAGCCAGTCACCGGCAACCTTGCCTTCATGGACCTGATCCGAGGTCACGGCGGTGAGGTAGAGATCCTCCGGCGCCTTGATCGTGCGGTCGAGCAGGATGACCGGGATATCGGCTTCCTTGGCTTCCTTCAGGACGGCATCCCAGCCGGTTTCGACAACAGGTGCGAGCAGGATGGCGTTGACGCCCTGGGCGATGAAGGAGCGGATCGCCTTGATCTGGTTTTCCTGCTTCTGCTGAGCATCGGAGAACTTGAGATCGATGCCGCGCTTCTCGGCCTGCTGCTTGGTCACGGTCGTTTCGGCAGCGCGCCAGCCCGATTCCGAGCCGATCTGCGAAAAGCCGACAACGAGACCGGCGGCCTGGGCCGAACCGAACATGCAGGCAGCCAGAATCGTGGCACTCAAGAGTGCAGTTTTCAGTTTCATGATTGTCTCTCCCAAAAGGCCGCCTCCTCGCGGCACGAGAGTCAAAAAATCATATAGTATTACTTTTGTAAATCGTAATTCTAGCATGCAGTGCAGCAAAAAAGGCGCCCCTATCGGAGCGCCTTTCGCAATCGCAAAAGTTGCGGCCGGATATTATTGCGGCAGCTTGTCGTCGACGCCTTCGACGTAGAAGTTCATGCCGAGCAGCGTGCCGTCATCAGCCTTCTCGCCGGCCTTCAGCCAGGGCGTACCGTCCTGCTTGTTGATCGGGCCGGTGAAGGGATGCAGTTCACCGGACTTGATCTTGGCTTCGGTATCCTGCGCCATCTTCTTCACGTCGTCAGGCATGTTGGTGTAGTCGGCCATCTTGAGGATACCGTCCTTCAGGCCATCCCAGCTCTGCTCGGACTTCCAGGTGCCGTCGAGCAGCGCGTGAACGCGCTTGGAGTAGTAGTTGCCCCAGGTGTCGACGATCGCCGTCAGCTGTGCCTTCGGGCCGGCTGCGATCATGTCGGAGGCCTGACCGAAGGCGTGGATGCCGCGCTCTTCAGCAACCTGCATCGGCGCGGTCGTGTCGGTGTGCTGCGTCAGGACGTCGACGCCCTGGTCGATCATCGCCTTGGCGGCATCGGCTTCCTTGCCCGGGTCGAACCAGGTGTTGACCCATATGACCTTCAGCTTGAAGCTCGGGTCGACGGACTTGGCGCCCTGCTCGAAGGAGTTGATGCCCATCACGACTTCAGGAATCGGGAAGGAGGCGATGTAGGCAGCGCCGTGGTTCTTCGAGGTCTTGGCAGCGATCTGGCCGAGGATGTAGCGGCCTTCGTAGAAACGCGAGTTGTAGGTCGCGAGATTCGGGCCGGTCTTGTAGCCGGTGCCGTGTTCGAACTTCACGTTCGGGAACTTGGCGGCAACCTTGACGGTCGCGTCCATGAAGCCGAAGGAGGTCGTGAAGATCAGCTTGCAGCCGGAACGGGCGAGACGCTCGATGGCGCGCTCGGCGTCCGGGCCTTCCGGCACGTTTTCGAGGTAAGGCGTTTCGATCTTGTCGCCGAATTCCTTCTGGATCTGCTGGCGGCCGAGATCGTGTGCCTGCGAGTAGCCGCCGTCGGTGTGCGAACCGACATAGACGAAGCAGATCTTGGTCTTGTCCGCCGCCTGAGCGGAACCGACGCTGATCAGCGCGGCAGCCGATGCGGCGAGTGCGAGTGCTATTTTCTTCATGGTGACCCCTGTTGGTTTTGAAGAGATTTCCGGAAACCCGTCTGATTTTTTCTTCTATCGCTCCGGTACGAAGGCTTTTCCAAGCGACGCGGGCGTGTTGATCAACGTCGTGCGCCGATTATGAGAAATGATGATGAGAACCACAATAGTGGCCGCATAGGGCAGCATCGACAGGAACTGTGCCGGAATGCCGATGCCGAAGGCCTGGGCATGCAGCTGCAGAATGGTGACGGCGCCGAACAGATAGCCGCCGGCGAAGACACGCAGCGGACGCCAGGAGGCAAAGACGACGAGTGCCAGCGTGATCCAGCCGCGGCCCGACGACATGTTCTCCACCCATTGCGGCGTATAGACGAGCGACAGCTGCGCGCCGGCAAGACCGGCGCAGGCGCCACCGAAGATGACGGCGAGATAGCGGGTGCGGATGACGTTGATGCCGAGCGCATGGGCCGAAGCGTGATTGTCGCCGATGGCGCGCAGCTTTAGCCCGGCACGGCTGCGGAACAGGAACCAGCTGACGCCGACCAAGAGCGCGATCGACAGGTAGAAGGTCAGGTCCTGGCGGAACAGCACCGAGCCGATCACCGGAATATCCGACAGGAACGGGAAGACGATGGGGCTCAGCCGGATACCGGGAACGCTGACGAAGGATTCGCCGAGCATGCCTGACACGCCAAGGCCGAGAATGGTCAGCGCCAGCCCCGTCGCCACCTGGTTTGCGACCAGCGTCAGCGTCAGGAAGCCGAAGAGCAGCGAAAACAGCGCGCCGGCGGCGATGCCGCAGATCAGGCCGACATAGGGAGAGCCGCTCATCTGCGCACCGGCGAAGGCGGCAACGGCACCCATGATCATCATGCCCTCGACACCGAGATTGAGCACGCCAGAACGCTCGGCCACGAGTTCGCCGAGTGCGGCGATGACCAGCGGCGTGGAGGCGGTGATGACCGTCAGCAGGATTGCTTCGAAGATGCTCATGCCGCGCCTCCCCGAACCCGCGACCAGATGATGCGGATCTTGTAGTAGATGAGCGTGTCGCAGGAGAGCACGAAGAACAGCAGCAGTCCCTGGAAGACGCGCGTAACCTTGTCGGAGACACCAATCGACAGCTGCGCTGCCTCGCCGCCGAGATAGGTCAGCGCCAGCACCAGGCCGGAGAGAATGATGCCGAGCGGATTAAGGCGGCCGAGGAAGGCGACAATGATCGCGGTAAAGCCATAACCCGGCGAGATCGCCGGCTGCAGGTGGCCGATCGAACCGGAGACTTCGGAAATGCCTGCGAGACCGGCCAGAGCGCCTGAGAACAGGAAGCCGAACCAGATCATCCGCTTCGAGGAAAAGCCTGCAAAACGCCCTGCCCGTTCCGACTGCCCGAGGACGACGATCTCGAAGCCCTTCAGCGTGTATTTCATCATGAACCAGACGAGGATCGCGGCAACGATCGCGAAGATGAAGGCCCAATGCGCGCGGCCGGACTCCTCCCAGATCGCGGGCAAAGTCGCTTCCGGCGGAAAGCCGACGCTTTCAGGGAAGTTGAAGCCCTGCGGATTGCGCCAGCGGCCGCGGATCAGCCAGTCGAGGAAGAGCTGGGCGATATAGACCAGCATCAGCGAAGTCAGGATTTCGTTGGTGTTGAAATGCGCCTTGAGCAGTGCCGGGATTGCTGCAAACAGCGCCCCGCCGATCGCGCCCATGATCAGCATCAGCGGCAGCACCATCGGCGAATGCCATTCGGTGAAGACGATCGGCAGGATCGAACCGGTGATCGCGCCAACCGTGAACTGGCCTTCGGCGCCGATGTTCCAGTTGTTCGAACGGTAACAGACCGACAGGCCGACAGCGATCAGGATCAGCGGTGCGGCCTTGATCGCCAGTTCGTGCAGCGACCAGACTTCGAGCAGCGGCTCGATGAAGAAGGCGTCGAGCGCCTCGATCGGGTCCTTGCCGAGAATGGCGAACATGATGGCGCCGGCAATCAACGTCAGGGCCAGTGCGAGCAGCGGCGAGACGAAGGCGTAAAGCTTCGAGACCTGCGGACGCTTTTCGAGTTCAATGCGCATGTCCGGCCTCCGCAGCGGGCTTGCTTTCATGCAGGCCGCCCATGAGCAGGCCGATCTTTTCGCGGGTCAGTTCGCCCGACGGGAATGGCGGCGACAGACGCCCTTCAGAGATGACGGCGATCTCGGTCGCGACTTCGAAGATCTCGTCGAGATCCTGGCTGATGACGACGACGGCAGAACCGGCACGGGCCAGATCGACCAGAGCCTGACGGATGCGGCTTGCAGCACCGGCATCAACGCCCCAGGTCGGCTGATTGACGACGAGGACGGCCGGCTGGCGGTCGAGCTCGCGGCCGACGATGAACTTCTGCAGGTTGCCGCCCGAGAGCGACCCAGCCGCCGGATCGTCTCCGCTCTTGCGGACATCCATGGCTTCGGAAATGCGGCGCGCGGCGGTCTTGACTGCGCCGTGCTTGATGACACCGAGGAAGCCTCCGCCAAGGAAGGACTTGCGATCCGACTGGCTGCGCGCCAGCACCAGATTGTCCGACAGCTTCATGGCCGAGACAGCGGCGTGGCCGTGGCGTTCTTCCGGGACGAAGCCGGCGCCGAGAAGACGGCGAGCGGTGATGCCGAGGGTACCGACCGGTTTTGCGCGGATCATCACGGCGTTCGGCTCGGCAACGGGATATTCGCCGGAGAGCGCATCGAAGAGTTCGCTCTGACCATTACCGGCCACACCGGCGATCGCCAGGATTTCGCCGGAGCGGACAGCCAAAGAGACGTCCTTGAGCGGCATGGCGAAGGGAGTACGCGCAGAGACCGAAAGGCCGGTCACCGCGAGCTGGACTTCGCCCTTGTTGCCGCGGTCGGGATGGGTGACGGCCGCGACATCGCTGCCGACCATCATGCGGGCCAGCGACGCCGGCGTTTCCTGCTTCGGATCGCAGGCGCCGGTCACTTTGCCGTGGCGAAGAACGGTGGCGCGGTCGCAGATGCGCTGCACTTCCTCGAGACGGTGGCTGATATAGAGAACGGAGCGGCCCTCGGCCTTCAGCTTGAAGAGTGTCTCGAACAGCTTGTCGGCTTCCTGCGGCGTCAGCACCGAGGTCGGCTCATCGAGGATGATCAGCTTCGGGTTTTGCAGCAGGGCGCGGACGATCTCGATGCGCTGGCGTTCGCCGACCGAGAGGTCGGCGACATGCGCATGCGGATCGAGCGGCAGGCCGTAGGCGCGCGACAGCGTGCGTGCCTCTTCGGCGATCTTGCCGATCGGGATGGTGTCAGCGAGCGAGAGAGCGATATTTTCGGCGACGGTCAGCGCTTCGAACAGCGAGAAGTGCTGGAAGACCATGCCGACGCCGAGATTGCGGGCCTCGCCGGGGGAGCCGATGGTGACGGGCTTGCCTTCCCAGAGGATGTGACCAGCCGTCGGCTCCAGCACGCCGAACAGCATTTTCACCAGGGTCGAT
Source organism: Rhizobium sp. BG4 (assembly GCF_016864575.1). Classification (NCBI taxonomy): domain Bacteria; kingdom Pseudomonadati; phylum Pseudomonadota; class Alphaproteobacteria; order Hyphomicrobiales; family Rhizobiaceae; genus Rhizobium; species Rhizobium sp. BG4. The sequence continues at coordinate 4,017,570 of NZ_CP044125.1, forward strand.
TTTCCCGCACCGTTTTCTCCAAGCAGAGCGTGGATTTCGCCGGGGGCTATATCGAGGTCGATTTCATTGCAGGCAGCAAAGCTGCCGAAATGCTTGGTCAGCTTCTGGACCGACAGTAACGCACCCGACGACGGCGCATTGGATGACGACACGTTCCCCTCATTTCTCTCTGCCGATCCGTCCTTTTTCACGGAATCTCTATGGGATCAGCAGCGTAGTTCCAGTCGTTTTTCTTGCTTCCAGATCCGTGTGAGCCCGTCCCACCTCACGTAGCGGATATGTTTGATTGATATTGATACGCACTTTGTTGCTCAGCACAACAGCAAATAGCGCGTTTGCACAATCCTTAAGCTCTTGCGGTGTCGCAATATAGCTGAAGAGCGTCGGCCGGGTGGCGAAGAGCGAGCCGCGCTGGGCGAGTGCGGCAAGCGTGAAATTCTCAATGCCGCCAGAGGATTGACCGAAGGAGGCGAAGAGACCGCGCGGCTTCAGGCAGTCGAGCGAGTGCGGGAAGGTGTCGCGGCCGATGGAGTCATAGACGACATCGACGCCCTTGCCGCCGGTGATTTCCTTCACCCTTTCGACGAAGTTTTCGGTCCTGTAGTTGATGACGTGATCGTAACCGTGCTCGAGCGCCAGCTTGACCTTGTCGTCCGATCCCGCCGTACCGATGACGGTAGCGCCGAGCGCCCTCGCCCACTGGCCGGCAATCAGGCCGACGCCGCCGGCAGCGGCGTGGAACAGCAGGACCGTTTCCGGGCCGACCTTGAAAGTGCGGTTCAGCAGATACTCGGCCGTCATGCCCTTGAGCATCATCGCCGCTGCAGTCTCGAGACTGATGCCGTCGGGCACCTTGACCAGATGCTTGGTGTCGATGTTGCGCTCGACGCTATAGGCGCCATCGGCGCTGGCATAGGCCACCCGGTCACCGACGGCAAAGCCGGTCACGCCCGGGCCGACAGCGGTGATGGTGCCGGAGGCTTCCTTACCGGTGACGAAGGGCAGATGCGGCGCCTTGTAGGTGCCGTCGCGGAAATAGACGTCGATGAAGTTCAGGCCGATCGCAGCATGTTTCAGCTGCACCTCGCCGGCGCCGGGCGGCGGCAGATCGACATCCACATAGTCAAGAACCTCCGGGCCGCCATTGCGGGTGAATGCGACTGCCTGCGTCTTTGCCATTGCGCCTGTCCTATTCGCTCTTTCCAAGCGCCGGGAAGAACTGCAGCACGGCGCCGATGCAGTAGAGATAGATACCGCTGATGATGAAGAGGACAACCGCCCAATGCGGCATGTCGAAATGCATCAGCAGCGAATAGATGCCGAGCGCCGACCAGAGAAAGAAGACGCCGAGATTGAGCGGCCGCAGGCGCTTGACGCGGACCGGATGCAGGAAATTGATCGGCAGGAACGTCAGGAATACCGAGACCGTGACGACGATCATCGCCGTCATCGCGCTCGCATCCATGACGAAGAGCGTGAAGACGATCATGTTCCAAACGACGGGGAAGCCCGAGAAGAAGTATTCCTCGGTCTTCATGCCCATGTCGGCATAGTAGATGGCGCTGGAGACGACGATCATGCCGGCGGCGGCAAAAGACCAGGGCTCGCCGATCATGCCGCTCTGATAGAGCGCGAAGGCCGGAAGCAGTACGTAGGTGACGTAGTCGATGATGTTGTCGAGCGTGTCGCCCGACCAGTTCGGCAGCACTTCCTTGACCCGCACCTTGCGGGCGATCGGGCCGTCGATGCCGTCGACGAGGAGCGCCAGGCCCAGCCACCAGAACATGTCGATGAAACGATGTTCGGCAGCGGCCACAACGCCGAGGAAGGCCAGAAAGGAGCCGGAAGCCGTCAGAATATGGACGGAAAAGGCGCGCATCTCCGCGTAGGGTACGCGCTTGTAATTGAAAATCTTCATGTTTCCCCGTAGCGCCTGCCGCTCCCTGATACTCCCGGGCGCGTTTTGGCCCTAATATGCATCCTTTGCCCCGCTCCGCCAGATCAAAAGCGAAAACAGCCCACAGAGCGTTGAATCATGAGAATGACATGCATATTTCGCAGCTGGCACGCGGCAGAGAATGGATTGCCTTTAATTTGCGGTGGTTTTGTAATATCAGCCTCGCAATAGAACTTTCGTGCGATGAATACGGGATCCGATACCGAAATGAACGCCCCTGCAAAGACCGAAGATTTCGCCTCCTCCATTCCGGCAAACGTCTATGCCGAAACGGTGCTGAGCGTGACCCATTATACCGACCGGCTCTTCCGCTTCACGATGACCCGGCCGCAGGGCTTCCGTTTCCGCTCGGGCGAGTTCGCGATGATCGGCCTGATGGTCGAGGGCAAGCCGGTATTCCGCGCCTATTCGATCGCCAGCCCGGCCTGGGCCGAAGAGCTCGAATTCTTCTCGATCAAGGTTCCGGATGGCCCGCTGACCTCACATCTGCAGGGCATCAAGCCTGGCGACCAGGTGCTGATGCGCAAAAAGCCGACCGGCACGCTGGTCCTCGACGCGCTGACCCCCGGCAAGCGCCTCTACATGTTCTCGACCGGCACCGGCATAGCACCCTTCGCCAGTCTGATCCGCGATCCCGAGACCTATGAGAAGTTCGAGGAAGTCATCCTCACCCATACGACGCGTGACGTTGCCGAACTGAAATACGGCTTCGACCTCGTTGACGAAATCCGCAACGACGAGCTGCTCGCCGAAATCGTCGGCGACAAGCTGCGCCACTATGCGACCGTGACCCGCGAGGATTTCGAGCGCACCGGCCGTATTACCGACCTCATCGAGTCCGGGAAGCTGTTCACCGATCTCGGCATCCCGCCGATCGATCCGGCGATCGACCGCGGCATGATCTGCGGCTCCTCGGCCATGCTGAAGGACACCAAGGAACTGCTCGAAAAGGCGGGCCTGGAAGAAGGCGCCAACAGCAAGCCGGCCGAGTTCGTCATCGAACGCGCCTTTGTAGGCTGATCGTTCCAGACAATCTGATTGCAAACGGCTCCGGAAACGGGGCCGTTTTCATTTCTGGCTGAGATAGTCGATGAGTACGGTCATCGTGTCACGGGCGGCGTCGGTGCGTCCCTCGCGGATCGCCTCGATCGTTGCGACATGCAGCGCGATCGAGCGCTCCATGCGGGACGGGTTGGCGGTCGAGTACCAGATGCGGCGCGAATGGGTCTGCACCGGGCCGAGCGCCGCGGTGATGAACTGGTTGGGACAGGCCTCCTCCAGCACTTCGTCGAACGCCTTGTCGGCAGCGAAGAAGGCAGCAAGATCGCCGCTATCGGCGCAGGCCCGCATGGCGTTCTCGCAGCCGGCGAGCGCCTCGCGCTGATCCTCGTTCGCGTGCTCGGCAACGAGGGCCGCGGCAATCGGCTCCAGCTCGCGGCGCACCTGCATGACGCTGGCGTGGTCGTCAGGGCCGATCTCAGCAATCTGCAGGCCGACGCGCGGGCGCACGATGATCAGGCCCTGCCACGCGAGCTTCTGGATCGCCTCGCGCACCGGCGTGCGGCCGTGGCCGGTCATGTCGATCAGCTGGCGCTCCGTCACCATGGCACCGGGCTTCACAGCGAGCGTCACGATCGCGTGCTCAAGCGCCAGGTAGGATTGGTGACTTTGCGAGTTCTGCATTCGGTGATCCGCCGCAACTTACTGATATATCATCCCTTACACGCATCCGGCGCAATGGCAAGGTTGGGTGTGGGGATGACATATCAAAGAGCGGTGACTTCAGGTCACTCGTGACGCAGTGCCTCGATCGGGTTCAGCTGGGCAGCACGCCGGGCCGGAAAATAGCCGAAGATCATCCCGATCGCCGCCGAGAAGGCGAAGGCGACGCCGATCATCAGCGGGCTGACGACGAAGGGCACCTTCAGCAGCGTCACCGAAACGAAACCGATCCCATGCCGAGCACGATACCGGTAATGCCGCCGAACAAGGACAGCGCCACCGCCTCGACGAGGAACTGCATGAGGACCTGCGTCTCCAGCGCGCCGATCGCCAGGCGGATACCGATCTCGCGGGTTCGCTCGGTCACCGATACCAGCATGATGTTCATGATGCCGATGCGCCGACGAGCAGACTGATGGCGGCGACGGCGCCGAGCAGGCCGGTCAGCAGCGTCGTCGTTCCGGTCATCGCTTCGGCGATCTGTGTCATGTCGTTGACGTTGAAATCGTCCTCGCGGCCTGGAATGATCTTGCGGCGCTCGCGCAGCAGGTTTTCGGTCTCGTCCTGGATCTTGGAGGTCTCGACACCATCGCGCGCCGAGATGACGATCATCTGCACATTCGCATTGGC